>JBKHBT010000001.1:0-125349 GCA_046542255.1 Candidatus Zixiibacteriota bacterium | reverse complement strand
GTGATATAATTACTGATAGCGAATTTGTGCGTGGAACTTCAGTTTAATGCAGGATGCCAAAGGTGAAAGAAACCCCTCTGTCGGCGAAGCTGACAGAAGGGTTTTTCGCAAAACCAAAAAAATTGCAATTTGGCGATAATCTTATAAATTATATCCTGTAACAATTCCTGTTTTTTTTCGGGACAGTACTAATTTATATATAGCTTTATAAGAGAAAGCGGGGCTTGACTTTAAAAAGATTATTTGTTTATATTCTAACTTATGGTTCTTTTGTATAGAACCATTCCAACCAGCAAAGCAAGAGCTACGATAAGGTTTATAAAACTCTTGAGAATCATCGGCATTTCCCAGAGATTTGCAGTGTCGCCGGCCTGAAGAATCCTTCCAAAGAAGAAAAAAATGACGCCAGCAGCTATAAGTCCCCATGGTATAGCAAGTTGTCCTTCTCGGAAATTAGTGTAAATGCTCCAGGAAGATAAAAATGCAAATGCTAAAAATAGCAATGATAGAAAATCGACTATAATATTAACGATATTTTCAACTGGTTCCGCAGTTGTTTGCGCAAAAACTGGAGATACAAGAACTATAATTGCTATGAATAGATAAAAAACTTTATTATTTCTTTCCACCTTTGACTCCTTTAATTGATAATATTTATACCAGTAGCTCGCTGGAAATCGCTGATGAACCCATATTTTTTGAATTCTTCAGAATTTTTTGTTAGATATTGTTCAGAGACCTCGACAATTTTATCGATAATTTGTTTTCTAATTTTTGAGCCGAGTGTATTCGAAGCATAATTGATAAGTTCCTTAAGGACATATGAAAGTCCTGATGAAACAGCATGAAGCCTAATTTCATCGGAAATCTCTCTTTTGGACATCTCGATGAAATGTGAGAAATCGATATTATTATCTTCGAGGGATATAAAATTCACAACTTCATACTGCTTTTTACCTTTATCTAATATGGTTTTCAACTTTTTTGTCGCGCCCTTTCCGACTTTTAATGCCATCATTTCCAAAACGACTTGATAACACTGTGCATACATATTAGTAATTTCTGTAATTACAGAATCTTCTCTATCTTCGCTAACTTTGGCGGTTTCCTTTAAACCAATTGTTTTCACTATCTCAGAAAGCATTAGATTATGCAATGCCTTGGCTGTCCCAAATAGGTCGAGGGGGCTTTTTTCTTTGATTTCTTCGATATTTCTTTCTCCATCTATCAAAGAAAGGATTTGGACTTCTTCCGGTGTGATATGCAAAGACTTATCTTCGCTAAAAGCACTGCCTACAACACGCAGGACTGCATTATCGGATGGCAGGCTTTTCTGAAGCCTGGTCCATTCATCGATACGCCTTGTTCCTTCGAGCAGTATATTCATTGTATTTAACGCATGAACAACAAAATCAACATCGGGAAGCTGGCCTTCTTCGAATGTAAAAATACCAGACTCCCAGGAGAAAAGGCTAAAAACAATGTCTTCTACATATCTATGGACAAGCTCGGCGACCTTTTCTTTGTGTAAAATATTAAGAAAAACGAGAGTTGCCGGTAATTGCTTGCCAGTAATCTTACTAACTTCTTTTGCTTTGTTAAGCTGCTCCATTTGGATACTTCCGCGACGAATAAGAACATTCTCGAATGAATCATCGACATTATCAGAGGCAGCATAGATAATCTGTCCTTCATTGAGATAGATTTCTTTTGTTGCATCTTCTTTTTGCAATCTAAGTGTCCCTGTCTTGCCTCCCATAGTGAGAAGCTGAAGAAGATCAGGAAATGAAACGCTTGAAAGGTTGCCCTGGAGGCTCATATTCTATCTCCCTGGGGTGTGAATTTATTGTAATTCTTTAAAATTATAAGCGATTTAGTCCATATTGTCAATCTAAAAAATATTTGTTTCTTTTTTTTCTGTCAAACCTTTCATGATATATAGGCCTATCAAAATCAAAAGAATAGGCCAAACTTTTAAAATTACTTCCTTGAAACTAAAAATCAGAATTCCTACTCTCTTAAGAACGTAGAGTGATCCTGCTATTACAAGAACCACTCCCGAATATAAAAGCCATTTTGACCTCTTTTTTGAAAATGTAAAAATCATATAAAATCCCATAGTCAAAAACATAGCTGGCCATAAACTCGAAATTCCCATTGTAAAGATACCTAATTCATAAAAAAATCCAATAATTCCGATAGTCATTAAAAAACTTGCTACTAAGCCTTCGAAAAGTACCTCTTTTTTAGCCCCAACATAGAAAAGATATACACCGAGCAAAATAAATAAAATATCCCATAAAAAATCGGCACTACCAATTATACCAAAATTGCTAAGGATAATAACAATTCCAGTAAAAATTAGTATAATGCCAATTATTGCTCTTAATAGTCTATTTTTCATCTGCTATATTCCCTATTGGGAAAATATATATCGGTGTAAATTCTGAATCTATTAGTTCTTTGATTTTATTTTCATCGAAAGCACCGATCGCAACAGTTCCAAGACCTATAGCCTCGGCTTGAAGATAGATATTTTGGCCTATATGACCCGACTCCTGGTAAACATACTGCCTACCCCTTTCGCTATAGTGATCCATCGTTCTGTCGAAATCAGCCGCAATTATGATATTACATTGTGCTTCAATAATTGTTTTCTGGTTAAGAGCAATTTCTTGGAGCTGCCTTGAATAATCGCCCTTTTTTATAAGCTCGAGGCTATGGTTTTTGGGTTTATAATGATAAATGGCTGCTTCCAGGCCTTCTATATCTCTTGCAATCAAGTAAAGCTCCGATGGAAAAGTAGCGCCAGCAGATGGTGCAGTATGGAATTGCCTGCTTTGTAAAGAGATTCCATAGGCTGCCCAGAGCAATTGCCCTGCCTGATGGATTGTCATGGATTTATCTTCGAAATTTCTGCGAGAACGTCTTTGTTTGAGCGCTTTCTCCAAAGAGACTTCCCCATCAAAAGATGGGTCGGGCAGCGTGGTAATCTGCTGCCCGTAACATCCCATTAGAACAAGAACGATAAAAGATATTGTTACTATTTTATTTCTCATGTGGTTTCAGCTCGAGAATTTTAATATCGTTTATCAATACATCTTCAACTGGTTTATTCATTGCGCCTGTTTCGACACTTGCGATTTTGTCGATAACATCCATGCCTTCTGTAACCTGGCCATAAATTGTGTACTCGCCATCGAGATGTGGTGTTGCAACATGGCATATATAGAATTGGCTACCAGAAGACTTCTTTTCAGGATTTACCTGATCGCCTTTTCGAGCAGCGGCAAGTGAACCTTTGACATGACTTAGCTCGGGACTAATTTCGGCATCTATTGTATAACCCGGTCCACCACGGCCAGTTCCGTCTGGATCGCCACCCTGAATCATAAAATTCGGTATTATCCTGTGAAAGGTAAGGCCATCATAGAAATCTTCCTGAGTCAGTTTCACAAAATTCCATGCATGTTTTGGTGCATGGTCAGAATACAGCTCGATTTTCATAGTCCCTTTGGATGTTTCCATCTCGACTATTGGATTGGCTTTCAGGACATCCTCTTCTTTATACATTTTCTCTCCCTTACAACCTGTAATCGCCATAGCAACTACAAGCATAATCATGATGTACATAATTGGTTTCATCTTTGTCCTCCTTGTTTTTCTTTAGTCTTTTTTTTCCTGAATTTCATAGATTTTCAATCTTGCTTTTCTCTGGAGCGAATCTGGATTATCGTTTTCATAAACTATGCTAAGCAGGCTGCAAGCTCTTGCTTTTTCATGGGTACGCGATAGAGCTTCACCCCAAATATAATAAAATCCTCCATCTTCGATTTGTCCACATTTTTCTTCTTTCTCGGATATGGACTTAAATATCGAGTCTGCTTTGAATATATTGCCAAGTTGAATATTTACAATGGCTTTTTTCTCATCGAGCATGCAGACGGTTTCATCATCTACTGTTTTGGACATCTCATCGTAATATTTCAAAGCCCTATCGTAAGTACCTTCCAGAATGAAGCTTTCCATAGTGAGAATTACAGATTCTTTCCATATCTCAGAATAAAGGCTATCATTAGGAATAGTTGATAGAATTTCTCTTGATTCTTCAAATTTGCCAATTTGCATATAAAGTTCTGCTAATCTGATATCAGCCATTTTATCATATTTCGTATCGGGATATAGCATCTTTACTTTCTGGTAGTAGTCTATTGCTTCACCGAATCTTTGTTTACGAGTGTACCAATCACCGATTTCAAACATTCCCAAAGGTGCGTAACTATACTCTGGCAATTCACCTATAAGCTGGTCGATATTCGGTTTTGCGCCGTATATATCATTCATCCGCAAAAGACATTTGGCCTGCCGATAGCTGGCAAAAGCATAAATAGAATCACTTGCCTCTGGGGCTCTTAGCTTTTCCCATATCGCAATAGCTTCTTGATTATTTCCTTCAAGCTCGAAGGAATCTGCGGCAGAAGAAAATACATCGACTAAAAGATGATTCTCTGGATCGCCCTGCAAGAATTCCTCTAAATAATCTTTGATCTCGGTGTAATCACCATTAAATAAACTGGCTTTCATAGTCAGATAATAAAGAGAATCCGACTTTAGACTTTCGTAATCTCTTTCGGATAAAACCTCGCCTACATCTTGAGCCATTTGATACAACTCTGCATCGATCATCTCTACAACAGATTCTATAGCCATATCTTTGACAAACTTTGAAGAGGGATAATCGAGCAAAAAATCTCTTAGTCTATTAAAATATTTAATTGTATCGCCCTTTTGGGCTTGAGCTTTTAGGGCGTAAAATGCAGCATCGTCGGCTAACTCTGCTCCACCAGATGAGCGGAATTCGTCTAATTCCTGGATTGCCTTTGTATATTGTTTTGTCGTATAGAAAGTCATTGCATATTGAAAATTTGCTCTTCTTGCAAGGTCATCATCATAGCCTTCATAGACTTCTTTGAAAGCTTCCTGAGCCTGCTCATAGCTTTTTATTTTTACAGAAGCCCATGCAAAACCCCATCTTGCTTTCCTAGAGAAATTGGTTTTACTATTGGATGCCTGTCGGAAATATTTATGGGCATTTTCATAGTTTTTCGTTTCATAGTTCACTTCACCAAGATACATAAAGGTTTGCAATCTTTCTTCGTTTTCCCTGGCCGAAGATATTGCACCAAGAAAATATCTTTGTGCATTTTCATACTCACCTTTTTCAAAATATTCGAAACCGATACGCATATTGATATCCCAGCGTAATTGTGAAGGTAAGTTATCAGGAATTAACAAAACCGAATCTATCACACCTTTTTCGGAGATATTTGCCAGAACCTTGATATAACTGATTTTCTCGATATATTTCGAATCGGGAAATTTCTTTTGCAGCTCTGATGCATATTTTCTTGCTTTTTCATAATCACCGGTTTTTATATTAATTGAAGACAAAAGATAATACATTTGTTCAATCCACCAGTGAGACTCTTTCCTATCGGAATCCTCATAAAAGTTCAAGCAATTCTCAAGTGAGAATTTTGCTCTTTCCAACTTTCCGTTTTCAATTTCTACGAGGGCTAATCTGAAATAGATTTCTCCCGTCAATATACTCCTTGGATATTCTTCCAGAATGCTATTAAAGGTCTCAGAAGCGATATTCATCTTCGACTGTTTCAAATAACATAAGCCCAGAATATATTTAGCTTCGAGTGCAAGAATCTTCTCTAAATCTCTTTTTATGAGCAGCTCTTCCAGAAGCTTTTGAGCCTGGTTAATTTCTCCCCTATCAAATAAAGCAAGTCCTGTCCAAAGTCTTGCCCAGGGGATATCGATCTCGGACATTTCTTGATATAGCTCATCCAGCATTCCAAAACGAAGATAAGAAAGGCCATACCAGAAGATGATTTTGTCTTTTTGTCTTCTGCTTTGGGCTAAATTAAAAGCCTGCTTGAACTTGAAACTCGAATATTCCATCCAATCATTTTTGAAAAAGGCATATCCAATTCTTTGGCTGGAAAATGGGTCAAAATCGGTATTCAGCGAATCCAAAAAGAAGATATGCGATAACGCTCGTGGGTTATCGATAAATAGCGCCCTTTCATTGAATTTATCCAATGATAGAGCGCTATTTATTGTCAAGAACAAAAGCAACAATAATATTAAACTACTGGAAGCGCTTTTCTTTCTTCGAATAATGGCTAGCTCCTATACTGACAGATGTTGATTTCTTACCCCAAATTATAGCCTCGACAGAAATCACAAGGCCGCTTTCAAGTTTGAAATCTGAACCGAGAACAATCTTTGGCCATTGCTGTGGATCATTAAAATATGCCCTACCGCCTTCATCTTCAAGGTTTACTCGTACTCTTGACTCAGATTCTTCATCGGAAACCATTTTATACAAACCACGATCATAGGTGGTTTCCAAATAAAACCACTCTATACCAAGATATGGAATAACATTTTGCCAGTCAATATAATTTAATGAAGCATACAAAGAAAGTGAGTACTCATTCCAATTATAATTGTCTTTTTCATAAAAAGTCTCAGATGGGTCTCCGCTCATAGCTCTAATTCTTGTTGTGCCGATACTTCTTGTTTTGAAATATCTGATATCGGCATAAAAATTAATTCTATAATTCCCGTAATAGTCGAGGTCGAAACCGGTAAGGTCGGCTTTAGCCCCGAGTCCACCTGCCAGCTCATACGAACCTTTGAAATCGTCAAGATAATAGGAGGTCTTTCCACGATACAAATCGGCCGTACCTGCCAGCAGGTAGACTTCTATTAATGGGGAACTTGAAACTGAAATAGATGGTTTCACCAAGATGCGATTGGAAACATAATGTACATCATCGCCAATATCATACTTGATATGTCTTGAATCACGAGAGAGATCAAAACTTACACGGAATTCCCCCTCCGGAACTACTTCTGTTGGATTAGCACGCATTATTGGAAATGCCATTTCCGACATTATTGCTATCAGCGCTATTATAAGAATTTTCCTTTTCATCTTATCTTCCTTTCTATGCATTATGCAATACTTATCGGATTAACATTCCATCTAATGTTTCTTCGCTTTCGGGTTCACCTATCGCTCTTGGGATTGGGTCTATTCCCAGACTTTCATACAGCATTAGTTCTTCATCTGTATATCCGAGGTCGATATCAGCTTTAGAACCATCCTTCGCATCGGCAATTATGGTAATAGTTTGCTGAACAACAGCACCAGAAGAAGCAATTGTTGCAGTGATAATTACTAAAACATCTTCAGTTCCTACTGATGGTGCAGTATAGACTGCCGAGGCATAGCCCGCAGCCGAAGTATTGTCACTGGTTGGTGAGAAATTACCTGCGGAGGCTGAGAATGAAACCTCATCGCCACCTATTGGGTTACCCCATTGATCGATTACTGTTGCCAATATGGTTACCGATGTGCTTTCGGGCATCTCTGATGGCAATGTAAGGCCGGATTCCGTAGCACTTGCACGGCCATGATTCAATGATACATCGATATCATCATTGGCCCCTAACGACCATACATCGATATTCACATCTCTGGCTTTTCCTGGAATGGAACTTGTAGTATCTTCGTCTTCATCTGTAACAGCTGATGTGTATATTGCAATCGCTTCACCAGAAGCATCGCCACATCCGTAAGATATTTCAACCGGTGATTCTATTGTTCCGAAATCTGCGCGGAACGTAGCATTGTATCTACCGCCATCGACCGGATTGCCATTGACATCCTGGAAGGTTGCTCTTATCTCGGATTCCGACTCGTCATTAGCATTTATGGTAGTTGGCGAAGCAGTAAGGCTGACTAGAGCCGATGGTGGGCCAGAATTGATGAATGTTACAGTATCTGAAACGAGAGTTCCGCCTGCGCCTTCGACTTCGGCAGAAACTCTAACGATGCCATCATCCCTTGGATCTGCGCTTATCCATGTAGCCCTTGCTCTTCCTATGCTGTCTGTAACAGCAGAACTGGTAACGAGTCCTTCATCACATGTGAAATATACAGCTGTTCCTTCAGCAACAGGGTTTTCCATGCCATCACTGATATAGACAGTAATATTATTCTCAAGGCCATCAGTAAGCAATCCTGGAATATTGCAGTCGCTTGCAGATACAGATGCATTGGCAGGAAGGCCGCTAGCAATCGATATCCTCGGTGCTTCAGAAGCGATTTCATCCGGTGTATCCGGGTTCACCCTTGCTTCGACAATAACAGTACCCGAACTGTCGCCTGAATTAAGCGTGATATTGGCTGCGCCATCGGTTGTATAACGTATAGCTGAAGTATCCCTGATAGCGAAGTCTAATGGAGGATTCAATGATGGTGGATATCCTGGGCCGCCCATACCGGGACCGCTCTTTATAACAAATTCGACAGGAATACTATCGGAAACTGTATTTCCATATAGGTCATAAATCCTTGTGAAGATTGTTGCATTATCGATTTCACCGGCGCCACGGACGAAAATCGAAGTTCTCGATAATTCAAATTCCATAGTCGTTGGTTCGTCTGCCCGGAGCAGTACATAAACACTGTCACGAATGTCGCCAGCTTCGGCAGCTATCCATACTGTACCTTTCTGTGTTCCCGGTGTAAATATCACTTCGACAAATCCAGTGTCATCGGTTGTCGAAACTGGATTATTGATACTTCCATAAAGCGGATTATTCAAAGTAAATTCAACCGGAGTTCCAGTAACAACAGGGTTACCAGAACCATCTCGAACAGTAACTCTAACTGTATCACGCTGGTCGGAGCCGACTACATTTTCATTGGATGTGATCCTCATATCGACTTCAGAAGGCGGTCCTGCTTCGTAAACGCAAACTGTTGTATCTGCAGCATAAACGCTGTCATCTTTTTCATAATAAGCAACAAGCGTATCTGTCCCATTTATATCACCTGCACGAAGGGTTGAAGTTGCAGCGCCATCGGCGGTATAGGCCACAGGCTCTATAATACCAATATTGCTTTCGAATCGTATCAATAAGCCATCGGAAGATGGGGAACCAGTGCTATCTAATACTACCGCTCTCGCTGTAGCTTCGGATGTACCATCAGCTGGCAGGCCTCTTGGCGATACCGAGAGGCGAATCTCGGAAACACCAGTCGATAAATATCTTATTGATTTGATGCCTTCGGCAGCTTCGGCAGTTGTTTTCAGAAGCCCATAGCCAACAGAATTAGGCGCAGTAACCGAGAAAATTGCCTCGCCGAGTGCATTGGTTACATCATTAACAGGATCTATCGTACCGACTGACAAGTCATACTCTATGAATTGATCAGAAATCGGATTTCGGTATGCATCCATGATTGTTACTGTATCGGTATAGCTATTTGCGCCATCGGCTACCAGTTCTTTTGAACCTGGGTATGAGTACTCTATAATAGAAGGCTCTCCTGGTTCAAATACGACCTGAACTGTATCATTGACATAGCTAACCGGGAATGTCTGAAGCTTATGTCTTGCATAGATAAAGACAGTATCAACGGAAGTGGATGCTGTAAGGGTAGCAGTTCCAACACCGCCGCTGGTTATTATCCAGCTCGGGTATAGATATGCATCAGTGCTATCTGGTTCGGCGATGTAGAGGTTCACTCTTGTACCATCTGTAACAGGTGCGCCTTCTTCATCCAGAACAGTAACATTGATATCGGTTGTTGTTGTTCCGTCTGCTGGTAGGGTGCTTGGGCCAACAACATTCAGTATAATATCATCTACTTCTGTAGAATAGAGAGTTACCTGTGTCGCACCGCTTCCACCGCCAGTAAGAGTTGCTATGATACTTATCGTACCAGGCCTATATCCTGCAGTATAAGTAACGCTGCATTCTCCAGTGGAATCAGTAATCGAAGCTGCGCCAATTGTTCCAGATGCAGAATCCGGGACAAGGCTAAAGTCGACTGCGATACCTTCATCGAGCCTATTGCCGTATTCATCATAGACGACGGCAGTAACTTCTGTGCTATCGCCACCATCGGCAAACAGGCTATCTCTTCCAGCAGTCAGCAGCACATATGACGGTTCGCCGGGTAAATATGTTACCAAGGTTGAGTCGCTGATTGTATCGGAAGTAGCATTGATGTATTCGCTACCTGCTTCTGTGAGTGAGTTTATAGTCGCGGTTGCAACTCCTGATGCATTGGTTGTGGTATAAATAGGATCGATTATACCGAGCGTTGGCCTTGAGAAACGTACCGGAGTACCAGAAGAAACAGGCACACCAGTCGAATCGAGAACTGAAACTGTTACAGTCGCCGGTGTTGTTCCGCCTACTGGTATTCTATTCGGCGAAATAACGATTCCTACTTCACCAACATCAGTTCTTGCAAATTCAATAAGTACCTGGCCCTCGACACCTTCGCAATCAGCTTCGACAAGTGCCCAGCCGGGTTCTGTTTCTGACTGCAATACTGCAACTGCTCTACTTAATGTATCTCCATATAATGTTGTATATGAAGATGGTGTGATTATACCAAGCGAAGAGGTGAATTCGACCAGTTTTCCACTCGATACAGCATTACCATACTCATCATATACATCTACAAAGACTGAACATGAGCTTTCCGAATTAGCCACTATCGAAGTTTGATTGGCGCTAACGACCATATAATTAGGGTCGCCAGGTGTAAATTCGATATAGAATGTATCAGCGGCCTCGTCTGAATTTGCTATGATACGAACGCTATCCTGTGGTTCGACACCAGCTCTCAATGTGGTATTGACCTGTCCATCTACTGTCTCAACAGACCTTGGGCTTATTACGCCATCTGATGTGCTGAATGTAACAACATTTCCATCGGAGACAGGATTGCCCAGGCTATCGAATACCAGAGCAGTCATTTCGCTCTCATCGCTGCCATTCGCCCTGATAGATATAGGAGTACCAAATAGATCGATAGAAGCTGGTTCGAGCCTGATGAATTCTCGTATAGCATATCCAGTAATTCCACCATTAGATGCCTGAATTGTCGCGACACCATGGCTTGTTCCAGAAGTCAGGATCGTATATGCGCGGCCGTCTTCATCTGTTACGAAGGTTGCCGGAGCAACTTCACCAAGAGAAGTGCTGAAGTTGATTGCAGTACCAGCCCTAACAGGATTGCCATATTGGTCTGTTGCTGTTATCCAGAGTGTATCGATATCTGAGCCATTAGCATACATAGTCCTTGAAGTATCATCAAATTCGATAGATGCTATTGGGCCTGGTTCGAATACGATGGTATCGATTGCTGTAACACCGCCGCCAGCATCGGCTGTTATAACAACCGAGTCGCTTGCTGTAATTCCTGCGGTTATGGTTGCTTCTATTCTACCATCTAATGTGAACGCAGTAGTTGGATTCAGCACGCCGGCAGTTGTCGAAAGAAGCACCGGTTGATTATCCGATACAGGATTGAATGTGCTGTCTGAAACATTCGCAATAATATTAGCAAAATCGGTTCCATTTGCTGTCAGTCGTCCTGGTATTATAGCCATATCGATATATTCAGCTTCTACATCAACGAAGTTCACCCTGGCAACACCTCTTGCACCGCCACTTGTGGCACGTACAATTGCTGTTCCCGCTGTATCGCTGGATACGAATGATTCGACAGTCCCCGAGTCGGCATCTGAAACACTCGATGGTGTTTCTACGCCGCCTAAGGAAGTGGAGAAGGTTACTTCGGTACCAGCTTCGACAGCATTCCTATTCTCATCGAGAACAAAAGCTTTAACCGGATATTGTTCGCCATCGGCAGGATAAGTTATAGTAGTTTCAGGATCAAATTCTATGAAAGCTGCCTCACCCGGTTCGAATGTAATTATAAATGTGTCTGCAACGGTTGCACCGACACTCGCAATGACTCGGCATTGGCCTTTTTCTCCCAAAGCGGTAAGCTCGGCTTCAACAGTTCCATCGACTGTAAATCCAACACTTGGTACAATAATGCCTTCGATATAATCAGCAGCAGCATCTGTCTCGAATGTCACCTTCGTTCCATCTGATACTGGGAATCCAGAAACATCCTGAACGATAGCCTGAATATCAGATGATTCTGTACCATCTGCAGGAATTCTTGCCGGTGATGCTGTTAATGTTAGGTTGTCTGCTTCGAGTGAGTCAAGTACGATTTGTCCGAAACCAACCGCCGATCCACTCCTGACAGTTATAAGTGATACGCCTGTTTCTGTTCCTGCACGGAAATTAACAGAAGATACACCATCGACATCGGTGAATGCAGATGGCGGAATCGAGCCGAGAGTTGCTTCGAAAGAAACAACTTCGCCAGGGCTTGCCGGATTATTGTATGCATCGAAAAGTGAACAGACAACGGCTCTGGTAAAGACACCGTCCGCAGATATCGTATCAGCATCATCGGCATTAGGATGTACTTCGATTCTCTCTGGTTCGCCCGGCTGGAGATACATTGTAATTGTTGTTGAATCTGCTCCAGTACTGTCTGTTGCAGTTATTACGAAGCTATCATAAGATGCTACTGTATTGGCTCTTACTCTAACCTGAACTGCACCGCTATCTGTTCTTGCAAGCGATGGAAGTACTGTAGCAGCACCTGATGGTGCCAATGTAAACTCAACAACGGTTCCATTGGAAACCGAAACACCGGAAGCATCATAGAGTTCCGCCGTCAGATTGGTTTCATCGGTTCCATCGGCGGTTAGGGTGATTCTATCGGTAGAAAGGAATATTCCATCGACAGGTGTCTGTTCGAATACCACTTCTGTAAGGCCGCTAATGCCTCCTGATGAGGCTTCGATATTAGCATTACCAGGTTCGAAACCACTTCTTAACCTCGCTCTCGCAAGGCCGATCGAGTCTGTAAGAACCGAAGGAACAATAGTACCAAGATCTGTTGTGAAACTGACGACATTTCCAGCTCTTAATGGATTTCCGAAGTCATCGGTTAATTTCGCATAGATATCGATTTCTGAAGAACCATTAGCAGATATTGTATCGCTTACCAAAGTATCTGGGTAAACATCTACATTAGCAACATCGCCAGGTAGAAGTTTTATCCATGTCGATTCTTTTGTAGTATCAGTGCTATCGCTATTCATAACGCTTGCGGTTATCCATGCGCGCCTATCGCCGACTTCGGTACCACTGGTAAACACAGTCGTAACTGCGCCACCGAGCGTAAGCTTAGGTGATACGATAGAACCGCTTGCTGCGCTATCGACTTCGAATTGAACCAGAGTTCCATCTGTAACCGGCGAACCATCTACATCGTAAACATCGGCTGTTACAATAGAAGTCTGTGAACCGTCTGCAATGAGTTCTCTATTGGTTACATTAAGGACAATATCATTAATTTCGCTCTGGCTGAGAGTTATGTCCATGACTTCGAATACCGTTCCGCTCTGTGCAGAAACATTGGCTACGCCAGATTCTGTACCGGCAGTAAGTGTTGTGAATGCGATTCCGTCGCTATTGGTAATAGTGTTTTCAGGCGACATATTACCCAATGTTGAATTAAATACTACCGAATTACCGGCTGATACCGGATTACCGAGAGCGTCATAAAGCGTTGCTATAACATCGGTATTATCTCTGCCATTTGCAGAAATAGTACTGTCTGATGCGCTGAGCACAATCTCGGCAGGATCGCCAGGCTCTAAAGTCAGAGTAATGGATGTCGAAAGAGTACCAGCAGAAGCCGTTATTGTCATTCTTCCACTGATATCGCCAGTTCGGAATATGGAATTAGCACGGCCATTTGTTGTATATGCAGTGCTTGGAATTATATCGCCTTCTGGAATCCTGGATGGATTCGAAGAATCCGGTACCATCGTGAATGTAACAGGAGTATTATTTGCAATATTATGGCCTGCGGCATCGAGTACGGTGGCGGTGAGTGCGGATTCTGAGAAACCATCGGCTGTAAGCGTTCTCGGGGTTCCTGTCAGAGATATTGTAGCAACGCTAACAGTATCGAAAGAGACCACACAATTGCTCGAAGCAGAACCGCTTGTAGCCGTAACAGTAGCATTGCCAACGTCATAGCTACTGTATAAGACTGTGCTAAATGCGCCTGTATCATTTGTCGCAACAGTAGTGGGCAATACTAATCCAAGAGTTGTCGATAGATTAACATCGACACCAGCTTCGACAGCATTACCAAATCTATCGAAAAGACGACCTGTGATATCCGAACTGGATGCACTATCAGCTGAAATCGATGTAGGGTCTGCTGTCACCCTGATGCTATCTGCAGCGCCAGGGACAAGGTCGATCGATACGCGATCTTCGATTGTATCTGTGGAAGTGTAGCTGTATGCTCTAGCTTGGATTTCACCGGCTTTTGTTCCGCTTGTGAGTTCAGACTCGAAGCTTCCACCCGATGTATAGACCCGTTCCGGACTTATATCACCCCAGGATGTGTCAGGAAGTATCTCCAGTCTTATCGGTGTTCCATCAGGTACAGGAAGACCGCTTTCATTCCATGCATTTCCGGTTAATCTTGTTGTTGTTCTGCCATCGGCAGTCAATTCATAGGAATCAGCTGCAATTGTTATCTCGCCAATATCTATGGTAAGCAAGTCATATCTGAAGAAAGCCTCTACGCCTCTACATTCTGCGCTGATAAGAGCTGTTCCAGGAGTTGGGCCAGCACGGAATTCAACATCGGCTTCGCCAAGTGTATCGGTCAGGCCAACTGCATCGATTTCGCCAAGAGATGTTTCGAAATTGACATTATATGACTCTTCCACTGGATTGCCTCTCGAATCGAAAACAGTCGCTGTAATTGTGGCTGTGGATGTATCGTCTGCTGGAATTCCACCGGCTGGGTCAGCCAAAAGCTCTACGGATGCTGGAGGGCCGGTTGTGAAGTCTATTATCACAGTATCAGCTGCTCCTGCGGTTGCTATTATCATGGCTGAATTAGTAGGATCTGTTCCGGCTGTATAGTATGTCTCAACTTCGCCATCAACAGTATTGACAACGCGTGGGAATATCGTACCATTATCATCATCGACTTCGAATGAAACAGGCACGCCATCACCAACTGGATAGCCAGAAGTGTCGAGTAAGGTCGCGACTACTCTGCTTTCATTGATGCCATTAGCAACTATCGTTGCTGAATCGGCTGTCATATAAATATCAGCAACATCTGGCTCGAGTAGCTGGATATATTCTATCTCGCTAATGCCACCGGAAGATATTGTAATTTCGGATCTGCCGACAAGTGTCGAGGCAGTGAAATCGAAAGAAACTTCGCCGAGTGTATCAGTATATGCAGTAGCCGGAGCGACTGTGCCATTATCTGTCGAAGCAGTAACAACGAGTCCTGCTCTGACACGGTTGCCATCCTCATCCCGAAGGATAGCATCGATCTCTGTCGATGACCTGCCATCGGCAACGAGTGAATCGCTACCAGCAGTAGCTTCGATAGATGCCACAGGGCCAGGTATGAAATCTACGAATGTTGTATCGCTTAAGGAACTGACAGAGCTAAGCCTTGCTGAGATTCTTGCGCGGCCGGTAACCGTTTCACTTCTCAGGGTAACGACAGCTTCGCCATCATCGGTTACTGCCAATGTATCCATGGTTCCGAAGTCCTCGTCTGTTGTAGAAGTATCATTGACACTATGGAATATTACGATCGTTCCATCAGGAACCGGTTGGCCAAGTTCATTGAGAACTCTGGCTGTAACTTCGGAAGTACTCGAACCATCGGCAACTATTCTAATCGGATTTGCAATCACCGACAGATAAGAAACATCGATTTCCTCGAATTCGATATCCATCGAACCATAGGCTGCGCCACTGGTTGCATAAAGTCGCGCTGTTCCCGGTGTATTTCCAGAGGTAAATGTAATTACAACCTGTCCATTATTATCTGTTGAGATATTGGATGGACTCGGTGTTCCCATCGTCGATGAGAAAGTAACCGCTTCTCCAGCGCTGACAGGGTTGCCATATCTATCGAATACGGTACATGTAATTGTCGTATTATCGGCACCATCTGCTATAAGCGAGCTATCATCGGGCACAAGAACCAGATTATTAGGCTCGCCAGCAATAAATTCAACAGATGTATAACCCGTATCTGCTCCAGAAAGAGCGCGAATATTTGACATACCAGATTGAATACCTGCAATAAGCTCAACAACAGCAGCTCCACCAGAAGTTGTAGCGACTGAAGGCAGAACTGTGCCGAGTGTATCGCCGGTTAAGGTATCTGGCATTCTTTCGAATCTAACTGGAATACCGTCTGAAACCGGGCTACCCGAGCTATCGGTTACGGTTGCTCTTAAGAATGTGCTGGAAAATCCATCGGCAATAAGTTCCGGCTCATCAGGGACGACAAATACTGAGTATGGTGCTGTAGGGTCAAATGTAATTTGCGTATTAGCTCTTGCATCACCGGAAACGGCTGTTACTCTTGCAATTCCGGCAATTCTACCTGAACGCAGTGTTACAACAACTTCGCCATCGACATCTGTTTCGGCAGTGCCATCGATAGTTCCAAGATTGGTTGTGAATGAAACTTCAGTACCTGGTATAACAGTATTTCCAAATCTATCATAGACAGTAGCTGTAATATCGACTGAAGAGATACTATCGGCTGGAATTACGGTGGTATCTGGTTCGAGGACTATACGGTATGGCACATCTGGTTCGGTTTCTATTTCTACGGTATCTGTAACACCGCTACCTGCAACAGCAGCAATCTCTGTTACTCCTGCTATTCCGGTTGCCCGGAATGTTCCATAGAAGAAACCGGTATCTGTGGTTGCTGTGGTCGGGAATATCGTTCCGAGAGAATCATCGACCACGCTAAGTGTAATAGGCGAACCATCGGAAACCGGTGCGCCGAGGTCATTTAATGCCTGTCCGGAGACTTCGGCAGTCGATGTTGCGCCCACAGTAATTCTCGATGGATCGACTGTAACATAAATCGTCTGAACATCTGTATTTGTGAGAGTAATGTTAGTGATTCCGACTGCTTCTCCGCTATTGGCAACAATCTGGGCAATTCCCGGAGTTGTACCAGCAGTAAATCTAACTTCAGCTATTCCGGATGTATCGGTATAGCTTACAGTATCGATATCGCCAAGACTGGTGGAGAAGGTCACCTGTGTTCCAGGAGCAACTTCATTACCATAAATATCTGTAACATAGGCTTCGACAGTTGTTGTCGTATCGCCATCTGCTTCGAGAACATCATCAGCAGCAGTCAGGACAATGGAACCTGCATCGCCGGGCCTGAGATATATTCCAATGCTATCAGAAATAACTCCGCCGCCCGCATCAGCATAGACATAGGCTGTATCGCCAGCATTTGTGCTGGCACGTAGTTCAACCTCTGCAATTGCTTCTGAAGTTGTTGCGGAATTCGGTATCATGATACCTTCGGATGTGTAGAATATTATCGGAGTTCCATTTGGAACTGCGAGTCCGGTAGAATCCAGAACAGTTGCTGTTATTGTAGCTCTGGAGTTTCCATTGGCCTCGAGCGAAAGTGAATCAGAGTAGATATCGATAGATGCAGCAGCAATCTCTGAGAAAACTACTCTCGTAAATCCAACGGCGGTACCCGATTCGGCTGTTATTGTAGCTCTACCAATCGAATCGGCAGAAGTTAGCTCGATTTCGACCTTGCCGGAATCATCTGTCCAGCTTCTTGTCGGGTCGATGGAACCGTAGTTAGTCGAGAAGAGAACTTCTGTTCCTGGATCTACAATATTGCCATATTCATCGTAAACGTAAGCTGTAATCGATGATATGGAAGTGCCATCTGCCGGGATTGTGTCTGGCGAAGCAGTTATATCTATTAAATCTGGATCGCCAGGATTGAAGTCCACAAGTACCCGATCTGAAACGCCTGTTAGCGATGTTGCTTCGACAAGCGCTGTGCCAAGCTGTGGTTCAGAACGGAGTGTTGCCGTGGCTACACCATCTACAATAGGCGCAATCGAGTCGATTTCACCGAGGTCCTCAGCAGTATCCGATGAGTCAACCGATGTAAATAGCAGTAGTCCGGTCGTAATCGGATTGGCTTCTGTATCATAGACTCTGGCTGTAATCTCCGAAGTCGATACACCATCGGCGGTAATATCGATTGGGTTAGCTGTTACATTGATAAATGCGATTGTAGGCTCTATAATTTCTACTTCTGCGGTTCCAATACCATCTTCGCATCTTGCGGTAACAATCGCTGTACCCAGCACATCGCCACTTGTTAGAATCGAAGAGGCTTTACCATTGGCATTTGTTACGCCAGTTCCGATTATTGTGCCGAGAGATGTTGTGAATGTGACATCTCTACCCGCATCGACAGGATTGCCATAGAAATCATAGCAATGAGCAGTGATCACGCTGTTTGCTCTACCGTCTGAAGCAATGGTATCAGGATTAACAGTAACTGTACAAAGCTGGGTGATTCCTGGCCTTATATTTAGTGTGATTGTATCGACAACAGTGGTATCTGAATTGAATGCGAATATGGTATCTGTACTATCGACTGTTCCGGGTAGATATTCCGTTGTTGCGATGCCATCATTTGTAAATGCGGTCGGTGGCAATATATCGCCATAGATGGATCTGAAAGTTATTTCGGAGCCATCGGTTACTCTTCTTCCGCCGCTATCGAGCACTAATGCTGTAACGACATTGGTAGCATCATCGCCGATCTGGACATTATTGTTTTCAATTGTAAGAATAATATCTGCTATATTGCTTGCCTGGAATTCAACTTGAATCTGGTCCATAACAGAACCTTCGACAGTTGCCCTAACAACAGCGATCTCTTCTTCAGTAGAGCTGATGAGGTCGAATTCAAATTCTCCATCTGCATCTGTATAAACGCTCGCTGGTGGATCGAGTGTACCGGCAGTAGTAGTCAATGAGACTTCATAGCCAGATTCCACAGGATTGCCATTTCTATCTTTTATGAGTCCACGTATTCTGGCTTTATCATAGCCATCTGCAGATATTATTGAATCACCAGGATCGATCAATGTCAGATCCATAGTGGCGGGTGGACCGGGTACGAAGCTTACGGATGTGGAACCTGCAACGGTTGGACTTGCCGATGCCTTCAGATTTGCTTCGCCAATATATGTTGCGCTGCGAAGTTCTGCAATAGCTTCGCCACCGACAGTGGATGCAATTCTCGGAAGAACGCTTCCGATACTATCGGGTGTTATTGTGAATGTGATTGGTGTACCATCCGAAACAGGTGCACCGGCTGTATCTGTTACAGTTGCTCTCAGGAATGTGCTCGAATATCCATCTGCAATAAGCTCTGGATCATCTGCCAGCAGCAGCACAGATGCAGCATCAGTAGCATTGAATGCGACTTCGGTAGTTGCTCTTGCATCGCCTGCAATTGCAGTGATACGACAGATGCCTTCTTCACGGCCGGTATGGAGAGTTACTTCCACTCTGCCATCGACATCTGTCGATGCTGTTTCCTGGATAGTTCCGAGGGTAGCTGTAAACTCAACTTCTGTACCCGCTTCAACAGCATTCCCATATCTATCTTCCAGGAATGCAACAACGCTTGTTGTTGAGATGCTATCGGCTGGCAAAGTGCTAACCAATGGTGCCAGTGAATCAAATCTATATGGTACATCTGGCAGAAGCTCGATTTCAACTGAATCACTTATTGACATTGCTTCAGCCTTAATATATGTAATACCAGTCTGTCTTCCAGCGCGGAATGTTGCATAGAATGCTCCGGTATCTGTTGTTGCTGTCGTTGGGAATACAGCGCCAAGGTCTGTATCAAGGACGCTTAATGTGATAGGCGAACCATCAGAAACTGGAGCACCAAGATCATTAAGTGCTTGACCAGAGACTTCGGCAGTCGATGTAGCGCCGACTGTTACTCTGGCTGGATTTGCGCTGACAAATATCGTAGCGACATCCGTATTCTCTAAAGAAATATTTGTTATGCCAACAGCATCTCCGCTATTGGCAATAATCTGTGCAATGCCCGGAGTGGTTCCGACATTGAATCGAACTTCCGCATGACCGGTGGCATCGGTATAGGTGATGGTATCGATTTCGCCGATACTTGTCGAGAAGGTAAGCTGCGTTCCAGGAGCTACTTCATTGCCATATATGTCTGTTACATAGGCATCTATGGTTGTGAATGTATCGCCATCTGCGGGTAAGGTGCTTTCATTTGGTGTCAGGACAATATTACCAGCTTCACCAGGCCTCAGGTATATTCCAATGCTATCAGAACGAACCGTAGCACTGGCTTCTGCGTAGACAAAAGCTGTATCGCCGGCATTGGTGCTGGCGCGAAGCTCGGATAATGCTATGGCTTCTGAAGTTGTAGCAGAATTCGGAATCATGATTCCTTCGGTCGTGTAGAATCTTATTGGAGTACCATTAGGAACTGCGAGTCCATCAGCATCGAGGGCAGTGGCATTAACCGTTGTACGCGAATTACCATTGGCTTCCAGAGACATCGAGTCTGAATAGATTTCTATCGATGCGGCAACAATTGGAGTAAACTCTACATTTTCGAATCCGATTGCATCGCCGGATTCTGCTGTAATAGTTGTTACTCCGATAGAGTCTGCACTTGTTAGTTCGATAAAAACGCATCCGGTATCATCTGTCCAACCTCTACTGGCAGAAAGTCGTCCGAATTCTGTTGCAAAGTTGACCTGTGTTCCGGGTTTTACTGTATTGCCAAATTCGTCTTTGACTTTGGCCTTGATTTGTGAGAGAGAAAGTCCATCTGCCGGTAGTGTATCTGGATTAGCTTCTAATTCTATAGAATTAGGTACTCCTGGAATAAAATCTACCAGGATACTATCGGAAATTCCTGCATCTGTGTATGCTTTAACAATAGCAGTGCCGACAGTTGGCGCTGAGCGAAGATCTACTGTTGCAATTCCACCAGATATAGCAGCAATAGTGTCGATATCGCCCATTATACTACCTAATGAATCAAAGCTCGAGAATTTGATAAGTCCACTTGTTATTGGATTTGCCTCGTCATCATAAACTCTGGCTGTAATCTCCGAAGTCGATACACCATCAGCAGTGATATCGATTGGGTCAGCATTCACGCTTATGAAAGCGATCTCTGGTTCGATGATATCCACTTCATTTGTGCCTACGCCATCTTCGCATCTTGCTGTTATGACGGCTGTACCCAATTCTGGGCCACTGGTTAAAATAGAGCGTGCGATTCCATTTTCATTAGTAATACTTGTTCCAATCACAGTACCAATCGTAGTTGTGAAAGTAACATCACGTCCAGCTTCGACAGGATTACCATAGAAGTCATAACATTCTGCACTAATCGCACTGGAGCCACGGCCATCAGAAGCTATTTCTGGTGGATCGACATCGACAGTTATATTTCGGCAGATTCCTGGCTTGACACTCACAGTTACAGTATCTGCGACTGTTGAATCAGAATTAAAGGCAATTATAGTATCTGAACTATCGACAGTAGCCGGCAGATAATCGGTCGTTACTACTCCATCGCTCGTATAGCCATCCATTGAAAGCAATTCGCCATAATCGACCTGGAAAGTAACATATGTACCATCACTTACTCTTCTATCGAAAGCATCGACTACCAGAGCGGTTACTGTATTAGGTGTATCATCGCCTATTTGTACATTATTATTTTCAATAGTCAAAATTATATCGTCAACTGTGCTGGACTGGAAGAATACTTCGGTCTGGTCTATTATTGTACCTTCTACAGTACCGCGAACACTAGCAAATTCTTCTCTTGTTGAACTGGTAAGGGTTGTGATACATTCACCTTCGGAATTTGTAGTCGTTGTAGTCGGGTCTAAAGAGCCTGCAGTTGTATTGAATACAACTTCATAACCGCCAGCTACTGTATTTCCATTTCTATCATATACAGTCGCTCTTATATCGCTTGTCGAGAAGCCATCTGCCGGGATTGTATCCAGTGCTGAATCAGCGACTTCTACTTCGATATCGTATGGTGGGCCTGCAATAAATTCAATCGGTGTCGAGCCTGTGCTATCGCCGGATTGTGCTATGACTTCAGCTTCTCCGAGTGAAGTAGCTGCCCTGAGAACGGAAACAGCTTCGCCGCCGGTGGTAGTGGCGACTCTCGGAAGAATATAGCCTAATGAATCAGGAGCTATCGAGAAGGTTACTGGAGTACCATCGGAAACAGCAGCACCAAGAGTATCAGAAACAGTAGCCCTTAAGAATGTATTAGCATTTCCATCTGCAATTAATTCTCTATCATCGGACACAAGCAATATGGAAGTCGGTGTTGTTTCATCGAATACTACTTCTGTTGTTGCAATAGCATCGCCAGATGTGGCTGTAACTCTGCAAACTCCACTTTCGCGTCCAGATTGCAAGATGACTTGAGCCTTGCCTTCTGTATCTGTTGTCGTATTAAGTTCAATATCTCCCAGGCTGGATTCAAATTCTATTTCTGTTCCGGCAGCAACAGGATTACCAAACCTATCTACAAGCATGACTCTAATTTCTGTTGTTGTCAAGCTATCGGCAGGAATACTTATATCGGCAGGATATAATGAATCGAAGCGATATGGAACATCAGCAATTAATTCAATCTCGACTGAGTCTTCTGCACTGCCAGTTCCAGCTTTGATATATGTATTTCCGGTTTTTCTACCGGCTCGGAAAGTCGAAGCAAAATATCCGGTATCTGTCAAAGCTCTTGTTGGGAAAACAGTACCAAGAGAATCATTTAGCACACTTATTGTTATCGGAGCGCCATCGGATATCGGAGCACCAAGAGCATTCAATGCCTGGCCTGTGATATCAGATGTCGTACCACCAACAACCAATCTAGTTGGATCGGCATTAACGAGAATTTCATCTACTTCTGTATCTTCGAGAGTAATTCCTAATACTCCAACCGCTTCAGAGCTATTTGCAATAATTTGCGCAATACCTGGAGTTGTGCCAGCACGGAAATTGACCTCGGCAATACCCAGTTCATCTGTAAATGCAATACTATCGATTGTACCGAGCGAAGTTGTG
This sequence comes from Candidatus Zixiibacteriota bacterium, assembly GCA_046542255.1. Taxonomy (GTDB): domain Bacteria; phylum UBP14; class UBA6098; order JBKHBT01; family JBKHBT01; genus JBKHBT01. Next base: position 102,345 of record JBKHBT010000001.1, on the reverse strand, counting down.
AAATTAACTTTAGTTCCACTGGTAACGATATTTCCATATAGATCTTCTACATATGCATAGATATTTACCATAGTGTCGCCATCTGCGCTCATAGTTGTATCATCTGCTGTGAGAAGGATATTTGCGGCATTGCCAGGACGAAGGTTCATCACGAGTGAATCGCTATAAACCAATCCGATATTTGCAACAACTTTTGCACTATCAACAGCATTAGTGCTTGCACGAAGCTCGACTTCGGCAAAACCATCGGTAGTTAATGCAGTATTGGACAATAAAATCGAGTTTCTTGCCCGGAAATTAACAATAGTTCCATCAGGGACAACACCTCCGTCTGAATCCTGGACTATTGCTGTAATAGTCGTCCTGGAGTTGCCATTTGCTTCCATAGAGAGTGAGTCTGAAAGAAGTATAATTGTATCTGCAATGACTTCTTCAAATTCAACAGTAGCAAAACCTTCAGCAGCACCTGATGTTGCAGTAATAGTAGTAATGCATATCGAGTCAGGACTTACAAGATCAACTATAACCTGTCCAAGACTATCTGTCCAGCCACGCGCTGGTGAAAGCCGACCAAAATCAGTTGAAAAATTAACCTGTGTACCCGGTTTAACAATATTACCATATTCATCGTTGACTGTCGCCGTAATCTGAGATTCTGATTCGCCATCGGCAGGAAGACTTGGTGGCATTGCATTTAAATCTATTGCAAATGGTTCACCGGCGATTAAGTCGATTTGAATACTATCTCTTATACCAAATCGTTCTGCAATAACCCATGCAGTAGCAATTTCTCTTTCTGATCTAAACAATGCTGTTGCAATTCCATCTGTTATGGGAGCAATCGAGTCAATTTCACCTAATGTACTATCCGGGCCAAATTCGGCGTTATAGCTTGTGAATTCTATAACTCCCGATGATATTGGATTGGCTTCATCATCATATGCACGTACTGTTATATTAGAGGTTGAAAAACCATCTGCTGTAATATTTAATGGGTCTGCCGACATACTAATAAATCTGATATTCGGCCTTATAATTTCTACTTCCCCAGTACCGGTTCCTTCTTCACAAACTGCTGTTATAATAGATGTTCCCAATACATTTCCACTTGTGAACATGGTTTTTGCTTCTCCATATTCATTTGTAACGGCAGTTCCAATAATCGAACCAATCGAAGTCGTGAATGTAACGGGTCTTCCCGCTTCGACAGGATTGTCATAGAAATCATAGCAATAGGCTGTTATCTCGCAAGTTCCGCCATCCGATGCAACAGAATCTTCAGAAACTGTAACAGAGCATAGCTGGCAAATCCCAGCTTTAACAGATACGAATAAAGAATCGGATTCACCAGAAATAGGATCATAAGCCGATACCATATCTGTATTAGTAACAATACCTGGTGAATAATCGGCCGTTGCCATACCATCTGTCGTAAATGCAATCGGTGGAATAGCTTCACCATATGTTGCATCGAATTCGATTTCTGTTCCATCAGTTATTCTTCTCCCGGACGCATCCAGTACCAGAGCACTAATTTGATTGGATCTGTCCTCATCGATCTGGACAATATTATTTTCGATGGAAAGAATTACATTGCCGACAGAGCTATTTACAAATCTTACTTCGACTTGGTCGAAAATACCGCCTTCTACTTCACCACGTACAATTGCCATGCCTTCAGTAGTAGTGCTGATAAGATTGACTTCGCATTGTCCGCGGTCATTAGTATAGGCTTCGCTTGGCTCGACTGTGCCGATAGTAGGTGTTGTAAATGCAATCCGATAGCCAGAACCGACCTCATAACCATATCTGTCTATTACTTGAGCCATAATAGTCGCTTCTGAGTAGCCATCGGCAGGTAAAATCGAGTCTGAAGAGTCAGCAAGGAAAAGGTCTAAGTTTGCAGGAATACCTGGTTTTATTTCGATTGTAAGGCTATCATCTTCTCCATCGACATCGGCTACTATTGTCTCGAAACCAATCGTATCAAATGGTTCGAAAACAACTTGCGCTTCTCCAGCTACTGTTGTAGCAACCGGTGGAATAACAATGCCCATACCATTCGCGGTAGTGAAATTCACGACTGTTCCATCACCTATCGGTGCATCATCCTCATCGTAAACCAGAACAGTGAGTGTATCTTTTTCATCGAGTGTTATCGATGAGCTGCTTGCTCTTAGGATTACGCGCCCAGCGGAAGCATTATAATATTTAATGCTTGTAACGCCTCTAATTGCACCATAGCTGGCATTGATATATCCGACACCCAGTTCATTTGGCGCTTGAACTTCACTTATTGCATATCCATTTTCATAATGATCTATGCTGTCAGGATGCAATACTGGGTCCCCTGCGGCATTTACACCTATGCTATCGGTATAAGCAACATTAATAATCTCACCTAAAGTTGTAGTGAATTCAATTGGTGTACCGTCTTCTACTGGATTACCATATCTATCTTCTACATATGCATAGACTTTACTCTTGGCTGTACCATTAGCATAAATAGAATCAAACTGGGTACTTACAGTAATCCTATAGGGTTCTGCGGAAAGTATTTCAACAAAAACAGTATCTACTTTATCTCCGACGACTGCTGTTACAGTATCAAAACCTGTATTGGTAGTAGTATTTAGAACCGAGTATGCTTCTCCACTACTTGTAGTTGAAATTATTGGATCTACATATCCAAGAATGCTTGAGAATCTTACTCTGGTTCCGTCTGTTATCTCGAGTGTATCCTCATCGAGGACATAAGCTCTCAGATTTATTGTTTCTCCGAGATTTATAACATATCTTTCAGGTATTAGCTCGATACTTCCCACATTGGCATTAAAGAATTTAACGAGCGTATTACTCGATGCGCCTCCGCTTGTAGCAGATATATTTGCCCAACCAGTTTCTGAACCGGAGGTTAAAACTGCGCTTGCTCTGCCATCCTCATTTGTTATTCCAAATGGGGCTATTGTGCCTAACGAAGTTGTAAAGTCCACGATTACTCCTGGACCTACAATATGATCTTCTTCATCGTAAACAGTAGCATGTATTGAATCTGTCGAAATACCATTTGCATAGATCGAGTCCAGCTGGACTTCTAATTGAATTCGGGAAGGAATGCCTGGTTCGATTGTTAGATCTACTGTTTCACTAGCTGATGTATCTCCAGCATGAACGGTAACAGAAGCAGGCCCAAGAGAATCATTAGCATAAAATTCAACTACCGCTTCGCCATCGGTTGTAGATTGAATGATAGGCCTGACTTGTCCATTCTCTGCGCTGAAAAATGCCATAGTTCCATCTGAAACATATGTACCACCTGCAAACATAGTTACTCTGATACTTGTTGTATCACGATAAGATAATGTTCTGTCATCTGCATGAATAATCATTTCATCTACGATAGATTCCATAAATTCGACAGGTATAGAACCGCTAGCTCCTTCGCATTCAGCGTTCACAATAGCAATTCCAGGAACTGATTCACTGGTCAATATAGATTTTGCGATTCCCATAGAATCTGGTGATAGGGAATCTGTTATCCCGACACTAATAATCGAGCCTAAATCCGTTGTAAAGTTAACCAGTTTACCTGGTAGAACTGGATTACCATAAATATCTACAACCTGAGCAGCAATATCGGTTGTGTCGAAACCATTTGCATAGATTCTATCAAACTGGGTATTAAGTAAAATATCACTGGGCTCTCCAGGCAGAATTTTTATTCTAGCCATATCTCGTTCACCACATATTGCTTCGACAGTATCAATTCCTATCGAGTCTCTTGGATACAATACAGCAAAAACCATACCTCTTTCGGTATATCCATAACGAGGCTCAACTCGGCAGAGATTCGAGGTAAATGTAATTCTTGTTCCATCTGCAATATCATTACCAGCAGAATCGGTTACAAAGGCTTGCAAGGTACATACTTCGGTCAGGCCAAATTCTGTTTTATATGGTATTAATTCGACATTTCCAATTGGAGCTTCTTCTAAAGTAATAGGTAAAATCGAAGTTATTCCTTCGTATTCGGCTGTAATTATTGCCACTCCAATTTCGCTTGCGGCTGTATATGTTACTCTAGCAGTATCGTCATCCTGCGTCATAGCGGCAGAAGTAACAGTTCCCAGATCCGTCGAGAAATTTAAAACAAGCCCGCTGCCAACAGAATTGCCATCTTCATCTACGACTACTGCTTTTATTGTAGTCTCATCGAAGCCATTGGCATAAAGATCATTCCTTTCAGCCTCCAATATGATTCTGTCGGGCCTGCCGGCTAATATCTGTACTTTTGTAGAATCTACCGTATCTCCAACTCTTGCAACAATGGTTGCTTCTCCTGGTTCCCTACCTGTACTAAGCACGCTGAAAGCATATCCATCAACAGTATTAGAGCTTGGAGGTAGTATTAAACCATTGTCTGTAGAGAAATTCACTCTTGTGCCATCAGACACGAATAAGGTATCTTCTTCAGGAGTTATAGTATAGACATAAGCCGAAATTGTATCGGTATCGCCAATTTGTATGATTGGACTGTCCGAGAAAAGCTCGATTATATCCGCATTTGCTTCTCGAAGTTCTATAGTTTCAAGTCCTTCTTCACCTTCGCATGTAGCTGTTATAAGAGCAAGTCCTGGAGAATTAGCTGCTCGATAACGGACTCGTACCATACCATCGTCATCTGTAATTCCAATATTTGGCATGAGTGTCCCAAGGTCTGTCTCGAGATCGACAGTTAGCCCGGCGCCAACGGGATTGCCATCAGCATCTGTAACCTCGACAATGATAGATGCAGTATCCACACCATTGGCATATAAGAATGAATCTACAATTGCATTAACTTGTATATTAGCAGGAATACCAGGGAGAACTTCTATAGTATCCATAGCCATTTCAACAGAGCTATCCTGGAATGCTCTTATTGTTGCAGATCCAGTCAACCCATCGCCTTTAAAAATAGCCTGAGTTTCACCATCAACAGTTCTGACAATTCTCGGACGGACATATCCGAATGGAGAAGTAGTTACTTCCAGTCTTGTGCCATCGGTAACCGGTTCAAAGTCGGAATCAAGAACAGAAAGACTAATTATTGAGCTATCACCAAGATTTATTGTCGATGGTTCGATAAACATATCGATAGATGCGATATCAGAATAAACCATTTCTACATTCATATATTGCTCGACCCCTGCATAAGATGCTCCTACGAGAGCAACACCAATATCATTTGATGCTGTCAATGTAGTAGTTGCTTCACCATCTGTATTTGTTACAGCAACAGCGCCTATTGTACCCATTGTAGTGGTGAAATTGACAACAAGGCCTGCTCCTAAGACATATCCCTCATCGTCCAATACTTTAGCTACGACATTCGTTCTCGTAACACCATTTGCAGGCAAAGTAGAATCAGAAGCACTGAGCTCGATATTATCAGCCGTACCTGCCTCGATTTCAATTGTTTCTGTTGCGGTTGTTCTTCCTACGGCTGCTGTAATAATAGCTCTGCCAGTATCGCCAGTGGTGTACAGATAAGTAGTCGCTTCACCGTCTTCAGTCCATAATACCCTCGGTATTACCATACCGGTACTCGATGTATCGAGTGTTACTTCGATTCGAGTATCGTCGGCAATCGGCATCCCGACTGTATCGAACACCATTATTGTTAATGTATCTATTTCACCGAGTCTTATCGAACTGCTCGAAGGTATAATCTCGATACTTCCAGCAGTATCCTGGTCGAAAGAAACCATCGTAAGGCCGCTAATATCATTGTACCAACCTTGTATAACCGATGTACCTGTTCTGATTCCACTCTTTAGGTAAACCTCGGCAATTCCTGAGCTATTGGTTACTCCAATCTCTGATTCGAGTTCTCCCAAGGTTGCGCTAAAATTAATCCTGTATCCTGCCTTGACAGGATTTTCATATTCATCCTCGACTGTTGCTTCAATTCTTGTCCTTGAATAACCATTGGCATAGATAGGATTCTCGTCCGGGTTTAATTCGATAGTAGCTGGCTTACCAGAAACAAAATTAATCTCGATAGTAGAATCGATTCCGCCAACACTTGCTGTAACGATATCGGTTCCGACATCCCTTCTGGTATGCAAAATCGATTGTACATGTCCATCAGAAGTTTCCACAATTGGCGGAGTTATAAAACCAATTTCCGACCTGAAACTGACCCTTGTTCCGTCTGAAATATAGGATTCTGAATCATCATAGACGAAAACATCCAGAGTACAGCTTTCTCCCAACGACATTCTTGTTTTGCTTGGAATGATACTAATGCTACCGAGTTCGGACCTTTCGATATTAATCAAAGCATTTGCTTCGATATCTCGAACGGTAGCGGTAATATAGGCAGTAGTTGGAACAGTTGGCGCAGTAAAAGTAGCGAAAGCTTCGCCGCTGCTATTTGTATATGATGTCAAAGGTTCGATTGTTCCCGAAGTTGTTTCCAAATCGACTTCGATTCCACTGCTGACTCGGAAAGAGTCTTCATCAAAGACTGTAACTTTGATCTGTGTGGTATCTAATCCATCAGCAAACAGGTCAACTCTTGCTGGTTCTATTGATATCTGAGCAGGGTCGCCGGCAATGAATTCAATCCAGGAGCCATCATTGGCACCTATCATATTTGCAGAAATACTATCCCTGCCTATTTGCTCATTCGAATACAAAAATGATCTGGTCTGGCCATCTGTTGTAGTTGTTGCGGGTGGAATTACCAGTCCAACGCCAGAATCGCTTCTAAATAACACCTGTGAACCATCGGTTACCGGTTCGAATAAGGCATCATATGCAATAACATCCAATGTACAGGTATTTCCAAGTCTAAGCCTGTTGGTAGATGGCATAAGTTCGAGCCAAAAAGCTTCAGAGCCACTCAATTGAACTTCGACAATTTGTGATAAATCTTCATAAGTCGCTTCGACATAGGCAGTACCATCTTCATAACCTGCTGTTAATAGTACCTCGGCTTCACCATCGATATTTGTAATTCCGGTTGATTGGATTTCGCCTTTTGTAGTCGTGAAATCGACTCTCTGGCCAGCGCCAAGATTGTTACCATCAGAATCTTTGATTGTAGCGCGAATACGAGAAGTGTCTCTTCCATTTGCAAGTATTGGATTGTGTAGCGCTTCCAATTCGATCAATTCTGCCTCGCCAGGCAGAACTGTTATTTCGACCGATGCTGTCTCAGGATCAGAATATGCTATTACTGTATCTACTCCAGGCTCTCCGGCAGTATAGAGATAACCTGTAGCTTCACCATCTAATGTCCTTATTACGCCAGGTATTGGAATCAAGAAATCATTTAAGCTCTCCAGAATAACAGGTGTATCATCAGAAATTGGTAAACCATCGGTATCCTGTACCATGACCAAAACTGTGTCAATCTCTCCGAGTGTGATTCTATTGGATGATGGTATAATTTGAATATTGCCTGCATTGGATGCCATAAAGTCGATCGTCTCGATAGCTACGATATCGCCGATATAAGCCTGCACAACACATGTGCCTTCTTCGGTTCCCGACTGAAGTTCTACAGCCGCAACACCCGAGTCACTCGTAACGCCAACAGACGAACCCAGTTCTCCCATAGATGTGCTAAAATTGACTATCTGTCCGGAATGAAGCAGGTTATCATTATCATCATAAACGGTTGCTTCAATGTCGCAAGTATGCGAACCATTAGCGAATAGGAAAGAACTCGTAGCAGAAAGCTCTATCCTTGCAGGATCACCAGGTTTTATTTCTATTGAAACTGTATCGTATGCAGAATCTACATTTGCAACAATTGTCTCAACCCCCACTTCGCCACGATCAGAGAGAACGCTTAACGCTTCGCCATCTATGGTTCTTGGCCTGGATGGTACTGGAATACCAATAGGATCTGTTAGAATGCTGTATAATTCGACAGGAGTATCATCTGTAATTGGATCACCCAATTCATCATAGACTAAAGTTCTAAGAGTAACATTGTCACCAATCTTGAAGCTTCTGGATGATGGAAGGAGTATTACCTCATCAGCACCGGAACGGATAAAATCTATATTAACAAATTCAATAAGATCCTCATATGTAGCCTGGATAACAGCAGTGCCTGGTTCTGTACTGCTTTGCAAAATTATTGTAGCTTCACCGCTAGAATTTGTTATTCCTATTCCCGATGAAGGTATAAGCTCACCCATCGTAGAACTAAAATCGAGCCTGACGCCTCTGTCGACAGGATTATCTTCTGAATCATAACATCTTGCTCTCACTGTTGTCCGGGATGAACCATTGGCATATATCCAGCTTTCATCAGAAGTAATCTCGATTCTGGTAACATCTCCCGGATTATAGTTGACTTCGACAGTGTCGGCAAGTTCTCCAACTATTGCAACGATTCTATCAGTATTTACTTCATTTGGATAGGCATAAGAAACAGCTTCGCCATCTTCGATAAAAGCGATTGGAGGTACAATATCACTAAAATCACTTATGAAATTAACCCGGACACCATCGCTTATTACACCACTGATTGTGTCGATAGCAACAACCGTTAGAGAACATATTTCATCCAAAGTAATCTCATTGCTGGAAGCTGTCAAAATAATTTCTGATGCAGGTGAGCTTTCGAAAACCACCGGTACAGTCGAAGAAACACCGCCATAGCTTGCTGTAATGTATGTAGCTCCCGGCTCTAAAGGAGATGTAACAGTCGCTGTTGCAATACCTGAGCTATCGGTAGGCGCTTGTGGAATAATCGCTCCTTCACCAATTTCGAAATTAATCACAGTGCCAAATGCTACAATATTATCATAAACATCTCTGACAGTTGCGCAAACCTGCCCGGATGGTAATCCACCAGTGTACATCGTATCGGGCATAACATCCATAACGATACTTGCTGGAGCACCGGCTTTAATTTTAATGAAAGCAGTATCTGCAACGGAAGTATCAAATCTTGCAATCACAGTATCTTTGCCAATAATGCCAGTAGGAGATAACTGAGATATTGCCAGTCCTCTCGCCGTATTATCGACGACTGGCATCACCTCGCCAATTGTACTTTCGAAATGTATTGGTGTACTATCGGATACTGGATAACCGTCTGCGTCTGTAACATAGGCTTCGAGGTCGATTGTCTCGCCATCTACTGTCATTTCTGATGATGAGAGAGAAAGGTAAATTTCACCGACATTCACCGGCCTAATATTTACATTAACAAAACCTGAAACCTCGCCAGCTCTTGCGGTAACCGTAGCTGTACCTGTCTCGGAACCCGGGAATAGGTATGTTTTTGCCTGGCCCAATGTATCGGTTACTATTGGCGAATTAACAGAACCCATTGTAGTGGAAAACTCAACGAGTATTCCTTCGCCCATTGGATTATCATGCTCATCATATAAAGTCGCGGTAATTTCGGAGCTATCATTAGTAATACTTGTCGGTGCTGCAACAACTCCAATTCTTGAAATATCACCGGATATGTAAGAAATCGATATAGTATCTGCTAAAACAAGCGTGTCAGCCGGTGGTATAATCGAATCGGTTACAACTTTGGCATAAATAGAAGTATCAGTACTTTCTGAAGTTGGGCTGATGAGGCTGGCAGAAACCTGGCCATCTTCGGTATAAGCATAATAAATCTCTTCTGAATCCATTGTAGAGAAGCTACGCAAACCATGGCCGATTTTTCTTCCATCGCCCGGCTCTTCTTCGCTAATTCCTCTACGATACAAAGAAGAAAGGCTGAATTCACCCAAAGAACAGGCAAATTCCACTCTGGTCCCGTTGGAGACAGGCCTTCCGGCAGCATCGTAAAGATAGGCTGTAAGAATATTCTCTGATATACCATCTGCCGGCATAGTATAGGCATCGGCTCTAAGCGTTATTTCTGCTGGCCGGGATGCTTCAAAATAGATATTTGTATTGGCTGTTATCCCGGAAGCCGTAGCTGTAATATAGTGCATTCCAGAATTAAGGCTGGATGTCAGTTTGGTTCTTGCAATACCATCGGAGCCTGTGGTCTGCGAAGTCGGGAAAACAGAACCTTCTACTGTAGAGAAATCAACTGTATAGCCACTACCGATGCTATTATTATATTCATCGTAAACTGTTGCATAAACAGTAGTTGTGTCTGCTCCATTGGCAGTTATCGTATCATGGTAGAAAGACACTTCAACTCTTTGTGGTGGCCCTGGATAGAAAGGAACTCTGGCAGTATCTATTGCATCGTAACTATCGCCTGTCATGTGGAAACTTCTGACGACAGCGACTCCAGCAATAGTATCACTCCTGAGAGTAACCTCTGCGAAGCCTCCTTCTGTCAACGCGACAAAATCATCTTCCAGCATCGCTTCGCTAATCGACATCCGCAAATCATCATCATCGATTCCATCGGTATTTATCTCATCGTTATCATCATTCTCGAAAGGCCTCTCTAAGTAAGATGCTGCAGGACTGAAGCTTCCCTTATTAGTCTCGAATGATATCGGAACGCCATCGGTAACTGCGATATAGTTTTCATCCAAAGCCTGGACTCGGACAGTTGCCGTTTCGGAGCCATCTGCGAGTAGCTCATTCGGTTCGACAGTCATTGTCAGCCTTTGTGGCGTAGTCGAACGATAGATGACCTCGACTTGATCTACAATCGAACCATATGAAGCTGTGATTGTAGCTAATCCCGAAGAATTAGCACTTCTGAGTAAAGACCTCGCGACACCATTAACATTGGTATTCGAGGCCGCAGGAGAAGTAAAGCCAATATCGGCATCGAATTCAATCGTGATCCCGGCATTGACAGTATTTCTATATTCGTCATACACTGTAGCTGTTAGCGAAGTTGTATCCGAAGCATCTGCAATCAAAGAAGATTCATTGGATTCAAGCTCTATGATAGCAGGTTCGCCCGGTGTAAATAAAATCGTATGTTCTGCAGTTACAAGATCTGAGGTTGCGGTAATTGTAACAGAATCTGCTTCGGTGGAACTAACCAAAATCACTCTCGCTACTCCGTCTTCGGTATATGCAGTCCAGCTCGACTGGCTCTCCTGAATACCATCGCCTTCTGCTTCGGATGGATTAGGATTTCTTCTTGTTGCGAAAACATAGTCCTGGAAAGAACCATTATCAGATTCGAATGTAACCGGTGTTCCATCGGGAGCAGGCGCAGAAGGTTCACCGACCATTACTCTTGCCGATAGCGTTGTAGTAGAAATTCCATCGGCAGGAATCTGCATATCATCGGAAGTAAGCTGTATATTACTAACAGGTGCCTCAGGAATGAACCAGAAACTAACAGTATCATCTACGATAGTTTCTGCGGCTCCATATACATAAGCCCGAAGAACGCCTTCACCCGGCGCAGTTGGCGCCGGAATCGGCACATGCGCTACTCCGGTTTCATCGGTATAATAATTGCCAGATGGAATAGTGAAATTTCGGCTTACGCTTTCAAGGTAAACCCTGACATTTTCAATCGTGCTTCCAAATGAATCGATTACTGTGCAAGAGACCATAACGGTATCATACGAATCAGCAAAAACGGTATCCGGCCTTGCCTCCAGCTCGATATCAGCAGCTTTAGATGCTGCCTGGTCACCAACGCTTAGATAATAACTTTCATAGTCTGTATTGGGATATTCAATAGTCGCATCTATAACAACCAGGGTTTCAGTTGTATCGGTAATATTTCTCAGACTGACTCGAGAGGCAGCGATTCCATCGCTATTGACATAAGAAATGGAATTGCTAAAAATACTGGTATCATTGGGACTGGAAAATGTAACATAAATCGATGGATCATCGCATGGTTCGCCAGTCTCTTCATCGACTACATCTGCATATACATACCCAATCCCCTGATAAGGAAAACTCGATGGAACGGTATAAAGAGAATCAATAATCCAATTTTTATCTTCCTGAACCCCAATGGGATTAGAAGTTTTTTGGCATGCAAACCAAAATAAGGTTGTAGATAAGATTAATACAAACAGCAAAAACGCAAAAACAGTATTTTTATTCATGATAAAGACCTCCTAAGTCAGTATACTTGTATTAGTCAATATACAGATAGTTTTACCATAGTCAAGAAAAATGTAAATTTTTTTTATTTTATTTGACCTTATAGTAAGACATTATAGATGTATGCTGCCTAATTGGTTTAAATTCAATGTCTATTTGTCTGCTATGTATGGATTTACAGATATCTTAAGACATGGTTGATTACCATCCTTTTTCCCCTATCTCCTTTATTAACAAGCCTTTTGCTAAACAAGCTAACAATTCGCCTTAAGTGCATAAATTGCTAGGGTTTGCAGCGATTTTTGTAGTATTGTTTATGCAATTATTGCAATGTCTATGAATTTAAAATTCTCTTCTCTTGCATCGTCTTTACAGGTAAAGACATAATAATTTATCTTAAATAATCCGCTTTTTTTTCAAAAATAACAACTATATAGAAAGACAATTTTTAGCGTATAGATTTATTGTTAACTCTTTAATTTTTTAGAAAATTTGTATTTACATATCATTTATAAGACTATTTTTGACTCACTTTACATAAAAAAAACAATCTCCGCAAAAAGTGCTCATAAAACTTTATAATGTCAGAGTTTATAGAAGTCGTATATTTTTTTATGCATAATTTATATATATATCTAAATCAAATGCAATGCTTCAATTTTTCTCTTTTAAAGCCATATATAACATATAATACTTAATATATATACCCAAAAGGCTTTACTGATGTTTTAGCCTGAAAAGTATGACAATGCAGAACAGCGCATTGTCTGGATTTTAAGCCCGAAAGACAAAATTAATTCAAATATTATTAAGTTATCCATATTGCCTTTATATGAAAACAATGATTACTCGACAACTTTTTTGGCGTTTTCTCTTTAGAAAATCTTCATCCAGGTGCTTCGGAAAATACCGCGAGCACCAAATCCTTCTTTGAATCGTGCAAGACCAAAATTAGGTTCCATATCGAGGGTATAGGTACCGAAATCCAGAAATTCATAACCGGATTCGATGCCCCATTTGAAAAGTTCATAGAAAAGGATATTCAATGGACGAAGTTTCTGGTATTCCTTTCTATGGCTGATATAAAAAGCAAGAATCGCTTTCTCGTTTAGTTCGAATGTAACAACCCCAGCAAGCATTTTATCATCTTTGAATGATGATAGTAGCTTGATTCTGCCGGGAATAAGTTTTTTTAGTTTCAAAAGTTCATCCAGAGTATGAGTCGGTTTGACATCGTGACGCATGGCGAGATTTTTTTCCAATATTTCATAGAATTCAACCCAGTTTTCATTGAAACGGACCTCGACACCTTCTTTAAGTGCTTTTCTTGTTGCTGTCCTGGTGGAAGGCCTGAAAAGTGCAAAATTATCATCGATAGTATCCTGGAAATGAACAATGCTGGAAAGCTCAGAACGGACAATCTCAAAACTATTCTTAAGCATTACAAATTCGATATGATGATTTGGCATCTCAGAATAAAAAATTGGTGCAAAGGTAATTCGTAGGCCGTCAAAATCATTATCATGCAGATATTCCAGAAGAGCTTCCATAATATTATGTGCATCTTTTATACCACTATCTAATGGTAAGACAAAGCCACCATAGGATGCTCCACTATGAGAAACATAGATATTTCTGCCCTGCTCATCTTCACTAATAGTACCGGTAAGAAGTGCTTTTATCTTATTGCCTTTATGGAAAAGAAGATGATTATTGACAAATCTATCTTTTGGATGATATTCAAAAAACCTCTGGTCGTGAAAAAGATGGCCGGTATTGGACCTTTCCAGAAAATCCTGCCATTTATCTCTTAATGAATTATCGTATTGGATTACATCGAATTTTGTCATTTTACTAAAATAGTCCCTTTTATTACTTTATCATTTGCATTTATGGTATAGATATATATTCCGGATGCAACTTCATTGCCAGCTGCATTGGCACCGTCCCATATAAATCTATTGGCAAAGTCGGTATATGAAGGATCGTAGTTAATAACCGGGTCGCCATTGGTTGTGTAAATCGTAAGATATGGATTTGCCGGTAGTTCTGAGAAAATCATTTCCTGCCCAATACCGAAATTCACCGGATTTGGATAAACTTTGATTTCATCGACTTCTTCGGTCTGTTTAATTTCTCTGCTAAGTATCGAAATCCCACCCTCGGATAAAAACCAGACATCCTGAGTCCTGGGATCGATTCCGATATCGTAGATATTATTTGAAAAAAGCCCCGATCTTTCTTCATCAGAAGCATCGGGATCATACATGCTCTTAAAAATCGTCATATCACCAGAAAAGCCAGAAATTACTGCAGCGCCGTCATCGGTAGCAACCCAAATATTGTCCCAGTCATCAAGCTCGACAGCTCTGACCTCGGTCGATAGATTCGAAGGAAAATCAATTGGTATAACCTCATCGATTTCCGGCTCTATTCTCACAAGGCCCAGATTTGTCGCAGCCCAGACATGCTGCCTGCTATCGATTTCGATATCATTGACACTATAACCGGTAACTTCTTCTGAGACATAATAATACCATGTATATCGGAGGGTATCGAAAAGATCATAGTGCCAGTCTATTCCAAGTATTCTGCCTTCATGGGTTCCTATCCATGCCCTGTTAGACCTGACATCGATGCATGTCGGATTATCGATATCTGGCAATGGGCTCCAATCCGAACGGATCTTCCAAAGCTCCTCGCCTTCCAGGTCTTCACCATTGAAAACAATTACCGGATAGCGATGATAAGGATTATCCTGTACAATCCACATATTACCTGCGCTATCTGCTGCGATATCAAGGACATATTCCCAATCAGGGCTATCTTCTTTACCGACGATCATACTATTTTCGCTATCCAGAAAACTCCAAACCGAATCTCCTTTATAAATACCTATTGCATATCCTCTCGACCCCATCCACAGATTTCCTCGGTGGTCAAATTCTGCGCAAGTCAGAGTATAAAGAAAGCTGGACATTCTACTGTCTATATCCGGGTCTGTATGCTCATATAATTTATAATTAAATATCTCCCAGTCATTTCTATTGTAATAATTTGCACCATTTGAAGCCGAAAGAGCCCAGATCTGATCATCGCTAGTTGCCATAGCATTGAACGTACCACCAGTCGGTGTAGGAAAACGATAGCTGTCCATTCTACCTGTTTCAGGATTTATCCAGCCTATACCTTTTGTTCTGAGGCCGAAGTATAGCTTGCCATCCAGTGGCAAAATAGAATATGTGTAATTTACTCCTTCTGTGGACATAAGCCAATAAAGCTGTGCGTCCGGTTCTGTCATATATGCCGGTGCATTTCCATAGATGCCATCTACTCCAGCAATCCAGAAAGTGTCATTTTGTACAAAAATCTGATTTATCGGCCTGGTTGTTCTCGAGGAGGTTTTAATTGTATCTATAATACCATCTTCTAAAATCGCCAAACTTGAAACGCTGTCCTGATACTCAAGCCCCAGATAATATTTGTTATGGTAGAAGCCAAAAGCCTTAACAGCTCTTGACGACTCATAGCTGGACCAATTCGATGAAACTCTCATATCATCATCGATGTTTATTCTTGCGGCTCCCGATGTCATACCAGCCCAAAGGCTATCGTTTCGAAAAAATAGGCAATAGACATCGCTTTCTCTTGGGAAATTCGCAATCTGGTCGATGACTTTCTCTATTCGAGCCACAAGAAAATTATCCAAAATCTCGATTTCCAGAAGGCCTTTATTGGTAGCAACAAGCAATCTTTCTTCTAACAATAAAAAGTCATTTATTCTATAGTCATCACGAACCAAATCAAAAAAAATCTCGAAATTATAGCCATCATATCTTCCAAGATATCCTTCATAGGTTGAATACCAGATATGCTCATCATTGGCAGATAGATTCGATATCCTCGTACCTGCAAAACCATCAATAGCTGTGAATACTTCAAAATCATCGAAGTCATAAGGATTTGTTCTTCCAAAGCCATTTTGGCTTCCAAGATAAATATTATCCTGGAAATATTCCATTTGTTCGATATAGTTTATATCACGCCAGTATTTCCAGTCGGTAAATGAAAAAAGCAAAGCGGCCATAAATATCAAAAATATAAATCTTTTCATTTTTCTCCCTTAAAAAGAACCAAAAAAATTAGAATCGGAACATATCCCAATGAAATCCAGGAAACGATATTACCATATTTGGTATAGAAAGTCAAATCATCCCCTGCAACTCCGATCTCTCCAAGGATTATCTCCGTTTTATATATATCCGTTTTTCTTTCAATTCGGCCATATTGGTCAATTATGGCAGAAATTCCGGTATTGGCTGCCCTTGCAATATAGACTCTGTTTTCTATAGCGCGAAGTATATTGAATCTAAAATTCTGATAAGAACCGGGCGAGCGTTTGAACCAACCATCATTGGTGATTGCTACTATAAACTGTGCGCCGTTTTTGCGAAAAGTTCGGCATATTCTTGAAAATAGGGCTTCATAGCAAATAGGAACAGAAAATTTCGCGCTATCGAGCTCAAAAACAACAGGCTCTTCCCCTCTTGTGAAATGGCTTCCACCGACATCTATATTTCTTAGAAACTTGGATTCTTCCTGCCATGGGATTTGTTCACTAATCGGAACCGGCTGCATCTTATAATAGATCTGGTCTTTACCATTGGGATTTATGAGATATGCAGCATTATAGTATTCCAGGCGATTTCTTGGATTATAATCGAGTGTTCCCGTGAGTATTGGTATATTGCTTTTCAATGATCTTTCGACATATACTTCGAATTTTGTCGATTTCCTTCGCCAGTATCCTGCCGTTGCACTTTCTGGCATAATGATCAGGGCTGGATTGTGTAAAATTGCGGAATCGATCATATCGGTATAGACTTCCCGGCTATAATGCCTCTTTCCTCTTTCCCATTTCTGATAAGGGTCGATATTGCCCTGTAGAAGAGCCACTTTTAATGTATCGATGTCATATATTTCTCTTTTTAATGTGCTATATCCATAGAACCAAAAACCGCCGATAAACATTATTAGAACAAGAATTGAATAAAGCGCCGAACGTATCTTCTTATTCAAAAGCGACATAAAGGCGATATAAATAAGAACATTAAGCGAAGCAACCCAGAATGATATCCCCGGGCTTCCTAAAGTATCCGCTATCTGTATAAATTTATTGTAATAAGTCTGTGTATATGCAAGGTCCTGCCATGGGAATCCCATTCTACCCATTCCACGAATATATTCCATAAAAACTAATAAAAATGGCGTGCTGATAAAGGCCACCGTTTTGCCTATCCGAAGGAAAAGGCGATAGATAGCTGCAAAAAATGCCCAATATACTCCAAGATAGATAACCGCCATAAACATTCCCGGCACAGTCGGATAGACAATCCACCAGAGGCCGAGAATGGCAACCAAAAATCCATAGATATAGCCCCAGATGAAACTTCCCCAAACGGTTTCATCGTCGAGAACAAGGAACAATGGGATCAGGCAAAACCAGGCTGTGAAGCCTGTTGTAAATGGCGGATAAGCAAAAGCAAGTAGCAAAGCACCCACAATTACGAAAAGAAATTTTTTAGCACGGCTTATTTTATTATTCATATACTTCGAAATTACTAAATTGTCAAAATTCTCCAGACAAATCTAATATAATATATCAAATTTATCAATTAGATTATTTCGACTGTATCAGTCTTCGAGCATTTCAGGATTATTGACGATTCCAATGAAAAGAATCTCACCGGTTTCGGTATCGGAAATGGCTGCCATATAAGGCCTATCGACTCGCATGGTGAATGTCTCGCTCGGTGGCCTTGCAGATGTTACTTCCATCTTGATAGCAGTAACAGCAGCAGCCTCGGCGCCTTCTTCATCGACCTTGAGAACAGCTTTGTGCAGTACCTGCGAAATATATGACTGAACCTTAGAAATTCCCTCGAAATTTGCCTTGCCTGCATTGAAAGCGATAGGCATTCCCATTTCTTTTAGAATGTCATTGAGAGTCTTTGTAAAATCCATCTGGAATTTCGGCATGATGATGCTGCCTTTTTTCATTCGCAATGAATTTGTCCATTCATCCCACTTATGTTTGCTAATGGAATTTGCAATCTCTGCTATGGTTTTGTCTTCTTTGGGCAGGAAAATATACATTCCGAAACGCTCATCCCCAAAAGGCAGCATTATTCCCTGGAAAATGTCATTTTCAGTGTAATTGTAATCATCTCTATTTCGCATAAATGGCATTTTCTTTGTGCTGCCATCAGGAAGGTTAAAATCGCCTTCTCGTGTAGCATTTTCATCGAAAGGAAGGGTCCATTTGCCATTGAAATAGATGGCGTTTATAAGATATAGCAAATCATCCGCACTGGTTTTTTCGATGATTTTTTTAATAAGGCCTTCCGTTTTACTCTTCACCCAATTATTGATAGCTCCTGCTGAAGATGGTTTGGCGAAATCTAATGCGATATTGTCGGCATCGTAGTTTTTCTGGCATCTCTGAACATAGTCATCATGAAAATCGACAGTTTTATTGCCAAATAGAGCATTGGCAATATAGATTTCGACCTTTTCATCGGCCCTTTCCAATTCAGTCATGAGTTTACGATAGCCGGAATTTATCATATCGATATCATATTTATCATAACCGAGTGTTTTGGCGATTTGTTTCCCGGTCTCGCCTTCTGCTCCATTATAGGCCATAGAAAGCGCCATCGAAATGCTAAAGGGCGATATAAAGAGGTTTTCATCCTGCTTCGCTCTGGCATAAGTTTCGGAAAAAATATCGATAGCAAAAGATTTATTTGAATCATGGAAATCTTCATATCGATTGTTTCCATAGTCGATTTCTTCATCATCTGGCGGTTTGCTTCTGGACATTCCGAAAACGAGCATTACGGAAAGAAGTATCATTAGCATAAATTTTATTTTCATATTAACCCCTTTATTTATTAGGATTTCTAATTATTCCCGAAAATATGACAGTCCCAGTTCTTTTCTCTTCGATATTGAATAAAAATGGCTTATCAAGTTTTATTGTCTCTATCGATGTTGGCGCTGCACTTTTAGCCAGTTCCACAACAGTTGCAGCGGCTGCCTCCGCGCCTTCTTCATCCAATTTGATAGCTGCCTGATGAAGAACAAGCTCGATGAAAATATCACTCGAAGCATTTTCTAATATACCTCCGAAATCGGCTTTAGCCGGATCAAAAGCCGCCTTCATGCCCATCGATTCTAAGGTTTTATTCAATGGCGTCTTAAATTTTGTGTCCAATCGTGGCATATGGATTATTGCTTCCTTTTTATGGAGCTTTTCCTTTATTCGATTGTATTCATCTTTTTCTAAATTAAGGCAATAATCATCGAAGCTGGATTCCGGCATGATAAATGTTATCGTGAAATCTCCTTTGAAATCCAGATGAAAAGCCTGCAAATTTTCATCTATATATAGCCAAATATTATCCTTGCGGTTCATCATATCGACAGTAATCTCTTGCCTATTATCGACATAGAAAATGTCTTGATAGGTTTCGGCAGTATCGAAAGCTTTTTCCCATTTCGATTTGAAATATATGGCATTTATAATATATAGTATGTCAGCCGGATTTGTTTCTTCAATCATATCTTCTATTATTCCAGCGGTATTCTGTGAAATCCAATCATTAATTTTCTCTTTGGCATCTGCCTTCCCAAAATCTACATTCGAGACATTTGCATTATAAAAAATATTCATCATTTTGGCATATTCTATGGAAAGGCCGTAATCTTCACCCAGCCAGAGTGAATTGGCCATCAAGTAGCTTGTTCCATCCGATTGTTCTTGAATATTCCTGAGATACGAGCTATTAAATTTATTTATTGATATCAACTCTTTGCTATTTAGCCCAAGCGTCTTTGCTATTTGTTCTTTTGTCTCATCTTCTGCGCCATTTAATACCATAGTGAGTGCCAGATGCACCGACAAAGGAGAGAATATGACATTATCTATCTGGTTGTCCTGAACTAATTTGCCAAATAATGAAAATGCGAAATCATTTCTCGCCTCGACAATTTCCCGTTCTAAACCGCCTTTACCATAAAGAAAAGTGATTGAAGCAATCATTATTATAAAAACCCCTTTGACAAGTTTCATCTTTTCTTCCCGTCATTATTGTTTTTTCGTCGCATCTCGAATATTTCTTGAATCTTCTTAAGATGTGATTTTATCTTGCCTTCCAGCCCCTGATTGGATGGATAATAAAATTTTTTACCTTTTAATTCATCGGGAAGGAATTCTTGCTCGACGATATGGCCTTCATAGTCATGGGCATATTTATATTCTTCGCCATATCCAATATCTTTCATGAGTTTGGTTGGAGCATTTCTCAGATGAATCGGAACCGGTGGATTATTGCCTTTTTTTATTTCTGACATCACTTTTTTGTGAGCCATATAAAGACTATTGGATTTGGGAGCTGCTGCAAGATATACGGCCAATTGGGTGAGCACAAGGTCGCCTTCTGGTTCGCCTAAATATTGAAATGTATCGCGGCTGGCTATGGCTATTCTAATGGCATTTGGGTCCGCAAGGCCAATATCTTCCATTGCCATTCTTATCAGTCGCCTCAGGATGTATAACCTGTCTTCGCCGGATGCCAGCATCCTTGCCAGCCAATATATTGCGCCATCCGGGTCGGAGCCTCGAATAGCTTTATGAAGAGCCGAAATCAAATTATAGTGTTCTTCGCCGGCTTTATCATAATGAAGACGCTGCCTTTGAATTAAATCCGATAGGCCCTCCATTGTAATTCTGCCTTCTTCAGAAGCATTTGCTACAAATTCCAGTACCGTCAAAGCATATCTTGCATCGCCGGATGAAAGCTCTGCGATATTCTCCAGAACCCCCTCCTCGATATCAAGCTCCATATCGCCAAGGCCTCGCTCCTTGTCCGAGATCGCTCTTTTTAGAATCGTTATGATGTCTTCTTTAGTAAGGCCTTTTAATATAAAAACCTGTGTCCTGGAAAGAAGCGGCGATATAATCTCGAAGGATGGATTTTCGGTAGTTGCGCCAATAAGGACAATCGAGCCTTTTTCTACAAATGGTAGAAATGCATCCTGTTGCGCTTTATTAAAACGATGAATCTCATCGATAAATAGGATACTTCTTTTTCCGGTATTCTGAAGACGGATTCCAGCGCGCCTTATAACCTCTTTTATTTGTTTAATGCCCGAAAGCACTGCCGAATAGGACAAAAGTTCCACTTTCGATTCATTGGCAATTATATTTACCAGAGTCGTTTTTCCGCTTCCTGGCGGGCCCCAAAAAATCATTGAACCAAAGTCACCGGATGAGATTAGCCTTCTAAGAGGCTTGCCCTGCCCAATTATATGTTGCTGGCCTAATATTTCAGATAATTTGCGTGGACGCATCCTATCGGCAAGTGTATAGGATTCTTCGAGTTTCGACTGGTTTTTATCATTTCCGAAAAGATCAGGCATAGTAATATTGTATTTTCACAGACAGATTTGGTAAAATGCCTGTGAATGGTTTAAGGTAAAATTGTAGTAACAAAATCGATCAGACTTTGTAGCCCATTGTGCGAAGCTTATCTTTGGCCTCATCGGATATTTTTTCGACAGACCATGGAGGATCGAATGTCAACTCGACCTTGACTTCTCCGATTCCTTCGATTTCCTTTAGCCGCTGTTCTACCATCTTGGTAATCATCTGATGCATCGGACAGCCGGGGACAGTAAGTGTCATGGTAATATCAACATCATTCTTCTCTTTGATGTCGATATTATAGATGAAGCCCAAATCATAGATATTGACTGGAATCTCAGGGTCATAGACTTCACGAAGTGCTTCGACTATTTGTTTCTCTTTTAACATTATTCTCCCATCATATTTACTTTATTCGTTTTTTCTTGCTTTTGTTTTCGGAATTCGATGTGGAATTTTTATCTTTTGTTTTGGAGGGGCTGATTGTTCTTTTGCTGTTTTTTGAAGAACCGGGGCTTTCCTTTCTCCGTATCGAAGGTGCTGGAGCATCTTCCCGGGAGTCTTCTCTTAATGAGTTTCGAATTTCTGATTCAATTGCTTTACCAATCGACTTACCTGAAGGTTCTGAATTGATTATTGACTTCCTCTGTTTAGTCGGATTGGTATCTTTAGAGCGTTCTTTCTCTAATCTGTCATCGATACCATTGTCATTGGAATCCTGGAAATAGTCATAGGATTCGCCATTGCTGCTTCTCGCTGTTTTCCTGGATGAAGATTCATCCGATGCTTCCATAAGCCATTTGATAAATGATTTATTGTCATCGTTCTCATCATCATCGGCAAAAATACTTCCTGCTAATACTAAAAAAAGAAGTATTAGGATCTTGATTATCGAATAGCTGTTTATTTTATTAGTACTCATAATATCTCCTTAGAATATATCATTACAAATCTTTAGCTGCAAGTATTTTTCGAGAGGCTCCTTTCGCTTGCAATTTTGCAGCTCCGCAGTGGCCTGCGAAGCTGCATTCGTTGATGGGAGAATTTCTTCTGCAATTATGTCGATTTCTCTTGAATTCATTTCGACCTTGTTCTGGGTGATGAACTGGAATTGGAACTGCTGCTCGAACCTCGTGTACTTCTGCTAGCTGGCGATTTGCTGGAGCTATTGGAAGATGACCCAGATGTTTTGCTTCTGGATGTTGGTGTATATTTTGAGCTGCTACTACTTGTGGATTTCTTTTTGCTTTTTGAAGGAGCAATATATTTTTTCGTGCTCTTTTTGTCGTCATCATCATCTTTGGTTTCGTAGCTTTTCATTGGTTTTGTGCCATAGCGGCTGGATGGTGAAGTGGAAATACTTCGCGAAGAATTCGATGGAGACGGAGGGGTGTATGATTTCGATTCTGGAGCTGGCGATCTTGATATCGTCGAAGATGCTCTGGACGAAGTCGATGGTTTTTCGATTGTTCTTGAGCTTCTTTTCTCTTCTCTTTCGAAAGACCTGCCACGATAGTATTCTTCCCAGCCCCCATCAGAAGTTTCGCTTTCTTCTTTGACATTTGCTCTATTGGAATTATCGATATTAGCGGCCGAAGATTCTCTGGAAATGCTGGTGGGCTTTTCTGGTTTTTCAGAAACAGATTCTATATCTCGTGTTTTACTGTCGATATTTGTTCCTCGAGGGCTGCTTGAACGCTCTTCGGTATCATCTAATGAATAACTGGTGGCAGTTTTCGGGCTGGAACCAATTTCGCTTGGCCTTCTCGAAGTTACTTCATCATTACGATCGGGGGTGATATCCCTTGTGGATTCTGTCGAGTGTGCTCTCGATTCAGTACGGTTTCTTGTGCTTAAATTTTCGGGATAAGATTCTGTTCTGCTGGATGATTCGCCTTCTCTGTAGAGCCTTGAATCTGTAGTTCTGGTCGCAGGTGTTGTCCTTGTTCTGGTTTCCGGTGTTCTGGTCGATGAAGTCGTCCTTGTTCTGGTAACTGTTCTTGTAGGAGCAGTACTTCTTGTCCTTTCGACATATCTTTCGCGGACTATTTCACTCCTTGTAGGATAATTCGAGCTTCGATGGACATATCTGGTTCGCCGTGGTTCTGGATAGCGATAGCGATAACGGCCATTGACATAGACTCTCGTGCAGCCATGGCATGGATAATCATAATAGTGATAACGATACCATCCGCAGGGGCTATAGTAAGTCCTTACCCAGTGGCGAGTAAACCAAGGGAATGGATCCCAAAAATCATCCATTACGATAAGGTCATAGTAGTCCCAGTAGTATTCGTAGTCGGTGTAAACATAAGGATAGTAAGGGACATAAGGTGATCCGGTCGAGTAATGGAATATCAGGGCATAATCGGCCTGCGCCGTGATTGGGATTATTGCAGCTATTGCAATTATTGCGATTAATATTGCGCGTCTCATTTTTCCTCCATGGTGATATTTTCTGAATAGTTATTATTTCTTTCGATTGTTCTTTCTGTTATCATATCTCGAACAGGCAATTCTTTCTCCGTCCTGTGGAAAAGCTCTGGATTGCCAGTATCGGTTTGATAGGCCCAGTCGAATATGATCCTGTCATCGTACATGCTGGTTATTCGCAGATGTGCGAAATGATTATCGGATGTCCATATGATATAGGAATGGCCTCTCTGTGCAATTTCCCAGCCTTCCGGGTCCCATCCTGTCTCCGGGGCAAAATCGACATCCTGAAGATCACTTGTATAGCCATAGTCCATAATATCTGTCATATCGTTTCCGGCCTGAAGATAGAACTCTTCGATATCGCTATCATAGCTGAAGAATACATCGCAGTTTACATCATCCCAGGGTACGACATATCTCTCCGAGAAGTCAAAACCAGATGACTCAGGATACAAATCACCGCTATAGATTGTATATCTATGGCCTTCTGGCCTAGGCGTGTCGTAGATGATTTCATATGACATTTCGCTTTCATTGCCCCAATAATCGACAGAGCTGATTGCATAATAGTAAGTCTGGCCATTTCTGACATTATAATCTGTGAAGAATGCAGTGGATGTTTCGCCTATGAGTGTGTATTCTCCACTTTCATAGTAACCGCGCCAAACTCTATAATAATCAAAATCGCTGGAATAGATCGGATGCCAATCGATCTCTATGAAGCCATCATAGGTAGTGGTATAGACATCATAGGGAACAGGCGGTGGATAATAGTCTTCATCGCAGCAATCATCATATCGGTCATTGCAATTTACGCATGTGTCGCAGCCGGTGAAGAAAAATGCTGAAACTATAATTAGTGCGAGCGATATTTTCAAAATCGATCGTTTCATGATACCTCCAAAATCTCAGTTTTCATTTCCACTTTAGATAATAGCAAACTTCGTGCCAATTGATATAAACACCGTGATTAAAGGCTTTATGATTTATGACTTACTAATAAGGCAACTGTTTTGTGCATCTTTTTATTTGCTTCACAGATAATGTGCACTATTTTTGAACAAAAAAAAGAGCCGCTAAAAAAAGCGACCCTAACCCCAGGGCTATTACTAGCCCATTTAACCTTGCCTAAGAAGATTCTTATACTAATACTATAAGCTTTGAAACACAAGAATGTTTCAATATTTTTCAAAATAATTTGAAGCTTGTGTTTTCTGAGAATTATGTTTATAATAAGCCTGCAGGTAATTTTGTATATTTCAAATCTATTAAGTTAAGTGAGGTGCGGTATGTTTTACCCTATCAGAAATGGTATTTTATACGTTTTATTATTCCTTGTTTACATTAATCCAGTATTCTCTATGGATTTACCAAAACCTGACAAAACTGGTGGCAAACCTCTTATGCAGGCGCTATCAGAAAGAAAAACAAATCGGGATTTTCAGGATAAAGCCCTATCCGAGCAAATGCTTTCGAATCTTCTCTGGGCAGCTTTCGGCGTAAATCGCGATGACTCTGGCAAAAGGACTGCTCCATCTGCAAGAAACTGGCAAGAGATCGATATTTATGCCGCAATGGAGGATGGCCTTTATCTTTATGATGCAGAAAGCCATAGCCTTAGAAAAATTCATAGCGAGGATATTCGCAATAAAACCGGGCTTCAGGGCTTCACAAAAGATGCCCCTGTTTGTTTGGTATTCGTTGCCGATTACAAAAAAATGGGTTCGATACCTCAGAAAAATAAGGACTTCTATTCTGCGATAAATACGGGGTATATCAGCCAGAATGTCTATCTTTTTTGTGCATCAGAAGGCCTTTCCACTGTCGCTCTCGGCATGGTTAACAAAGATGGGCTCGCCAAAAAGATGCAACTCGAGGGTCATCAAAATATAATCATCACTCAACCAGTTGCTTTTCCGGGTTCTTGACATTATCAAATATTAAAAGTAAATATATTGATATTTTTGGTAAAATAAATTGGGTTTGCTGTTGAAATGATTGTGGAACTTCAGGTTAACACTGAATCTGGGTATTAAAGATTATTAACCTTATGAAAATTAGTCGCTCTTTTTTCAATCTGGTCCAGCTCGCCGCTTTCGAGTAAATCGGTGAAAGCTTCTACAACTTTGGCATCGAATTTAGTCCCTTTGCCATCGATTAGCTCTTTTACAGCAATTTCTCTGGAATATGGGTCATGGTATTCGCGCCAGCTTGTCATAGCATCGTAAACATCTGCAACAGCAATAATTTTAGCGCCAAGGGGTATCTGATCTCCCATAAGGCCAAATGGATAGCCCTTGCCATCTATTCGCTCGTGATGATAGGCAGCGATCTCCGGAATCTTGGACATTTGTTCATTGAAATAAACTCGATTAAGCATATCATAAGTACTTTTTGCATGTTTTTTCATAAGTTCCATCTCTTTTTCATCGAGCTGGCCTTCTTTGCGAAGTACCTTGTCGGGTATGCTGATTTTGCCATAATCATGAAGCATAGCAGAAAGCCATATAAGGCCGGTTTCATGTTGA
The DNA here is from genome assembly GCA_046542255.1 of Candidatus Zixiibacteriota bacterium. Lineage (GTDB taxonomy): Bacteria > UBP14 > UBA6098 > JBKHBT01 > JBKHBT01 > JBKHBT01. The sequence continues at coordinate 75,876 of JBKHBT010000001.1, read as the reverse complement.
TTTAGACCGATTTTTTGAGCAATTTTCTCGGAATATTCGGCTACCCTATGAGAATGTCCACTGGAAATCTTATGCCGTTCATCGATAGTAAATGCCAGTACATTGACCAGGCTCTCGAAGGTCAAAATTAGATCTTCGTATAAAATTGCATTCTCGAAAGTAATACTCATATGCCCAGCGAGTGACTCTGCCAATTCCAGGTCTTCCTGGTCAAAGTCGCCTTTTTTATTAGCAAATACCAAAACACCAATTGGCTTATTAGAAGAATTCTTTATAGGGACTGCAAGAAGATTTCTTGTATCGAGTTCAAATCTTCTATCGAAATGTGGATAGTATCGGTGATCGTCTTTAGGATTATTCACAATCGCTGGTTTTCCTGTCCTGAAAACCCATCCTGTAACGCCTTCATTGATGCTCATTCGAAACTCGAGGCCGGCAAGTTTGTATTTTACAGAATATAACTCTTGTTTTTTACGGTCAAACTTAAAAAGAACAAGGCTGTCAACATCCATTATATCGACAGCGGTATTATAGATAATGGCATAATTTTTATTTAATTGTTCTTCGACCGCACTGGTATTTTGTAGATACCGAACCTTACTTATTGCGCTTGTCTCATCATAACTTGGACACATTTTTCCCATCCTATAAGTTTACAATGATGTAAAATATGCTATAAATCACCTAAAATCAATCGTTTTCTTTCATAATTTCTTCTAAAGGCATTCACATTGAATTTAATATAATTCCACTGAATATATAGAAAAGGAAAAAACCACAAAAACTTATGCAAGGGATAATGATAATGTAGAGCCCATAAAAGGTTAATCCAGACAATGCGCTGTTCCGCATTGTCATACTTTTCAGGCTAAAACATCAGTAAAGCCTTTTGAGTATATGTATTAAGTATTATATATGTGTTATATATATATGGCTTTAAAAGAGCAATAAGAATTTTTAACACTTTTTATTGATGTTTAAATTAAATCCGCGCGGGATCATACATTGTCTGTTATTTGAGCAACATTTAGGTGAATCTAACAATATTCCTAAATCAATAGCTTACTGTTTTTCCAATATTTAATCTATTCTACTCAAAATAATCGGCTGGAAACTCTAATTAAAAAAATTATTGACTTTCAGCCATTGTATGTGCATTATTATTAGAGAATGATTAAATTAAAGCAAACTGGGGAATACCAAATCAAAGGAGGATGTATATGAAACCCGGAGCATACCTTTTGATCAATGTTAAATCTGGAACCGAGCTTATGGTTCACAATGATTTGATGCAGAAAGACTTTGTCTATCATTCGAGAGTCGTTACAGGTCTTCATGACATTATTTGTTATGTCGAGGATGACAATATCGAGCTTTTGAAAGACCATATTTACAATATCAGAAAAACAGAAGGTGTTACTCGCACTGTCACCTGCTTTGCCTTCAATTCTGACAGCGGCCAATAATCTATTCGCTTTTTTATCTCCTTTGCCCTCTTCGGATGAAGAGGGCTTTTTTTTATCAAAGTGCTTGATTGAAAATGATAAAAATATTAAATTGTGCACTATGAATTTTGTGCATCTTCACAATCACACCGAATATAGCCTTTTGGACGGCGCATGTCGTATCAACGAATTGGTCGAACGCGCTAAAGAGCTTGATATGCCTGCCGTTACGATGACCGACCATGGCAATCTTTTCGGAGCGGTTCATTTTTTCAAGACTGCTGATAAGGCTGGCATAAAGCCGATTATTGGCCAGGAATTCTATATCGCACCCGGCGATATGTACCATAAAGCATATATCGATGGGCGGCCACCAAATCTTAATCATCTGGTGATTCTTGCGAAAAATCAGAAAGGCTGGGAAAATCTCATCTGGCTTTCGAGTATCGCATATACCGAGGGCTTCTATTTCAAACCACGATTGGATAAGAAGACCCTGCGCGAACATTCCGAAGGCCTTATTGCACTTTCTGCCTGTCTTAAGGGCGAGGTGAATGAACATATCAGATACAATAGAATCGATGAAGCCAAAAATTCCGCCAGAGATTATATGGATATTTTCGGCCGGGAAAATTTCTATATCGAGCTGATGAATCATGGCATCGAGGATGAAGTCAAATCGATAGAGCCTCTGGCCAATCTCGCCAAAGAAATGGGGATCGGAATAGTCGCTACAAATGACAGCCATTATCTAAACCGCGAAGATGCAGAATATCATGATGTGCTTCTGGCTGTCGGCACAAAGAAGCTGGTATCAGACAAAGATAGGCTCAAATTTGCGAATGAAGAATTCTATTTCAAGACTCAAGAAGAGATGATCGAGCTTTTCAAAGACTATCCAGAAGCAATCGAAAACACCTTAAAAATAGCCGATGAAATCGATTTCAAGATGGAACTCGGTAAACTTCATTTTCCTGAATTTCCGGTGCCTGGCGGCGGTAACGTGGAAACATATCTTCGCGAAAAATCGAAAGAAGGACTGTATAAAAGATATAAAAAAGTCGAGAAAAAGCATCTCGATAGGCTCGAGCATGAACTTAATATCATCGAAAAGATGGGCTTTCCCGGCTATTTTGCCATTGTTGCCGATTTCACCAAAGCAGCGCGCGAGCGTAATATCTCAGTTGGGCCGGGACGTGGTAGCGGTGGCGGTTCGCTGGTGGCATATTGCATGGAAATTACAGACTTTGACCCCTTGAAGTATGAATTGCTATTCGAAAGATTTCTCAATCCCGAAAGGCAATCGATGCCGGATTTCGATATCGATTTCTCCGATAATAAAAGAGAACTGGTAATTGACTATGTCCGCGAGAAATATGGCGATGAATCGGTCGCACATATCGCTACATTCGGAAAGATGAAGGCTCGCGCCGCATTGAAAGATGTCGGCAGGGCGCTCGGTTATAGCTTCGATGATATGAATAAGCTCGCCAAACTCATACCCGAAAATGCAAAGCTTCAACAAGCCTATGAAGAGAATCCCGAGATGGAAGAATTCATCAAAAAGCATGACATGCACAAATTATTCGATTTTGCCAAAAGGATCGAAGGCCTTCCGCGGCATACTTCGATTCATGCTGCTGGAGTGGTTATCACTCCCGGGCCGACTACCGATTTTGTACCGCTATTTGTTACTTCCAAAAAAGATGTGGCAACACAGATCGATAAAGACTATGTGGAAGAGCTTGGCCTTCTCAAGATGGACTTTTTGGGCCTTCGGACTCTTACTGTCATCGATGATACGATAAAGCAGATCAAATATACATCCGATGAGGATGTCGATATACGCGCCATCGACCAGGAGGACCAAAAGGTATTCAAAATATTTGCCGATGGCAATACAACCGGGCTATTCCAATTCGAATCAGACGGCATGACTCGCTATCTCATGCAGCTAAAGCCCGACTCGATAGAAGACCTTATCGCTATGAATGCTCTATACCGCCCTGGGCCGATGGGCAATATTCCACTCTATATCAGCCGTAAGCATGGCGAAGAAGATGTGGAATTTCTTCATGAGGACCTCGAACCCATCCTGAAAGACACACAGGGAATAATCATCTATCAGGAGCAGGTGATGAGAATTGCACAGAAAATCGGCGGTTTCTCTCTTGGCGAGGCCGATATTCTTCGTCGCGCTATGGGCAAAAAGAAGATAAAACTCATGGAAGACCAGAGAAAAGTATTCATCGAAAGGGCTGTCAAAAAGGGCTATAAGAAAAAATTTGTCGAGAAGCTTTTCGAATTTATAAATAAGTTTGCCGAATATGGATTCAATAAATCCCATTCTGCTGCTTATGCGATACTGGCCTATCAAACAGCATGGCTAAAATGCTATTATCCAGTTGAATTTACAGCAGCAAACCTTACCAGCTTTGTCAGCCGTGCCGATCGCCTTCAGATATTGCTCGACGATATCAAACGCCTTGGGATAGAAATCCTTAAGCCTTCGATAAATAATAGCTTTTGGGACTTTTCTGTCGAAAAAGGCAAAATACGTTTTGGACTGGGTGCAATTAAAAGTCTTGGTGAAGAGACAGCAAAACAGATTATCAAAGATCGCGAAGAAAAGGGGGATTTTCCCGGATTATATGAATTCTGCGACCGGAGCGCAAAATTTGGCCTGAATTCTCGCTCGCTTTTGAATCTTATCTACGCGGGTGCGCTGGATGATTTCGGCCTAAGCCGCGCTGCTCTGGCCAACCATGCCGATAGAGCAATCAAATTTGCACAGGAGAATGCTAAAAAATCCGATATGCAGCTTACATTTTTCGATATCGGCGCTATGGACAAAAAGGATGAATATCCCGATGTTACCGATAAACCAGAATGGGAACTGGCCGAATACCTCAAAAATGAAAAAAATGCTCTTGGATTTTTCCAATCCGGCCATCCTTTAGAAGGCTATACAAAAATACTCGAGATGATTCAGGCCATACGAATCGACCTTCTCGAAGAAGTTGGCGATGGCAGAATAGTAACAATTGCCGGACAGGTTACCGATTACAGAGTAACAAAAACCAAAAAAGGCCATCCAATGTCCTATGGTACTCTGGAGGATGAAACAGGCAGCATCACATTCAAGCTCTATCCACGGGCATATAAGATGCAAAAAGTGAAGGTGCAATCCGGAGAGCTTTATATTATGCAGGGCCAGCTCGAACAAAGAGGCGGTATCGAAATATCCATAGAAAAGATAGCGTCTCTCCAGGGAATTCACCAAAGGCTTGCCCAACAGCTTCATATCAGGATCGATACAAAAATTCACAACCGTGAGATACAAGAGGAGCTTCTGGAAATCTTGAAAAAATATCCTGGCAAGATACCTGTCATTTTGCATGTGCAAACAAAAAATAACTTCAAGAAAGCCCGAGTACGTATAGTAGAGATTTGTACTCAAAAAGAACTAATCCAGGAAGCCAAAAGCCTTATGGCTGAAGAAAACGTATGGGTAAACTATAGCACTTCAATTTTCTGATTTATTTATTAGTTTAATGAGACTTTTTTCTTTGGTTTAAGCCATTGTAAAGCTTGACTAAATTTCTATGCATATTATATTGTATTATGTAAAAAAGTATTTTCCGCTTGTGCGGATAAAATAACCGGAGGGCTAATAATGAGAAAAACATTGCTCATTGTCTTTTTATTTGCGACAGTTGTATATTCACAGGGAATCGATAACCTTGCACCGAAAAGTGGCACAGATATGGGCTTGAAGAATATTGGTATCAGAGGCGGGCTTTCAATACCTTATGCAAAATATGCACCAGGTTTCGCAACTAATCTGATGGCTGATTTTGGTACAATAATACCAAAACTATCATTAGCTCTCGAATTAGAGTATATGAAGGCCGATGAAAGTGACCCTAAAGAAGGCATCAGCCCGGTAAAGCTAACAGTCATCGGCGGTGCAGTAAAAGGCCTATTCAGGCCGGAGGTCGATTGGGAAGTGAAGCCATATATTGGAGCTGGCTTAGGTGTTAATGTTATTTTACGAGATTATCCGCGTGAAACATCAGATGAAGATTCTTCCGAACCAGCATATTTTCAGCCGAGGGTAGAGCTGGGCGCAGACTATAAACTAAATGAAGACTTCACTGCTAATTTCTCAACAAGAGCCGTGCTCTCTAATCCATCCTTTTCAACTATTTTAATCGGTATCAGATATAATATCTAAGGAGATTTCATATCATGGCTAAGTATGCCAAATTATGCATCGGACTTATTCTTTTTGTATTTACGATAAGCATAATCGCTTATCCAATAGAATTTTATGAAACTACTGTTTTTGATTTCTCCACTGGCGATGCAGAAAATATCGATGTCATAAGCCCGGATCCCGATGGATTACCAGATCCGGATAATGGCGCTTTGATATTTACTGAAAACGATACAATTTATGTCCTTCAAATTTATCCAGAAGACCATTGTGTCGAATGTCTCAGTGACCCTATCAATGAATATTCCGATGATGGCACGCCCAGGTTGACATTCGGAATTTACCTAATAGAGTTTGACGATTTCAATTCGATTTCTTCTGCTTCTGATGAGCTTACTGTCGAAAACGCATATACAGGTGGCACAGTTACCCTTCCAGTTTCCTTTTTTCATATTATATTTTTCGGCATTGCTAATGGTTATGGTGGTTCGAGCAATGATATTTCCGAAGAAGCCAGAAATGCCGTCGAAGAATTTGCTCGTCTTGGAAAAGGAGTTGTTTTTACCCATGATGTTATTGCCAAAAGATGGGGAAGGGACCATTATGATTTATGGCCATGGGAAATGCTATGCTGTTCAGTCAGTGATAATTTCGAACATCCCAATTTTAACAATATGACAGAGCTTACTGGCCTTAGAGCCGAATGGGTAGATTGCTGCGTACCCGATGAAACATGGACGCATGTGCAAAGGGCGCCCGGCGCAGATGGTGATGCAATTGTTATGAATGTACCATTTGTATTGCCCGAAGAGTTCGATGTTACAGAGTGTCACGATTTTGGCGAAGTCCACGATAGAGGCGATTTGTGGTATGTCAATGACGCAGGAATCCCATATATGCATACTTATAATGACCCGGAACACAATTCCTTCTTTTCATTTTTCAGCACTGGCCATGAGTCTGAAGAGTTAAGGGGCTCTCCGGAGACATTCCGGCCAATAGAATGGGAAGCCAAGGCCATGATCAATTCCATGTACTATGCCTATAATGGCGGTGTCGGTGTTGGGGATTATAAATCCGATGTCAAATCACTGCCAGGAATCGGCACACTTGAAAGAATAACCTGGTCGGAGACCGTACCCGAGCTTGCAAGCCTTTCAGTACAGGCGCGCATATCCCTCGATGATGTAGATTGGACAGACTGGTTCGATGTGGAAGAAGGCGAAGACCTGGATATGGAATTTCGATATTTCCAATATCGTGTCCTTATGGACAGAGGCGTTGGCAGGCCGATTTTCCATTGGATATTAATAGAAGCAGATGTTCCGGCTCCCGAAGTTACACTGCTCTACCCTACTGAGATTACAAGCTGCGAATGTGCAAGAGTGGCATGGCTTGTCGAAATGCCTGATTCTATCGATATAGAACCCGGTACTATGGATGCTATGATAGAAGGCCACGGCTTCGACTATACCAGTTTCAGAGTTTCCGGCGATACGCTGTTTTTTGAACCCGAGGGCGAAGAAGGCTGCTTCGAACATGGCGATACTGTTACAGGAGTATTGACTAATGTCCGAAATACCGCAGGCTTCAGTATTTATGACCCGGATACTTTCGAAATCATTTTCGATTTATTGCCGCCGGAGATAACCGATTTATCACCAAATCCAGACACTTTAATAGCCGATCCCAGCTTCGATATCCATGCAAATATCGCTGATGACCTTTCGGGAATCGATGCTACTGGCTTTCTGATAACTGTCAATGGCATACTTATCGAAGACGGCATTCTATTTGAGCCAGTTACTGGCGCACTCAGCATAGACGGTGATGAAGCAGGTATCTATACTGGTGATTCTGTCGAAGTTTGTATCACTGCTATCGACAATGCTGCATATTGTGACAGAAATTCCAATGCTCGCTGCTGGAGCTTCTTTGTGGACACCTTACCACCAGAGGTCGAGCTTATCGAGCCGACAATCTATACTTCATGTCCCGAGCTTTCTATGATTTTCGAGATTTCCGATTTGATGGGTGTCGATGAGACTTCTATCACGATAACTGTCGAAGGCTCGGAGTATGACTATCCAGATTATATGACATTCGAAGATGGAAACCTTGAATTCGAACCGCCAATTTCCATGGATGATGGTGATGAGATTACGGTTTATGTTTCTGTTTCGGATAATGTCGCCAATACTCTGGAAAGCGAAGCTTTTAGCGTAACAAGGGACTTTGCGCCACCATATCTAGTCGATGAATATCCCGAAGCCGGCTATGTAATAGGCGATAGCATCACTGATATCTATTTCAATCTGGATGATGAGCTTTCCGGCTTCGATACATCCACAGTCAGCATCATGATAGATGGCGTTTCTTATGATCCTATTTGGGATGGCACAAGATTTTATCTTAGTGAAGATGTCGTGCCTCATTTCGATGATTACGATACTGTCGAGGTTTGCACCTATTTCCAGGACCTTGCCGGCTATTGTGGCGAGAACGAAGGAGATACTTGCTGGAGCTTCTCGATAAATCTATCCGGGCCTATTGCCAATTTTATTATGCCAGAGGACGAGACGGTTACATCATGCAATGAAGGCCCGCTTTATCTTAGCATTCGCGATGTCAATGGCGTTGTTGAATCGAGCATAGAATTCTATATCGATGGAGAGTTTTTTACAACCACATCGCCATCTGCAAGCTATATTGGCGATACGCTAATTTATACGCCTTCGCCGGCATGGTCGCATGGCGATACTGTCGATGTGATGGTTACAGCCGCTGAGGATTCTCTTGGCAATCCTATTTCTGATACATTAGAAGGCCGTTTCTATGTCGATACATCGCCGCCTCATGTGCTTCCAATATACCCAAGAATCGGTGGCACGGCCGCTGGCGACCCGGTGATGTCTATTTATATTTACGATGAGATTGCTGGCATCGATCCATCGAGTATTATTGTCGATGTTAATGATACCGAGTTGCGATATATCGATAGCCCAGCAGGCATGTGGCTTTCTGATTCCGAAGACACTATTTACATAGATTTTGCAGCCGCTGGCCTCTCCTTCGAAGACACAGCCTATATCGAAATCCAGATAGCCGATGCGCCGGATTTCTGTGAAGCCAATTCAACCACTTTCGAATACTTTTTCGTAGTCGATATGGTCGGCCCGGAAGCATATTTCATTTTGCCAGATAGCGGAGCATATTCTTCATGCGAAAATCAAGAAATCCGTTTATGGCTCTATGATGACAATGGCCTCGATTTAGAGTCGATGGTTTTCAATGTCAATGATTCCACATTTCCCTGGCCGGCGAGTGAACTATCGCTAAATGACGATACACTGATTTTCAGGCCGACTGCCCCATTTGGACATGGCGACAGTATTACAGCATCGCTTATGCAAATCAGCGATACACTCGGCAATGAACATACCGATGAAATTTTCACAGAATTTTATATTGATATTGAACCACCTGAGCTTTTGGAGGTGTCTCCGGAGCCTGATTCTGTAATTATCGGCCAATTTGATGTGCCGGTTTGGTTTATAATTGATGACGATATGTGTGGTATTGATTTCGAGACAATGATTTTCACAATTGATTCCGATACTCTCGACAATTCACATCTCGATATAAATGGCGATACGGTATATTTCGATCCATCGGATGTAGCATTTAGCTATTCAGAGGATGATTCTTTCGATTTTACCATTTACATTGCCGATTGTGCAGAATACTGTGGCGCAAATGATACATTTTATAATACAAATTTCTATATTCCTGATGATGATACTTTGCCGCCCATAATGCATTCACCCAGTCCATCTAATTGGGTACAGGACAGCGCATTTTATATAGAATTTGCATTGGAAGATAGTTCTGGAATCTTTATTACCGGAGATTTCTCGGATGCTCAGGCAGCCTATATCGAATGGGATACCGATGGTGAGCTGGATATTTCGAGCAATCGCATCTATATCGAATTCCATGACTTCGTCGATGGCGATTCAATATATCGATCGCGCGCACCGATTCCAGCACAAGATGGCGATATCATTGTATCGTGGAGACTCCATTGCTATGATAATGACTTCGATCTGGATAATCGCGATGATAGAACCCTTCTTTTATCCGAGATTCATGAAGTAAATATTGCGCCGAGGCCAGATATCGAGCTTATACATCCGCCAAATGGCTCTGTGATTGCCTGTCAGAGCGAAGAAGATCATGTATTGTTTTTTTCTATCCATAGCGAAGAGCAAGTTGAAGAATCCAGTATCGAAATTGAAATCGATGGCGAGATTTTTACGCTTTCTGATTATCGGCTAGAATTGACATCCCCGGATACCATCGTTTTCTCACCTTCGGAACCATTCGACCAGGGAAGTTTGCTTGTCCGTTTGAATGGCCTATCAGATATCTATGGTTATGAAGCTGTCCAAAGAACATGGCATCTTGTATTCGATTTTTCTCCGCCACAGCTTTGGTTTAGCTATCCTGAGCCGGGAGAGATGATACCCGATGATGCTCCTTATGTAGAGTTCGGCGCGATGGATTATTTCTCGGATGTCAATACCAATGCTTTTGCAGCATATATCCTTTCAGCATATTATGATACAATCGCAACAGTAACATCACTGGATTGTATCGAGGAAACAACCGATTCTTCTGGCACCTGGGATATCAATTTTAATGCGTGTGGTTTCGATTATTCGGGCTATGACTCATTTACAGTCATAGTATATGCCGAGGATAGCCCCGATTTCTGTTCACCAAATTGGCGCACCGATACACTGAAATTCTGGGTCGAGCCGGATCTTGATTGCGGCCTTTCGACCAATCCATTTACGCCAAATGATGATGGTTACAATGATGATATAGATTTTTCATTCCCCAATTTATATAGCCTTGGAGGCAAGATAGAGATTTTTGATATGCGTGGCCAAAAAGCAAGAACGATCGAAGTCGATGCTGGCGAAATCGAGAAATCGGTTTTCGATGGCAAATCCGATAATGATAAAGATCTCCCATCCGGGACTTATCTTTATATCATTACAGTCGATGGAGAAAGAGTATGCAAAGGTACACTAACTTTGATAAGATAATCTTTGACAAATATATCCGAAAGGAGCACAAATGATTGACCGTTATGCTCGCGAAGAAATGAAACGAATATGGTCTCGAGAGAATAAATTCCAGAAATGGCTGGAAATCGAAATGGCTGCCGCGGAAGCTCAAACCGAGCTTGGTATAATCCCACAAAAGAGCTTTGATGAGATTAAGGAAAAAGCCGGTTTCTCAATTGAAGAAATCGATGATGAAGAGGAAAAAACAAGGCATGAAATTGTCGCCTTTCTGAATTCAGTATTCAAGAGAGTTGGGGAATCATCCAGCAGGTATATTCACTATGGCATGACCTCCAGCGATATTATGGATACCGGCGTTAATCTTCAGCTCAAAGAAGCCAATGAATTACTTGAACCCAAGCTCCTGGAAATCATCGAAATTCTCAAAAGGCTGGTAAATAAATACAAATACACTCCTATCATTGGCAGAAGCCATGGAATCCATGCAGAACCAACCACATTTGGCCTGAAGCTCGCTATTTTCTATGATGAATTCAAGCGAGGCCTGCGCCGCTTTCGTGATGCTGTTAAGGATGTCAATATTGGTATGGTCTCTGGGCCAGTTGGCAATTACTCGCAATTGGACCCTGCTGTCGAAGAACATATTTGCAAGAAATTTAACCTTAATCAGCCCGGAATCACAAATCAGATAATCCAGAGAGATCGATATGCATATTATATTTCTGCTCTGGCTATTTTGGCCGGAACAATCGAGAAACTTGCTGTCGAGCTTCGTAATCTTGCCAGAACCGAGATCGGCGAAGTAGAAGAGCCATTTTTGATCAGCCAGAAAGGCTCATCCGCCATGCCACATAAGCGAAACCCAGTAGCTTTAGAACAGCTAACTGGCCTTTGCCGGATGGTTCGTTCCTATGCCACACCATCGATGGAAAATATCGTTCTCTGGCATGAAAGAGATATTTCGCATTCATCAGTCGAAAGAGTAATACTCCCAGATTCAACAATCTTGATGGACTATATCTTCAATAAACTTGCATACATACTCGACAATATGAATGTCGATGAAGATAGAATGCGCGAGAACATAGAATTCACAAAGGGCCTGGTATTTAGCCAGAGGCTTATGCTCAGGATGGTAAATGCCGGAATGTCCCGCGAAAGAGCGCATACTATGGTACAGGGTAAGATCATGGCATCATGGAAGGAAGGTAAAGATTTCTATGACCAGATTAGAAGAGATGGCGAGATTCGTAGATATATTACAATCGAAGAAATCGAAGCACTATTCGATCTCGATAGATACTTAAAACAGGTAGATTATATATTATCAAGAGTATTTGAAGATGACGAAGATAAATAAGCTATTACTAACAATATTTATAGTTCTCTTAACCGGAAGCGGCTGCGTGTATTATAATACTTTTTTTCTTGCTAAAAAACATTATAAACACGCAGACAAAATCCGGGAAAAATCAGAAAGTGAAACTATTCCCGAAGAAGCAAAATCTTCTTATAATATTACGATAGAAAAAGCCAGCAAGGTTCTCGCTTTCTATCCTACGAGCAAATATGTCGATGATGCGCTATTCCTTCTTGGCATGAGCCTTCTTTGGACTGATGAACCGGTCAAATCGGCGACCAAGTTCGAGGAGCTTTTAGGAAGCTTTCCCGATAGTAAATTTGCCGATGAAGCTCAATACTGGCGCTCTATCGCATGGATGAAAGCTGGCGAATTCGAAAAGGCGGAATCTGCATTTGAACTTATAAAAGAAGATAATGAAGACTATGCCGAAAGAGCAGCCTTCATGATAGCCGAAAGCTATTATGAACAGGATGACTATGTATCGGCTGAGCTGGAATATGAGAAATTCATCGAGGAATACCCGAAAAGCTCGCTTGTCAGCCTTGCCGCATTTCGCCTTATGGATATCGCTTATCAATTCACAAGATACGAACGAGTTATTGAATTGGAAGAATTTATCAACCCGAATGATTTGAATGATACGCAATGGTTTACTGCAAATATGCGAATTGGCGAGGCATATATCGAACTTGCAAGGCTCGATGATGCCCTGAAGCATTTCCGTAAGATGAAAAAGAATCGTTCTTTTGCTAATCAAATGGGTGATATCGAGGTCAGAATCGGCCGCATTTTCTATGAACGAGACGATACCACAAGAGCAGCCGAGACTTGGCGCGAAGTTGGCAAAAGATTCCCATATACCAATGCTTCGGCATGGGCATTTTACTATCTGGGTGTCATGTCTTTCAATGCTGGCAATCTCGAACTCGCACTCGAGATGTTCGAGAAATCACAATCTGAAGCTCGTGGAACAGAAATCGCCGCCATATCCCGCGAGAGAGCTGATGCCATACGAAAGATTATCGAAATGCGTATTGCTCTATCAGACAGCACTGATTCACTAAGGAATCCGGCTGAAATTCGAATGGAGTTGGCCGAAATGTATGTCCTAAAACTCGACCAGCCCGATAGCGCAATCAATCAATATCGCAGATTGCTCGATGAAATGCCCAAGAGTGAACTGGCACCCAAGGCCATGTATTCACTCGGGTGGACATATGCAAATTCCAAAGAAGACTGGGACACAGCAGATTCTGTCTATGCCAGCCTTTTGAAAAAACATGCCGATACCGACTATGCAATCGGTGCGGTTGACTATTTCCAAAGCCGTGGTGCAGCCTTAGATTCAACCGAGGTGCGTTCTGTGGGATATTATTTTGTAAATGCTGAAGAATATCTCTTTACATACAATAATCCCGAGAAGGCGCTCGAGACATATCAAAAGGTCATTCGCGACTATCCCGAGAGCTACCTTGTTCCAAAGGCTATGCTTGCTGTTGCCTACATATATGTCGAATATATGAATGAATCATCGAAGGCTGAAAAGGTTTATTCTGCTATTAGTGCTGAGTATCCTGGTACATCTTACGATAGCCTCGCACAGATTCGTCTCGGGCAACGCGATATCGAATTCGAGGATGAAAGGCCTAAACCATCGGATTCTCTGCTTGCTGAATTCAAGCGCCGTGATGAAGACCACGATGAAAGGAGAAAACCAGGCGAGCTGACTCAAAAAGAAAGAGATAGCCTTCTTGCCGGTGATTTGCCACCGCTTCGATTATACCCGGTCGAACCTCTCGAGCTGGAGTATCCCGAGCAGGAATGGAGCACCCAATTGCGTGGTAAGGTTACAAGGCTAAAGATATTCGTTGATGCTTTTTGCAAGGTCGATAGAGTCGAAATACTCGCCAGTTGTGGCAATGAAATAATCGATAGGGCAATAAAAGAAGCTATGCTCGAAGCAGAATTCGATCCAGAGAAACTCGATGTTACCAAAAGAAATAACTGGTATCTCTATGAGGTCCGGGTCAGAAGGCCAAAAAGCGCTGAATATAGAAGATATTAAATATGCGAGATATCCGTGGACATTATCTCGAGACAATTTCTGAAGTCGATTTATCTGCTTTTCGGCAAAATATCGAGAAGATTCGTACATGGGTCGATAATCGTGAGATTATCCTTGCTGTTAAAGCCAATGCATATGGACATGGAATTGTCCCTATTTGCAAAGAGGCAAATCGTTTAGGAATCAATAAAGTCGGAATCGCGAATCTTGCAGAGGGCTTGCTGCTTCGCGATTCTGGCGTAAAATGCGATATAATAATGCTTACGCCACCGACTCTCGAACAGATTCCGAGCATTGTCCATCATGGCCTGATTCCAAATGTAACATCACTTCGATTCGCCGAAGTTCTATCGCAGCAAAGCCTGAAAGTGGGACGCAAAACAAAATGCCATATCGAAATCGATACCGGAATGGGCCGTTCTGGTATGATTTTCAATGATTGTATCGGCGATATCCTGGCCATATCACGCTTAAAAGGAATCGAAATCGAAGGCATTTTCTCACATTTTCCAGCAGCCGACTCTGATTCTGAAAATGACCATGAATTTACCATGCTCCAGCTTCGAAGATTCTCGGCAATAATCGAGAAAATGAAACAGCATAATTTTATAGTCCCACTTGTTCATATTGCAAATTCGGCCGGCATACTCGCTTATCCTATCTATGGCAATGCAGTTCGGCCGGGAATTATGGCTTTTGGGCTTTTACCAGACCGCTCTATTATGCCGCCAATCGAAATCGAGCCTATCTTAACTGTCAAATCACAGGTTATTCAGATAAGGCATCTTCCCGCCAATTGGAATATCAGCTATCGCAGGACATACAGAACAAGAGACAAGGCCCAAATAGCCATAATTCGAATGGGATATGGCGATGGCCTTCGGCTTTCGGCATCCAATACCGGCCATGTCCTGATTCGTGGCAAGAGACGCCCAATTATTGGGAGGATTTGTATGGACACTACAATGGTCCTAATCAATAATGACGATAATATATCACTGGATGATGAGGTTATTATAATCGGCAAGCAGGGTAATGAAGTGATCACTGCATCTGACCATGCCGACTGGACTAATACAATAAACTATGAGATAATTACCGGCATTTCAGAACGTGTGAAAAGGCTTTATCTTCGAGATGGGCATATTGTTGGGGAATCTTAATGCCTAAAATGCCTCATCCCGGTAAATACCAAAACCACTCCAAGCTTATTCGCCATCTCGATAGATAACTTATCATTTCTGCTTCCGCCGGGCTGTATCAATGCTGTAACTCCAGCATCCGCAAGTACTTGAAGGGTATCCGGGAAAGGCAAAAAAGCATCCGATGCAGCAACTGCGCCAATCGCAGCATCCTGAGCCTTCCGAACTGCAGATATAGCAGCATCTACCCGACTGGGCTGGCCACCGCCAATTCCTACTGTTCCGCCATTTTTGGCAATCAAAATCGAATTGGATTTGACAGACTTGATCGCACGCCATGCAAAATGCAAATCGCAGACCTGATCATCAGTAGGCATTTTCTCTGAAACGACTTCAAAATCTGGAATCTCCTGTGGACTATCGAAATCCGAGACAAGACATCCGCCGGCTACTCCGCGAACTATTTTCTCGGGATAAGAACCGATGTCGGGCATTCTGACTATGCGGATATTCTTCTTGCCCTTGAATATCTCCAATGCATCCTCATCGAAATCCGGTGCCACAACAACCTCTACGAAAAATCGCAATATTAACTTTGCAAGTTCCAGCCCGACCTTTTCATTGACACCAATAACACCGCCAAAAGCAGAAAGCGGATCTGATGCGAGCGCCTTTTCATAGGCATCCACCTGATTGCTGCCAATTCCTATACCACATGGCGAAGTATGCTTTAGAACAACAACACCAATTTTGCCCCATAGATGAGCAAGTGCATGGATGGCGCCATCGATGTCGAGAATATTATTGTATGATAGGTCTTTGCCCCAGAGCTTTTCCATTCTGCCTGTCAGTGAAGGAATGGAGTGTTTGTAGTAAATTGCCTTTTGATGTGGATTTTCGCCATATCGCAGCTTCTGTCCCACTTTTAATGGCAATGACATATACTTGGGAAACTCATCTTCATCGGTAAAGAGGCCGGCCGAGATTAGTGAATCGTAATATGATGTATATTGGAAGGAATGCCTTGCAAATTTCGCTGAAAATTCTGGAAGAATCTTGCCATCGTTTTCATCCATGTGGTCAGCGGCTTTTAGTAGCTGGGATGTTCCGCATATTGAAAGAACATAATGATAATTCTTAGCAGAAGCGCGAAGCAAAGCAACACCACCGATATCGACCATCTCGATAAGATCATTCTGAGGCTTTCCTGATTTCAGGGCATCTTCGAAAGGATATAAATCGACTGCCACAATATCAAAAGCCAATTCTCTCTTGCGGTCATCTTCTTTGCCCAGAATTGCAGAATATATATTAGGATGAAGTGTCTTGACTCTTCCATCGAGAAGCTTCTCGAAGCCTGTAATTTGCTCCAGCGGATAAGATACGATATTGCTTTTTTTGAGATATGCATAAGTTCCACTCGATGCATAGATATCTATGCCATAGTCGAGTAATTTTTTGGCAAACTCTATGACATCGTGATTTTTGTTATAAACAGATACTAATGCCGCTTTTGGTATTATCGATTCCATTATTCCTCCTGCTGTAAACCATCACATAATTTATATAATATATCATAATCTACCGCTTAATGCAAACTGAAGTACAAGTCCCGTCAATAAAGGAACTGTAAGGTTATCATCGACTTGATTGATCACAAGCTCGATTGCAGCAGCCAGCACAGCGCCCAAAATTCGATAGTATATTGGAACTATCTCATAGGGAACCCAAAACATCAGAGAAGTAAATAAAGCAGCACTTATGAAAAAAGCTATACTGCCCTCGATAGAGCCGGAGCCGTAAATCCTGTGTTTTCCAAATGATTTACCAATTATTGCAGCAAAAACATCGCCCACAATAATATAAGTAACTGCAATAATTGCAAACCATTTATTGTAGAATAGCAAAGTCAGGGTACTACCAAATAGAATAAAAGTGGCTCCTGTAAAATTATACTTCTCTTTATGTCGAAGCATATCGCGGAAGAATTTGAAGAAAAGTATTCTTATTGCACGGTTTTCAGAACGTAATATATCTATCAAGGCTGATATAACTGTACATAAAGCTACCCAAAAAAGCGCTGTTTTTTTATCGAGAAAGCTATAGCCAATCGGTATAGACAGAGCGGCAAGGTGAATCGCTTTTCTTTTTATTTCATTTTTAATTGATTTTGCCATTATGGTTTGAAATTGGTGTTAATTTCGTCAGGTTGGAAAGGTACGCCTTCAAGTGTACTATTGTAGAAATCTTTGTGCTTTTTCTCATTGAATTTCTTGGCTGCATTGGCAGACCCATAGATATTTCCGCCATAGAAAAATAATCCAATCAAACCGGTAGTTATCGAGAATGTCCTGTCTTCTTCGTAGAAATAAACTGCGGGCGCAATTGTAACAGCAACTGCCATAAAGCTAAAGAAAGCATCGCCCCATCTTTCGGAATAGCCCATGCCGAGGCCGGGAATTACCGTGGACATAAGTGCCGCCGTAGCCGGGTTTCTGGCCGGCAGTGAAGAACCCTGGCGGGATTTTGATATCAAATAATGAACACTCGAAGAAAGCTCGCTGGCAGCATTGATTGAAGCAAGTGAATAATACAGGCTTTCAGCGAGAGCATATTCACGCATCTTGAGATAACAAAAACCTTCTAAATATCTATGAGAAAAGCTCTCGCTGGCACGATATTCATCGATATATATCAAACACGAATCGATATTCTCATCGAGAAAATGATTAACAGCATAACGGTATCCAGCAAGGCCGGCTTTATAATCATTACCGCTTTTATTTTTTAGCATCATATAGAAATTTCGAGCATTAGAATATTCCTCTGACTTCTCCAATGAAAAGGCAGCATTGAAAAGCGCATGGTCAGAATCTTCTTTATCGAAATAAAGAGAATAGTATCGAAGGTATTCTGTTGCAGCACGGCGATATTCGCCATACTGGAATAGATGGTCGGCAAAGTGTAAAACACCTTCGGGCGAATCCGGTTTAATATCATCGGCAGGAAAGACGCTAATGACAATCAAAAACAAAAGCAATAATTTCAAAAAACTATTCATTGCAGACTCCATCAATATTATCGATTAATTGCTCATTTTGATTTTTTCCATAGTACTTATATGCAACAGGATTACATCGAAGCAATCTATCAGAGGTCATAAGCGCAGCCTTAACAGGGTTTTGGCATCTAAAAGCCTTCCTGGCATAGGCACTACAGGATAGCTCGAATTGGCATTTCTGATCATCTTGCGGCGTGATGAACCTCGAATAAAGTCGAAAAAGCAAATCTGCAAGCATTTTAACTGGATTGGTGGCATTTGTATTCCTATCTTTTTGTGCTTTTCCGATAATCTTTGGATTTATCGAAGCATCCATATCGGGATTATTATATTTCGGCGGAATTCTAACTTTTAGCAGGCTATCATGATTGGCAATCGGAGCATCAGGGTCCGCATGAGGCGGTTTGATATCATCTGCCTGAGCCATTCCAATATTTAGGATAAAAAATAATGTAAAAATTAGCCATTTCATTTATTACCTACAAAAAAGCATCCATCAATGATGCAATTATCTCATCGCGAGCATTATCGTTAAATTCAATTGCTCTGGCCTCAGCATTACTAATTCCACCAAGATAATATCTTTTCCATAAAAAGTAAAGGATATATGCTCCCTGAAAATACCTGGCAGCAGTGAAATTGCTAATAGTAAGATAACCGCATCCAGCGTTTATTATCATCGAATTGATGCCATCGGCGAAACTGCCAGCGTACATTTGTCCGGTTCCAGGAAGTATGCTCGAAGCAAATGCTGCGATGGCTGGTGATTTATCCGGCAATTCTGGGTCTTCAGCATTGAACCACCTATGGATCTCATAGGCGCGTTTTTGATAGCGCTTTGGTGTCAATGTATCGCGAAATGATTTTTCGAAACACAGATTTGCAGATTCGATTTCTCCATCGATCAAGTCCATCCAACCAAAGAAATAATTGATAAGGCCCTGTCTATCGAGTGTAGCCGTTCTTTGTAATTCCTGAAGCTCGAAACGGCCTCTTTTCATATCGCCAGTTGCGACATAATGCAAAGATAGAATCAAGCGCGCTCGAAAGGCATTATCTTGATCTCTTGAGCTATACGCCAGTTCATTCAAAGTGCTTCTGGCCTGAATATTATCATTTATCTTGAAATAGCAAACCGCTTTTTGAAACAAAGCATAATCGCGATTAGCATCATCTCTATTCGCATAGATAAATCGGCTATACTCAGTGATTGCATCATCATAAAGGCCATGCTCGAATAGAAAATCAGCAAAACGAATCTCATCATGTGAAGGTGGTTCAAGAAGCGGCATTTTTTGTATATGTTCCCAGAAATGCGAATATAAGTCCACATCTTCCTGAGCTGCAAAATTAGCAGATATTAGAGTCAATATCAATAATAAGAAGGCTTTTCGAGAAAGAATCATTAATTCCACCTATAGAATAGCGCTATCCTATATGAATTATTCAACTCGCTTTGATTACTATATGATGCCGATATGCCGATTCCATTGAAAATAGCAGCCGCACCGGCTGAGAAACCTTTGTCGCCATATCCCAAAAGAACCGAAAATCTGTCTATAAACTGTGCCCTGATGCCACCACCATAATCAAAAATCTTCTCATCGAGTGAATATTCGCCATCTGCTGCTGCTTCGACAGTGAGATTTTCATTTTCGGCCAATCTATATACGCCGCCCAATCGGAATGATGGCAAGGCAGTTTCATTGGTGCCAGTGCTCCAAATAACAGGCATAGTCGATAGATTCCTGATATATGCGCCAAGATTGAGTTTCTTGCTAAGGCTATGGCTAAGGCCTGCGGATAATCCACCGCCCATAGCATTCTCATCCATAATTTTGCGATAGAACAGACGCACAGTTATTCCCGCCTTCGTTCTATCGCTAAGCCGATAGCTTGCCGATGGATTAATAATAAAATCGTAATGCGATTTTTCTTCAAGAATAAATGGCCTATTATCCATCGAAATGCTATCCTCTTCATCTGGTAATGCAGTTACCATAAGGCCATCGCCGCCAGATACAAGAGCAGAGATCCCCCAATTAATCTTTTCGGAGAAGCGGTCGCCATAGGCTATGAAATCGGCGATATAGAGATTATCGAATACGCTGCTATGTGAAAGCATAATCGATCTCTGGCCGTCCAGCAAAGCAGGATTATAGTTCGAAGCCGATGCCTTTGGAATTAGCTCTACAAAGCTCTTTGCAGCAAATGCACCGCCAGTAGCCTCATAAAATGGCTCCACCGAGATTCTCGTGAAATCATCCGTCCCCGGTTCGCCGAAGCATATCAGGATCAAAGAGAATAAGAATATGTATTTCATCCTTCTCATATTTAACAATTTAAGCCCCCTGAGTAGATTTTCAAAATAGTTTTTGGAATTTATTGCCCCGATATTTTCTTTAGATCACCGAAAAGCGGACAGCTCTCACATTTGGGCTTGCTTTTTTTACAGAAATTCTTGCCTATTTGCACAATTAGAGCATGATATTCGCCATAGAGCTTAGAATCTGACTCGAGATTAGAAGCAAACAATTCTGCAATCTCATTATAGCTTGCAGAATCATCGAGTAAACCATGTCGGTGGAAAATGCGGAATGTATATGCATCGACCACGAAAACCGGCCTATCGAATGCATATAGCAGCATATCATCCGCCGTCTCCGGGCCGATTCCTCTTATCGATAGCAATAATTCGCGAAGCTTCACTGTGTCATAGCTATCGAAGCCTTCGAAGCTCTCTTCTTCTTCTATCACAAATTTAGCGAAAGCCTTCAGCTTCTTGGTCTTTTGATTATAATAGCCTGAAGAACGTATCATTTCGGCAAGCTTTTTTTCATCAGAACCTGCGATTGCATAAAGATCGAGCATTCCTTCTTTCTTAAGGTTTTCGATGGCTTTAGCGGCATTTTTCCAATTGGTGTTCTGTGTCAGGATTGCACCGATGCATATCTCGAGCCTTGTATCACCTGGCCACCAATATTGCGGCCCAAAAGCATCGAACATGATTTGATAGATAGATAATAGCCTGTCTTTTGCAAAAGGAATAATCACCTCCTAAAGTAAAAAAGCCAGACATTCAATGTCGGGCCATGATATAATCTAAATCAGGTTCCTGCTCCAAAAAGGCCGAGAATCATAGAGAAATCTACATGCATAAGTAAGTAATAACCAAGGCCTATAAATAGCAGAGTAAGAAGTATCTTGATAAGATATGTATTCTTTTCGAGGAATTGCCCCATTTTTTGACTGGAGACACCTGCCATAGTAATCGAAAAAATGATAACTAGCGGTAAGATAAACATCAGATTGTAAAGCAGCAGATAGGCAATCGCCTTGACTCTTGCATCCGGCGTTTGAGTCATCACGGTAATCATTGGCAGATAGACCTGGCCGGTACATGCCATTTCCATAAGAGATACCAAAAATCCAGTAGAAAGTGCTGCCAGTACCATATTGAACTTGGTCTTGGCCTTGCTTTCCTTGCGGATTATCTTATGCATCCTTTTCTTGATTCCGGATGGCAATTGCAATAGCATGTCCTTGGATTTGCCTTTGCGAGTCCTGATGAAATCCACAATCGATAGAACTGCCAGTACGGCTACGAAGATACCCATCAAAAGGTAAATCCAATTGGTGATAGCTTCGTAGGCTTTCAGCTCGATCAGGAACTTCAGGATACCGATTCCGACAAGGAAATAAGTTACAAAAACAGATATAGTAAAAGCAATTCCCGTAATGAGCATTTCGCTTTTGGACCTTTTCATGACGGTAAGAAATGTGATAAAGAAAATAATCACGCCAAAAGCGCATGGATTGATTCCATCGATCAGGCCAGCTCCGATAACTGTCCAGATAGAGACCTCGCTGAACTTGTCTTTTATCTTTTCATATGCCATTGCAAGCTCTTTATCCGGCACATCAGAGATATCTTGTTTTGCCTTCTCGCCCTGCTCTCTCAAAAGTTCGAGAATTGAATGAAATTGAATTTCATCCAGTATCAAATATCCATCTCCAGCAAAGACTGCTGGAGCCGCAAGATGTTTCTCAGATGGAATATCATGCTTTGAAGAAAGATATTCCGACAAAGAAGCTCCATCTGCATTTTCCACATCGAATTCCTTGATTACGATATTAGGATACTGATTTTCTATATATTTAAGATTTCTATGAACTCTTGAGCAATGATCACACCCAGCTTTATTGAAATAGATAATGTATAGAGTTCCTTCCGGAATCTTCTTTGATTCATCGGCTTCGGCCATTTCCTCATCAGCTTTTGAAATTGAATCAGCCTCTGATGAATCCGAATCGGTGGATTCTTTGTCTTCGGATTTGGTGATTTCTTTTTCTTCTATGGCTTTAGTATCATCATCAGATTCGAGTTTGGCCAGCTCTTTTTGAAGGATATCATTGAAAACAGGGCGAATCTCGCTGGTATTGCCGAGGAATTTGCCACCAATAATCACAGATGGAAAATCATTGCCATGATCATCATAGCGGTCTTCGTATTCTAACATGGTAGTATAATTCTCATCGCCTTTTTCAGGATCATCGACATCGTAGGATTCGAGATCTATTTTATCTCCATACTTTTCTAAGGCTGGCACAATAAATTCGGTATAAATCGAATCACAGTGATTGCAGCCATGTGAATGGAAAAAGACTATTTCGACTGATTCCTTGTCCTGAGCATTTGCTACCTGTGGGAAAATTGCTGTAATAAAAACCGCAATACCCAGTAGAAGTATTGCGGTATAATTCTTGAAGAAAACATTCATAGAATATAACATCTCTTTATTTACTTATTACTTATTTGGATTATTGGATTGTCTTCTCGGATGTCGCCTTGTGATATTTCTTCCGCCACGGATAGGTATCGTTATTCTTGATTTGGCTTCATCGCTGGCTTCAATCGTAACAGAGCTAAGAATTCTTTCGCCATCTACGGGTTCTTTCATTTTGACAATCACTTCTGTATCTTTTCCAGGTTTTAGCTTATCATTTTTAATTTTGACTTCTTCGATATGGTCGAAATCATAGGTGACAACCTTAAGCTCGATAGTCTGGTCTTCGGTAATATTTTTGACCATGAATTTATTTTCGTCCATGAAATCTTCGCCGCTGCCAACATCAATAACTACTGGATCGGGTTTTATGACTGTATATTTTGAAGTATCGCAAAATGCGGAAAACCCGACATTCTGAATAGAACGGCCAGCATTATTGGAATTTATCCTGACATGCTTTCTGGCTTTTCTTCCGCGATAGCCACTGCTATTGAATGTAACCTTGAGAAAAGTCGAATCTCCGGGCGTGAGTGAATCTTTCTCCACAGGTGCAGAAGTACAGCCACAGGTTGCGCGCACACTATTTATAAGAAGTGGATCTTCTCCAACACTTCTGAGTAAAAAATGATGGGTCATTCTTTGGCCATCTGGAGCAATTCCAAAATCGAATTTAGTTTCGCGAAGTTCCAATTTGGCCTTGGGTTGTTCGGCTTCTGGAGTAGCATTCGTGTGAGTATCGACCGCAAAAGAAACTGAAATCACCATTAACATAGCTGCTATAATAATTTTTTTCATTATTAAACCTCCTGTAATTTATTTATGAATTGCACCATCGATACAATCCAAAATCGATTCTTTCAGCATTTCAGAAAGTGTTGGATGTGCAAATATAATTTCTTCCAAATCTTCAATTTTCATACCTTTTTGAACAACAATACTGGCAGTTGCTAAAAGCTCTGCAGCGCCTTCGCCGGCTATGTGAATACCCCGGACAATACCGTCTTTATCAGTAATGAATTTGACCAGGCCCTCGGTTTCATCTTCGGCCTGTGCTTTCCCGGATGCAATATAAGGAAATTCGCCAATTTTGATATCTTCGCCGTACTTTTCTTTGGCTTCTTGCTCGGTCAGGCCAATCGACCCGATTTCGAGATCGCCAAAAACGGCAGCCGGATAAAATTGCGACTCTTTGCGAGCATTACCTAAAATATTATCGACAGCAATTTCGGCCTGTGCCGATGCTTTGTGGGCAAGATATGGCTCACCAATAAGATCGCCAATGGCATAGACATTGTCCACACCAGTATACATCATACAATTGATATCGATATGGCCGCGCCTGTCCACGTCGAAACCGAGATTTATAGCATTTTTAGGTGTTCTTGGGCTGCGGCCTGTTGCAAGAATAACAGCATCAAATTCATGTTTCTCGCCTTCATAATGGGCGATATATTTTTCTGCGGCCGCTTCGATTTTCTCACATGAGCTTTTGGTGATGATTTTTATTCCATTTTTCACCATCGTCTTGTGTTCAAGCTCGCGCATTGTATGGTCTAGGCTGGCGAGTATAGTAGGCAGCATTTCTATGACGGTAACACTTGCGCCAAAGGCATTCATAATGCCGGCAAACTCGACACCGATAACACCGGCGCCGACTATCAAAATATTTTTTGGCAAGCTATTTGATGCGAGTGTCTCGCGATTTGTCCATACCCTGACACCTTCTAAACCATCGATTGGAGGTATAGCAGCATCGGAACCCATAGCCAAAAGCACAAAATCGAAATCATATTCTTTGCCATCAGGAATAGTTTTGATTTTATTATTACCGATATATTCAGCTTCTTTGGTAACTAACTCGACACCGGCTTTTTTCATAAGATATTGTACGCCTTTTCGCGAACGCTTGACTACCTGGTCTTTGCGATTTACTATACGTCTGTAGTCTATATCTGGAACTTCGGTAAAAATCTTGCGTTTTTTGGCTTTGTGAATCTTATGCATTTGATGCGCATATGTATAAAAGCATTTGGTAGGAATGCAACCGTAATTGGTACATTCGCCTCCAGGATGTTCCATCTCGAATATGGTAACATCGAGCCCCTTCTTAGCAGCATAAACTGCTGCTACATATCCTCCGGGGCCTGCGCCTATTATGCCTAGTCGAGCATTCATAACGTCCAATATATAATAAAAAATCATTCTGGCAAGTATTTTAAAAATTTTAATTTATCTAAAATTGGCTACGAATTCCAAAATGCAATAATCCATTTGTCATATTTCGTTCTGGAGAAATTCCATAACTTATGCTAATCATTCCAATTGCAGTTTGAGATATTATGCCTATTCCATAGCCATAGATATTCGATATCACATTTTCATTATAGATACCAAAATCAAAAAATGGGAAGATTGCGCTCTTTGGGGCAAGGAGAAAGCGAAGTTCTGCACCGGAATAGAAAATTCTATCGCCATAGGCTTCATCTTCAAGGTGCCCGCGAATAGTATTAAAGCCGCCGATATATTCTTTTTGCGATATGGATAACTCTTTTGCGGTTGTGGTTAAAATTCCCTTTGCGCCAAATCTTATAAATGGCCCCCAGAAATCTAAATATTGCACATAACTTCCACTGATATTAGTGCGAAGTTCATATTGATCTTTCATGTTTTCTTCGGCGATGGCATCTTTTGGTGCATCGAAAGTATTAATGCTGCCAATCAACTCGACATCCGAATAGAAACCTCTTTTGGGGAAATCGGGATTGTCGATAGTGCTTGCACGGCTTCCCAAAACAAATCCGCTGGAATTTTGATATGGAATACGATGTCTCCATAGCCCTGATGAATCGGGAATTGTCCATTTGAAGTCAAAACCGGCTGAAATATCCCAAATATATCCAATAGGATATTCAGCATTGATTTTTAGGGTTCTTTTTAGAAAGGTAGATTTGGTGTTTTGCCCAAAATACAATTCCGCCCCGAAAAATGTACCTGCGAAATTTGGGTCATAGGCCTTAAATTCGAGCAGCGCATTCTCCGAGTTAAGCTTTTCCCATTCCAAATGGAAAACTCTCGCCTTTCCCCAAATATTCTTGATATTCGCCTGAATCTGGCCGCCAAATTCCATTATATCTTCAGCATTTCGATGGGCTGTTATAAGCCCCTGTGCGGATGATTGAGCTATATCTTCGCCATTTAGGCCAATATACCAGTTGCCCTGATTATCACGAGCGATATTATGAGTTTTGCTAAATTTGACGATTCCTTTACGATTTACTCTTGAAATACCCTTTTCAATTTCAGAAATACGATATAACTGGCCTTTTTCCAAAAGCATTTGCTTTCTAATCGATGATGATTTGGTCTTTGTATTTTCATAGATATGCACATCATGGATTTTAATTCTATTGTTCCTATTTATTTGAAGTGCAATATCGGCTTTATTTTGCGAAATTTCGAGCTTATTGATTTTGATTTTAGCAAATGGGTAACCATTATCAGCAAATTCTCGGGCAATTTTCAATATCCAATCATATAAATTCTCGGATGTTAGAAAAACTGGAGAATCGATATCTAATGATGTATCTTTGCTTTCTACAATATAAGAGATATTACCGAATTTTGTTTTTTCTGCATCATAAACTATCAGCAATGAATCTTCCTTATTGGACATCTCATAGTCAAAGAATCCCTGATTTGCTAATGAATCGAGAGCTTTTTCGATCTCGAGGGAATCAATAGGCAACAATAAGCTGTCATCGACTGCCGATAGAATATTGACTGCGAAAATGATTATTATCCAAATTCTCATATTAATAAGATAAGATAATATTTAGCATAATAAAAGCTGAAGATATAATTTTTTAAATACTGAGTCGCTGGAAGCGGATTTTGTATAAATTCCAATAAAAACAAAAGACAAGACAATCTATAAATCAAAACCCCAGATTGGGCGGCCCGAAATCCTGGCCAAGAAGCAGCTTCATTTTTTCGGCATTCTTGACCGCAGAGCCTCGATGACAATTATTGAAAAAGACTAGTGCTTTCATACGGTCTTTGGTTTTTCTGTCGAGCTTTTTGATTATTTCTCTAATTTCATCTTCGGAATAGTAATAATTATATCGCTCATCGCGGCCTTCATACCATTTCTCTTTGTTCCTGCTATGGAGCCGAAGGTATATCTCATCGGTGGTATTGATAAGCTCTCGTGTCATAAGCTCCGGCAAATCAGGTTCATCAACTGATACGATGCCCATATTTTCTTGTTGAAGCATCTTGAATATTTTATCATCGAGCCAGCTTTCATGGCGAAATTCGATATATAAATTATCGCCTTTGATATGGCCGGCAAATAGTCTTTTTAGCGACTTTATATATTCGATATTTTTTTTGTTATTGCGAAATGACTGTGGAAATTGCGCCAGCAGGCCTTTTAGTTTTCCGGGATTATCGATTTTATGCAGCAATTTGATAAAATGGCCGTAGTCAGACTTCGGATTGATTCTTTCATGAGTCATACTACCTGGCAGTTTCACGATGAATTTGAAATCCTGTGGCGTAAGGCGATTGAACCGCTCGAACACCGACTCGGACGGTAGTCCATAATATGTAGAATTTATTTCTAAAATAGTGAAATGTTTTGCATAATATTCGATAAATCGGTTTTGCTGAAGGCCTTTTGGATAGAAGACCTTTTTATCGCTATCGAAGCGAAAACCAGAAAGCCCGATCTCGACCTTGTCTTTTAGGCTCATTAGTATTTCCTGATTGTTGCGACCAGCTTACCAAGCACCAGAAGCGGCCCTTCTTCTTTTGTAATTATCACTGGTTTGAAATCGGAATTCTCCGGCATAAGCCAGATGACATCTTTATTTCGGTAGAATCTCTTGAGCGTAGCCTCACCATCAACGAGAGCGGCAACTATATCCCCATTTTGTGCTATTTCTTCGCGTTTTATTATTGCGACATCTCCATCGAAGATATTAGCGCCAATCATGCTTTCGCCAGACACCATAAGAGCAAACAGCTCGCCATTAGGTACAAAATCACTTGAAATGCTAAAGCTGCCTTCATAGTTTTCGGCTGCAAATACAGGAACTCCAGCAGCGATTGTCCCGATGACGGGAATACTAATCAGTTTGCCGAAATTCTTTTGCTTTAGAACGATACCTCTGGGGGTGCCGTCTAATACTTCGATATATTGTTTATCCTGAAGCGAACGGAGAATATTGGGCACATGGGATTTGGACATATTGAGTGTACCGGCAATTTCGCGAATTGTCGGCGCAATATCGTTCTCGTTTTTATAGCGGACTATAAATTCAAGTACGCCTCGTTCTATTTTGTTTAGCTCTCCTTTTGGATTCGATGAATAAATCATGTCATTCTCCCAATATAGATTTGAATGATATATTAATTACTAAAACTTGTCAAAGCAATAATCAAAACGACATCGCTACCTGTACGAATGTCCATTAATAAAATATTCAATTTCACACTAATGTCAATACTATTTTTATGTCTTTATTATTTTTTTTCAAAGAGAATTAGGCAAGCTTCGAATAATGTATTATTTTTCCATGCAAAGATGATTAAACTATGAAAGGAATTTAATGAAACGATTCATCCTACTTTTGTCAATAGTGATCAATGTTTTTGCTGCTGGGATGCATCTTCCTGGAATCGGTGCGCGCGGGATTTCGATGGGCGGAGCATATCGAGCAATATGCGATGACCCTACATCCATTTATTGGAATCCTGCCGGTTTGAGCAATATCGATTCGGATTATAAATTACAGGCGATAGGGCAGTGGGTCCATAATGATTTCCGATATACCCCAGCCGACACGCTATTGAAAACAGCTCATGTGATACGCCCGGGAGAACATCAGATGACAAGCAGCGATTTCATTGTGCCTCATATATTTTCCAGTTTTCGGCCAAATATCGCAGCTAAAAAGCTGATTTTTGGACTTGGTTTCTACTCACCATTGGGTGTTGCAAGCACCTGGGATGTCATGAAGGACCATGATTTGGATTATGTTACGAAGCAACTTGTAAATAATATCCGAGAATACGAATTTACAACTACCGAGGCCTTGCCAGAAGAAGATTTCGTAGGAACCATTTTTGCTATGACTGGCTCGCCTGCTATAGCATATCAGATTACTGAAAACCTATCGATCGGAGTGGCTACAACTTTTACATATTCATCTTTCGATGTCGATATGCCATCTCTGGATTCCACAAAGATGCTGGCCGATACTGGCATTGTTTTCCAAAAAGCCAAGATGCAGTCTTTGAATTGGGGTATCAATGCCGGAGTACAATACCAACCTACTGATAAGATTCAACTCGGAGCTTCCATCAAGTACGATTCCGATTTTGAATATGAAGGCGAATTCCGCGAAGAGGTATATAAATTCTATAATCAAACACTTAGCGAAGGTCTCGGGATAATAAATGGCGGCTATATCGTTCGCCCCTGGGAGGATGCCAGATTGTCTCTGCCAAGGCCCCTTATGTATGGTTTCGGTGTCGGTTATGATATCACAGAAGATATCACTATAACTGCCGATGCCAGCTATACTGATTGGGAAGTCCTCGATGAGCTTACAGTTTACTATGCCGATACAGATTCGATTTTGGAACAAATTACTGTCGGATGGAAAAGCTATTGGCGATATAGCCTTGGGGCAGAATGGCGATTATCGAGATATGCACTCCGCGGTGGTGTTTTCTATGAGCCTCATCCGCCAGTGCCGGAATATCAGAATCTATTTCTCCCGGATTTCAATGATAATCCAGCATTCAACCTTGGTTTTTCTGCCGATTATGGCAAAATCCAGA
Source organism: Candidatus Zixiibacteriota bacterium (assembly GCA_046542255.1). Lineage (GTDB taxonomy): Bacteria > UBP14 > UBA6098 > JBKHBT01 > JBKHBT01 > JBKHBT01. Next base: position 45,846 of record JBKHBT010000001.1, on the reverse strand, counting down.
TCGAATCATCATTCGAAATGGAATATTTCGGCGAACTGGATGTAGAGCCATACAATGAAGACAACTCCACATTGATTACCAATATTCCGGGCATCTATGACGGCTATGTTGCAGCATTGACTCTGTCAGCAACGTATAGTTTCTAATAAGCCGGTTTTGTCTATTTTCTTGAGTTCGTCATGGATTAAGGATCTATCTAATTATTTCTGATTCAGCGATACAATCCATTTCGACTGCAATTGAGCGCGTAGCGGCATTTCTGCATAGGAGATTATATCAAGCTGTGGGAAAAGTGGTTCAAGGATTTCATGGAGCTTGCCGCGAAGTGATGGCGACACAATTAGAAGCTCGGGATGTCCTTCGCGCTTCATGCGGTCGAGATTGCTCCTGAGCGTTCGGAAAATAGTCGAAAGTGTCTGTGGCGCGATATTGAATGAGCCATCCTTTGAGTTTTGTGTCGATTTCTGAAGATATGCCTCAAGATTCGGGTCGAAGCTGACTGCATAGAGCTTGCCATCCGGCTCAACAAACATCTGATATATCTCTTCCGATAGCGCATGGCGCGTCATTTCGACGAGGATTTTCGGGTCTTTGGTCTGCTGGCTTACGTCCGCTAATGTCTCAAGAATGACCGTTATATTGGAAATTGGTACACCTTCTTTGAGTAATCCCTGAAGTACGCGCTGAAGCACTCCCAATGGAAGTTGCTCTGGAATAACATCCTCGACAATCGCCGGAAACTCCGTCTGCACCTGATCGACAAGATCCTGTACGCTCTGGCGGTCGAGTAGTTTATATCCCATACGATTCACCAGCTCGCCGAGATGCGTGATTAGTACTGCTTCGGGTTCGATAACGGTATGGCCGGTGTCTTCTGCCTCGATTTGCATTTCGGGCGGAACCCATACGGCGGGAACACCGAAAGCAGGATCGACTGTCTTTTCGCCCTCGAGCATAGTCTCCTGCATACCTTCCGGCGGAAGAGCGAGATATTTATTCATCAGAATTGTACCCTCTCCAGCAGTATTGCCATAGAAGCTTATTCGATAATTCGAAGATGGCAGGCCGAGATTATCGCGAATACGAATCGCAGGTATTCGGAAACCCGTTTCAAGAAGATGCTTTCTACGAAGATCGGGGATTCTCTCGAGCAAATTGCCCGGCCGCTCCTCATCGACCAGCTCCAAAAGATCAAAACCAAGCTCGATTTCAAGAGGTTCTACTGGCGCCCAAAGAGGAATATCGTCATCGCCTTCGTCTTCATCGGGCAATTCTTCTTCCTCTGGTGCGCTATCGCCGGCTTTCTTGACTGCATATCCTAAAACTCCGAGGCTTCCAGCAATCATCATAAATGGGACTTTGGGCATTCCCGGGAGCAACATAACAATTAATATTATTCCGGCAGTAATAAAGACTGGGCGTGGATTACTGAAAAACTGGCCAGCAATCTCTCGTCCAAGGCTCTTTTTTGATGCGCTCCTTGTGACCATAAGGCCGGCAGCAGTCGATACCAAAAGCGCGGGAATCTGCGATACAAGCCCATCTCCAACGGTTAGTAGTGTATATGTGCTAACTGCTTCGCCGAATGTCATCTTCATCTGAGCAACCCCAATGACAAGGCCTCCGACAATATTAATCAATGTGATAATAAGTCCAGCTATGGCATCGCCGCGGACGAATTTCGATGCACCATCCATCGCGCCATAAAAATCGGCTTCTTTGGCAATATCTTTTCGCATTTGACGAGCTTCGTCTTCATCGATAACACCGGCAGATAAATCGGCATCGATAGACATCTGCTTGCCAGGCAAGGCATCGAGAATGAATCTGGCCGCTACCTCGGCAATTCGCCCGGCACCTTTTGTAATTACAATAAATTGGATAATCACTATGATCAAAAATATTACAAGGCCGACCACATAATTGCCAGTAACAACAAAATTTCCGAAGGTTTTGATTACCTTACCAGCATATGCTTGTCCCAGAATCAATCGCGTTGACGCGACATTCAATGATAATCGGAATAAAGTTAGAACAAGAAGCAGCGCAGGAAATATGCTAAATTCAAGCTGTTTTTTGATATACGAAGCCAGAAGCAAAACCAAAAACGACATACTAATATTAAGTGCCAGCATAACATCCATCATAGCAGTTGGAATAGGCACAATCATCATGCCAAGGACTACAACCAGCCCGAGCGGGAAAATATAGTCTGAATGTTCTATAAGGCCCATTCCAATTTTATGCCGCATTACTTGCCGCCTTTCTGGTCATTATATATGCCAGGATTTCTGCTACTACTTTGTAATACTTCGGAGGCACCGCATCGCCAACTTCCACAAATCGATAAAGAAGCTGTGCAACAGGTGGATTTTCAATTATTGGCACCTTGTTTTCCTTCGCGATTTTCTTGATTTTCTCCGCCATTTTCCTTGCGCCTTTGGCCATAACCAAAGGTGCTGGGAATTCTTCCGGGTCGTATTTCAATGCAATAGCCAGATGCACAGGATTAGTGATGACTACAGTCGCCTCTTCGACATCTTGCTGCATACTTCCGCTAAGGATTTTGTTTCGGAATGCTCGCTGTTTTGATTTTATCAGAGGATCGCCTTCGGTTTGCTTTAGCTCCTCTTTCATTTCTTGAACAGTCATTTTATGCTTATGTTTGTGGCGGAGTCTTGTAAAGACCAGGTCGCCAAAGCTCATTGCCGCAAGCCAGAGCACAATTGGAATAATCGAGACGACAGATGCCTTGACAAATGGCGCCAAATCGATACTGGCACCAACCATCATAGATGCCATCTTCCTGACCGCGATCATAATAACACCAACCAGAATCGACATCGAAACAAGTGCTTTGATAGCTGTAACCAGTGTCTCGATAGAAAATAGATTCTTCAGGTTTTTAGCAGGATTGATTCTATCGAATTTGGGCTGTATGGCCTCGGTAGAGAAAACGATAGCTTTCTGAGCGATATGGCCCAGTATGCTGGCCAATAATACAGGCATCGTGTAGATCATGAGCCACTTCAAAAAGGTCTTTCCAAGAAGGCCGAAACTTTGCAATGGATCTGCCAGCTTCAGAACATCAGAAAAAAGCCTCTGAACATCATTAACGACAAATTTCCATGTGGTAAAAATAAGCGATAGCGAGATAATCAACGTCATAATGCCTATAAAGTCATTACTTTTTGGTATATCACCCTTCTTTCTTGCCTGCTCAAGATGATGTTGAGTAGGCTCATACCTTTTATCCGCATCTTCGGCCATTTCACCACCTCCTTATGCTATATGTAATTCGCTTTATAATCAAAATATATTTCCCAGCGAATTTACTGTCTCTTTGAAAATCTGCGATGCCTGGATTATAATATTCGGCGCCATAAGCGCGATAGCCCATAGTCCGATAAAAACCGCCCCCGGAAATACCATAGCAAATATGTCCCAGTTCTGGAAAAAGTGCTGGAAGATGCCTACCAGGAGATAGAAAGTCAAAATTACTCCAATAATCGGTAGAGATAGTTTGATAATCGCTTTGAAAAAAGCTGTACCCAGCTCGAGTGTCGGCCTCATCGAGACTACTCCCATCTTGAAAGCTCCTATCGGTATTTTCTCGTATAGGTCGATGAAAACTTGTATCATATATCTGTCTCCGCCGGATGAAATAACGAAAAAAGCAGTGAATATCATAAGCAATTCGCCAAGGCCGATGGGTTCTTCGCCAGTATTCATCATATGGAATCGAAGCCCGATCATCTGTCCCATCTGTGAGCCTGCGCTTCGTATTGCCATGAAAATGAGATTCATCCCGAAGCCCAGGGCGGCTCCGATGGCAAATTCCATTATTCCCAGGAAGAAGAATTCCGCAAAACCAACAGGCTGCATATCACCAGTTATCTTTCGAAACAAAAGGGCCGTGAATAATATCGCTCCGAGAACACGAAATCTCGGCGGAATATAGTTTTCCCGAATAAATGGCGCCATTGTAGCAAAGCCAGTAATCCTGAGGAAAACCAGGCCGAAAGCAAAGATATCCGTCAATAGGAAGTCTATTGTATTCATTTATTTCTCCGGCAAGTAGTCATCTTTTATAGTCCAGCTTCTTCGATTAGTAAAAATACCGACTGAGAGTATTCAACAAGATGCTTTACCAGATACGGCGACATAATCCATAATAATAATCCAATTGCTATTATTTTTGGAACGAATGATAATGTAACTTCGCGTACCTGCGTCAGAGATTGGAACATACCAACAAGAAAACCTACCAGAAGCGCGCCAAGAACAAGTGGCGATGCTATGGTAAATAGAGTCCATAGAGTATTTCTTGCAATACTTACTGCAAATTCAGGTGTCATATTTGTCTCCTATTTAGGAGTTTGAAGTCTTTAGTGTTTATTGTTTACGAAAAACCCTGCACAAGGCTTGTCACCAAAAGTCTCCAGCCATCTATCAAAACAAAGAGCAGGAGTTTGATAGGAAGGCTAATCATTGTTGGTGGAAGCATCATCATACCCATCGACATAAGTACCGAAGCAGTCAAAAGGTCGATGAGCAAAAATGGTATATAGAGCAAAAATCCAATCGTGAATCCTCTACGCAGCTCACCCAGCATAAAAGCTGGAGCTACGACAAAAAATGATAGATCTTCGATTTTCTCAGGCGCTTCGCTCTGGGACATATCCTGAAATAGAAGCAAGTCATCTTCGTTGGCATATTGTAGCATAAAATTATTTATAATCAGCTTGCCTGAAGATATCGCTTCCTTATAGTCCTGATCGCCTTCTAAGTATGGATTAAGCGCCTTCTCATTCAGCTCCATAAAAGTCGGCATCATGATAAATGCTGTAAGCATTAGAGCCAACATGATTAGTACAGAATTTGGCGGTATTCTACCTGTTCCTATGGCATTACGTAGAATACCGAAAACAACGAGCAGCCTCACAAATGCCGTGCACATAAGAAGCAATGCCGGCAGGATGGCGATGAGCGAAAAGCCCATTACCATCTCGACAAAAGGTGCGAGTCTTTGCCCGGAATCAGGGAATTGGAATACTACTTTCTCGGCAGCAATAATGGCCGAAAGAGGAAGTAAACTAAGCCCGGAGAGTGTCCATAATCTTTGGGAATTCAATTATTTTCTCCCTTATAATTTCGGGTTCAAAGGTTTCATTAGTGTCTTGTGTGTCTATTTTTGCGAGTTTGGTGATTCCTGATGATGAAGTGCCGAGAAGGACAAGGGAATCCTTCGCCTTCACAAGAACCACGCCATTTTTACGATCGAGGGATAAGCGATCGAGAATTTCGAGATTTCGAAAGCTTTTGCTCCGAAACATCTTTTTCTTATATGCCATATATCCTGCACCGATTATTAAAAAGGTGAAAAATAGCATTATCATCGGGGCATATGATGGTGTTATATCGGGTGTTTGCATATCATGCCGCCTTTCTTTTTGTATTATCATATATATTTTCTACTATATTGGTGAGTCTTACGCCGAAATTATCGCCGATTACAACTACTTCGCCGGTTGCGAAATGCCTTCCATTTGCCATGACATCGACAGATTCGCCGGATAGTTTATCCAGCTCCACAACAGAGCCTGGCAAAAGATTCATTACATCTTGAACAGTCATCTTGGTCTTTCCAAGCTCGACAACTACTTCGACAGGAATATCCAGAACCACATTCCATTTGCCTTCCTCTTGCGAAGTTTCTTCATCGAGAGTCGGGAAATTGACTTCATTGCCTTCCATAGCATCCAGGTCATTATTAGCTGCACTTTCGGCCAAATTATGCGGCTCCGAAATATAGAATTTGCCTTTTACATTGTCTTTGGTAATGGTAACAGCATAGTAGTTCCTTTCATCGACTGCGCGGTCATCTGTAATTATCGGTTCGCCGAAAGTATATTCGCTAAAATATGAAAGGACTTCACCGATCTTTTTCAATATCACAGATAGAGTCATTGTGATATTTTCATTAATTGTGGACTGTTCTTCTCCATTAACTATTGTGCCGATAGTGAGAGCCTGTTCTTCTGAGATAATCAGGTCCAGGTCGATGCCCTGCCCTTCCACAGGAAGGATAATTCTTATGCCATCCTGAGGTACCGACTTATCACTTTCATCGATATTGTACTTGCACTCTGGCATAAATTCAGCGAGCATGTCTTTTAGTAATACATTGTCGATATTTTCTATCATCTATACTCCTTATTGAATCTTGTCAATAATTTTCAATGCTTTTCTCTCTCCCAAAACGCCCGGTTCTACATGGAATTTCTTCCTACCGCCAATTTCGAAAACCAGTGGCCTGTCATTTCTCTGGTCGAGTCTTATTGTATCGCCTTCTTTTAGGCTGGCAAGCTCGCGTAGGGTGGTCTTTTTCTTCCCGAGAATACATCTGGCATCGGTTCTGACTTTTTTGACGAGTCTATGGATATTCCTAACATTTCGAATATCGTTTTGATCATCGGAAAATTCGATATTCCAGTTTCTCGATGCCAGGTTTCTGAGTGGTTTCTGCAGGACGATAAATGGGATACAGATATTCAATAATGTCGAATCTCCATCCGAATTTATATCTATCGAGATAAGAATAACCGATTCTCCCGGTGGCGCTATCTGCACTAGCCTTGGATTAGATTCAAAGCTTTCATAAACAGCATTAAAAGAGAAGACCTCTTTCCATACGCTGGAGAAATTTGTAAAAATCTTTTCCATGACATTCAGCGAGACTCGCTCTTCTATGGCTGTCAAGTCTCTTTCTTCGGTTTGAAGGGCACCGCTTCCGCCGAGCATTCTATCTACGAGAAATAATACAAACCTTGTTGATATTTCAAAAAGTGCGCGTCCGCCAAGTTCTTTGAAGCGTACAATATAAAGGGCAACCGGTTCATTCATCGAGAACATATATTCATTATATGTAAGCTGATCGATCGATGATATCGTCATTTCAGTGAGGGATCTTGTAGTTGCCGATATGAAAGTTGCTGTAAAACGGCAAAAATTCTCCATCAGGCTATGTAAAAGGCGAGTCTGGTCTTTTGAAAGACGGTCGGGATGGCGGAAATCGTAAACTTTTACATTATTATTCTCAACGGATTGTTCCTGTAACTTCTCCCCGCCGTCATTTCCGAATAGCTGATCGATTTCATTTTGTTCTAGAAGCTTTGCCATAGATATCTTTCCATTTTATTGAATTAAATATTTCTTGAATAATAGTTTATTTATATCAGCTTTTATAATCTCTTCGAAAACGTTTTCCAATTTTTGACGAAGGTCTTCCCGGCCTTCTGTTGTCGATAGTTCTGTTATTGTTTTGCCCATCATGACGCTCATCATGGTATCGGTCAGAGCCGGTTTATTTTTTTCTATTCTTGGCGGTATTCCAACGCTATCGACTGGATAGCTTATAATGATATTTGCAATGAAATATCTCCGCCCTTTAGATTCGGAAGGATTCACAATAAGCTCGCCAAATTCATAGCTGGTCATCTCGACTGGATATTTCTCTGGATTAAGTTCCATATCTTTTTTTGTTATCATATGATCTACTACAAAATATGCTACAATTACCTCGACTAATAACATTGCAAACATTATTCCATGCTTCTTTTTCATAAGCTTTCCTTCTCGCTCTTTTTAATTAGTATCTCGACTCTTCTATTTTTGGCTCTTCCTTCACTTGTCTGATTGTCTGCTATCGGACGATATTCGGCATAGCCTTTCATGACGAATCTCTTGGGATCGACTTCATTTTCTTCTATGAAATACCTTATTATCTTGGCAGATCTTGCTCCTGATAGTTCCCAGTTGGATGGATACAAAGAAGTATGAATCGGATTATTATCTGTATGGCCTTCGATGATAATTAGATTATTTGATACATTTGCTAATTTTCCGATTTTATCTAAAATCGGCTTGAAACTATTATGAATAATAGCCTTTCCCGGGTCGAAAAGAAGTTCCGTATCTATTTGAATAAGAAGGCCTTCATCGCTAGGGGTAAGTTTGATTTTATCATTAATACCCAGTTCATTAAGATTTTCCTCCAGCTCTTCGATTTGTTCGGCCACTTCTTCGAATTCTATTTCTAAGTATGAACTTGACTCTGCATTCTTAGGTTCAAATTGGACAGCCTGGTCGGTCGGTGCCATAGATGCGAGCGTAGAAGTTATTCCGAGTGCGCCCTGTAGCGAACCCATTGCTTTATCGAATTTTACATCTTCTATCGTGGAAAATGAAAGCAGTAAAACAAAGAATGTCAGTAGTAATGTCATCATATCGCCGTAAGTCATAAGCCAGCTATCGCCTCCGCCGGATTCTTCTTGTTTTTTACGCCGCTTTTTTGCCACTTGTGCCCCTTTCTGCCTTGGGAACAAAGGATTGAAGCTTTTCCTGTACCAATCTTGGGTTCTCACCAGCCTGAATCGAGGTAACACCTTCCAATATTACAGCCTTTTCCAGGTCTTCTCGAATTGCGCGTATTTTAAGCTTGGATGCCAGTGGATTGAAAATCATATTGGCCATAACAGAACCATAGAAAGTAGTAATAAGCGCAGTTGCCATACCTGGGCCAAGAGCATCTGGATTGTCGAGTTCTCGAAGCATCTGAATAAGGCCGATTAGTGTACCAATCATTCCGAATGCTGGTGCATATTCAGCCAATTTCTCAAATAGTTTCTGCCCCAGGGAATGCCTCTCGGAAATATATTCCATCTCGGTTTCAAGAATCGTTCTGGTCAGTTCTTCTTCGGTGCCATCAACTGCAAGCTGAACTCCCTTGGAAATAAATTCATTATCGACTTTTTTTAACTCTTTTTCAAGTGCCAAAACGCCTTCGCGGCGGGCTACAGTCGCAAATTTGACCATAGTAGTAACAAGTTCGTCAAGTGGTTTTTCATTCTGGAAGAATGCATTTTTGAGGACTTTGGCTATGCCCAGCATATCTTTGAGATTAAATGACATAAGAGTTGCGAATAGCGTTCCGCCCGCAGTAATCATAAGCGATTGAATATGAATAAAGCTTGCAGCGCCACCACCGGATATGATCGCGCCTGTAACAAGTCCAAATGCTGCTATTAAACCGATTATTGTTGCAAGGTCCATATCTCTCTTTCTCTAGTTACCTTTTCAAACCCATTCAACACATATGCAAAAGCAATGCCAAAACCTTGAGAGTCAATAATATTAGACTTCTGATAGGAACAGATGTAAAAAGAGAGATTTCGATTAGGAAATTTTATCCAGATTTGTGATTTCTTACAGGTAATGATTGCCTGTTTAGTAAAATCTATGCCTCCATGTAAACTATCGGACAAAGAAATGTGATTTCTTAAGAAAAAATTAATAATTCAAATTTATAGCTTTTGGATAAAAACAAAAAAAGCCCCGCTGTTGGCGCAACGGGGCTTTACAAAGGGAAGGAAGGATGAATATTTATTTAATAAGCGCTACTTTTTGAGATAATACTTCGCCTTTGGAAGTCAGCCTGATAAGATAAGTACCGCTTGGTACATTCTGTGGTGCATTCCATACTACGGAATGTTTACCAGGCGCTTCGATTTCATTTACAATTGTTCTCACATGACGGCCATCCGATGAATAGACCGACAGTTCAACTTTCTGTATCTCACTTATATTATATTCGATAGTAACAGAAGAATTGAATGGATTGGGATATATATCCGTAATCGCATATTTCTCCGGTTTGGTATCGATATCCATTACGGCCGTCATCTCTTCGATCTTGAAGCTATCGACCATCGGGATAGACCAATTGCCATTATTATCACGAATCGTGAACATGATATTGTACATTCCCGTTTCCATAGAATCGGCATCTATGGTGAAGTTCTGTTCGGTAGTCCTGAATGCAGATGTATAAGTGGATGCCGACTCATATGTATCGAGTGTCTCAGGCAATGCGCCCAACCAGTTGAATCCAGTGATATAGCCATCTGGGTCTGCCCCATCACCTTCGAAGCTGATTTCTGTATCGCCAGAACCTCTGGCTATCGAATGATCAGAAATATTTAGTAATGTAGCAACGGGTGGAATCTTGCCTGTTTCATAAGGTGCGCCGAAGATATTGATCTGTATCGGCATATATGCTTCGGGATTATCCGGGTCATTTGATTGGAATATCAATGAATCAGCCCATAAGCCTTCTTCGAATACGCCGGATACAATGGTAACGAATACTTCCCGTTGTTCACCAGGTTCTAAAACAAATTGTCCGGGGAAAGCTGTGATAACGCTATTGCGACCTTTGATATCCTTAACGGTAAGGGTTGTATCTCCGGAATTTCTAACCGTAATGATCTTGCTTCCACCCGGTGATTGGAAAGGTGTCTCAGGATCACCGAGTAGATTCAGCTCCTGTGCAACCCACCTATGTGCTCCATAGAATCCCAGCAATGCGACATTTGTCTCTCTGGAATAGTTAAGAGCATCGCCAAGATGCCTGACATCGCCACCATAGATGGCATCGGTGAATTTTAGATGGAATTTATTGGATGGGCCATTATAATTACATGGATAGCCCCAGCCATATCTGCTATTTCCGATATATGCGAAGGCGCCTTTGTCATCGGTTACGAAATATTCGCCTATTGCGCCGCCTAAACCGCTGGTTAGGTCATCGTATGCAGCGGTATAGCAGCCCTGAGAATAAGCAAGGAATAGATCATGGTTTATAAGGCCTTCTACATCGGAACTGCCAAGCTTCATAACAGATAGGTAGTTGCTGTGGCCTAAATGATTCACGAAATGGGTCCCTGAATTTAGCCTGGTAATTATATCAGCAGAAGTCCAAGGCCCTGTGCTTTCATAGTAATAATCGTTAGATATTTCATCCGGAAGATATGGAACGATAAGATCGAGGCTATATGAACCATAATCATCGCAGACATTATCCCAGAGATGCTCGCCCACGAAAGCTGCTGTCTCTTTATAACCATCGAATGGATTGCCTTCATAATGCCTAATTTTATTGACAAAATTAGCCACCTGAGTTTCATTATCGGCAGGAAGTCTTCCGATTGCTACTTCAGATTCCCAGTCGATGTCTGCGCCGGATGGCCCGTCATCCAGCTCGCCCCAGTAGCTATCCCCATCGTAATTGAAATTGCCATCTAAGCAGCCATAATACATATCAGATGGTATATCGTATTCATTATACATGAGATAGACATTACCGACAAATCCACGATGCGGGATGAACTCTTCATCGCCGCCGAGTAATACGAATTCTGTTTCCCAGTTACTATAGGCATCTATGATAAAGGCGCGTATTCTCTCCTGCGAATCGACTCCTGAATATTCTGCAAGTATGGTTTCGAGAGAAACAAACTTGGACGGCAGGCCGCGTAGCTTTTTCCATTCTACCAATGGAGCAAATTCTTCCTGGAAATCTTCCGGGCCAATAATTACATATGTGAATGAGCTTTCTGGAGCACAGGCCATTATAGAACTGGACTTGATATGGTCTTCGGTATATGTATTAGCAAAGCCAGGATTTTCGACCTTTTTCATAACTCTAAGCCTGTCAGTCTCAAGGCCGCGGCAAATAGACTTTTGTTCAGTTTCGATATTAGCGAGATCCAATCTTACGCGTATATGTTCGAAATATTCCACAGTTTTGCTCTCTGGTGTCCACACAACAGGATTCAGGCTAATATTACCTATCGAATATCCTCTCGAGATTTGTGTATCATAGTTTTTGATAGCAGTTCTCGGATACTGTTCATCGGAAGAATAGATGTTCTGGTCGGGCTGATCTTTATCGATATGTCCGGTATATGAATTTGGATATGGTGTTTTGCCATAATCCAGTACAAATTCGCCAGGAACAGTCGATTTATCATAATCTATAATGCTTACAGTATTTATTTTCTTATCCTGGGGCAATAGTACGCGAACGGCATCATAAGGCAGAAGTGGCTCGCCAGGATGTGCGAAATTGTCCAGTCCATTTATCTCTGGTGTCCAATAGCCTTCTTGAGATTGGTAGAAATTCGGCATTGGATAATATAGGTCAACAATAATATGGCCGGCATTCATTTCGATATCATGTGAGACTTCATATCGATATGCAGACTCTCTTGCACGCTCGAAACCACCGCCTGTTCCACGATCGAAGTCATATATCAAGACAGCCGGAGAAAGGTCTATTATTGCCCCTTCGGCAGCAGAATTCACTTCGACAGTGATTTCATTTCGGCCTGGTTCGATTTCTGACTCTCGAACGCCTTCTGCTGCACAGACTGCTTTTGTTAATATTGTATATACAGCATCGCCGGGTGGAGTCCATGTATATGACCATGCTTCATGCCTTGTGCCTGGGGTTACTGCTATTTCATCCCATGTGCTTCCGCCATCAAAAGAGATGAGTATGCTGTCCACCGGAGCAATCGTATAGCTTGCTCTGCCGTATATTTCGATCGGGTCTAATGTTCCATAGGTTGCGCCATCGGCCGGATATTCTATAATCGATACTGCAGGGGATTCATCGATAGCAAAATGGATCGCAGTGGATGGATTTCCAGCCTCGAATTCATCGGCAGCTTTCACGCGCCAGAACCAATGGCCTTCGCCCATGACGAGATCCCCAGGAAGCACCAGGTCGCAGATGCCGCCTTCTGGAGCCATATTCGGCGATGGATTGAAAAGCTCTGGATTGTCTCTGGATGTAAATGTATAATCTGCGCCTTCCCGGAAATCGGAATCAGAATGTAGTTCTACGATAAATCCAACAGAATCGTCATCTAGATCATTTGGTGTTTCCCATTTTAGCTTGACAGGTTTTGAGGAAAGCCAATCATCAGCAGATGGTGAAATGGTAACCGGTGGCTCGGGAGCATTATTGATCCTAAAGGTTTCTGTTGAGCTATATGCGCTGTGATCGGTGCCATCATAGGCAGAAACTCGCCAATGCCATGTTCCATCGGCCAGCGTAATATCTTCGAGGAAGAAATCGCAGGTGCCGCTTCCGCTTGCAACTGGCTGCACGGGGCTGAAGCTTGTGCCATCGACCCAGGACAGGATTTCATGGTCCACGGAAGTAGCGAAATCGCCATCGCTATCTATTTGTACACGGAAATACAATCTATCGCTATCGTCGTCTTCGGGTATATCCCATGTCAACCTATCCGGCATATTGGCCATTCTCTCGCCATCGATAGGGCCGACAAGAACTGGATTGGAAGGGAATGCATTGATTGCGAAATGCTCTGCATCGGAATATTCGCTAAATTTATATCCATCCCATGCCTTGACACGCCAATACCAGTGCCCTGTATCGAGAATAAGATCGTCTGGACAACTAAATGTGCATGAGCCAGAGCCGCTCTCGACAGGCATAGCCGGCGAAAAAAGCGAAGCTTCTATTCGGCTGTCATATGAATAATCCAATGAAGATATGAAATCTCCATCGCTATCTATTTCTAAAATAAAATGCAAGTCATCATCATCGGCATCATCTGGAATGCTCCATTGGAACTGTGTTGGCGGCGCAGAGAACAATTCATCTGCTTCTGGTGAGGCCAATGTTGGGCTATCGGGAGCTTCATCGACTGTAAAACTCCATGAAGATGAGCTATGCGATAATTCGGAGCCATCATAGGCATAGACACGCCAATGATATGTTCCCGGAAGTAAATCGAGGCCATGAGTAAGTTCTGCTGTTCCTGTGCCGCTTGCTACAGGAAGATCCGGGCTGAAGCCAGTTTCGTCTAACCATGATGTATAGGTATGGTCGATGGTAATAAAGTCTGAATCTTGCGATATCTGAACCTTGAAATGCAAAGCATCACCATCATCATCGACTGGAACATTCCATTGCAGAGTTGCCGGAGCTTCTGCAGTTACAGACAAATCTATCGGTGAGACAAGTGTCGGCACAGTCGGCAATGTATTTATCGAAAAATGTCTCGCCGATGTCGCACCGGAGAAATCGATGCCATCATATGCATTGACTCGCCAATACCAATGGCCTTCTGTAAGTTCCATATCTATGGGTACAGTAAAGGTGCAATTTCCAGAATCATGTGTAACAGGCTGTTCAGGTGAGAAACTGCTACCGTCTATCCATGATTCATAGGTATAATCCACCGTTCCGAAATCACCATCTGAATCGACTTCAATTCGGAAATATAGGTCATCAGAGTCAGCATCGGCAGGTATCGACCATGAAAATTCGATCGGCGCGGATACAAGTTCGGCATCTATTGCTGGTGTGCTAAGCACCGGGGCATTGGGAGCGCTATTAAGTTCAAATGCCCATATTGATGAGTAATCGCTATATTCGAGGCCATCGTATGCCTTAACTCGCCAGAACCATCGCCCTGTCAGGATTTCCATATCTACTGGCGGGGTAAAGCTAATATCTTCCACCGCTGCACCGGCCGGCATCGCAGGCGAAAAGACTGATGGGTTTTCAGTCGATGCATAGGAATAATCCACCGTTGCGAATGTGCTATCGCTGGAGAACTCGATCTGAAAATGAAGATCGTCCGAATCGCCATCAATTGGTTTATCGAAAATAAATTCATCCGGCAAAACATGCGCCATAATATTATCGACTGGTGATGAGAGAACCGGTTCTTCGGGTTCTACATTAATAATGAAAGACATTATATCGCTAGCTGCGCCAAATTCATATCCGTCATAAGCGATTATTCTATAATACCACTGTCCCTGTATATCCAGTGCGTGTGAGAAAGTGTATTCGCAGGTATCCGATTCTGGCAATACTGCTGCACCAGGAGCAAATCCAGCTTCATCTACCCATGATTGATAGAGATATTCACTGGTGGAGAAATCGGCATCAGAATCAATAGCTAATTCGAACCAGATAGAATCTCCATCGAGATCTGCCGGCGGCAACCAATTAACACTGGCCGGGACTTCTGTATATTCTGTTGCATCTACTGGATAAAATGGAGTAGCTGTTCCCGGTGGGCTATTTATTGTGAAATTTCGTGTTTCGGATGGTGAGCTATAATATGTCCCATCATAACTAGAAACTCGCCAATACCATGTTCCAGATTCCAGAGCATCAGGTATATCAATTTTGCATTGTCCTGAGCCAGAAGCGATTGGCAATGCTGGCGAAAATGGAGAAGCATCCAAATTGGACTCATAGACATATTCGGGGCTTGCGAAGCTCTCAGAGCTGGAAAGTTCGACCTTGAAATGTAGCTCATCGCCATCATCGTCATAGGGTATATCCCATTTTAATGAGTCAGGATTCCCAACTGTTCGAATATTCGAACCCGGATAAGCGATTGTAGGGCTTTCGGGCACAACATCACTTATCATTACCACATCGATTTCCAAAGCGCCATCACCGGGCGGCTCTGTTAATACGGTATCAATTTCCCATTCAAATGTGTCACTTATTGCATTGACATGGAACATTTTAACATGCAAAGTATCATCATAATCGAATTCGAGATGATTAGTCCTGCCTACAACTTTGAAATTATCGAATGAAAAGACCAAAGCTCCGGCATCGAAATCTGGAATACCGACATAAGTAAAACCATAATCTGCATCGCCTGGGAAAAATGTATCTGATACAGCGCCAGTTGCCACATCCGACATCCATACCATAAAAAATAGGCCTTCTTGCCGCCAGCTATACATATCATCATGCGCTTCATTCGGCACTGATAGATTATCTTCTCCTGTTGGATAACCTCCGCCCTGCAGTTTTATCGAGAGCATGACGCTATGTGTCCAGAAGCTTTCTGCACCGAGTGGCAAAACCGCTAAAAATAATAGTAAAATCGAACATAGTAAAATTCTGTTTCTCATTTTACCTTCCTTCTTTTTTTAATGTTAAATCCCATTTCCCATCAAGTTTCATTCTATAATAGCTGCTTTCATAAGGCTCCTTTCATATAAACTTTTCCTTCTCATTACTATTTATCGTAAGTATCTGAAAAAAATAGATATTGACATTTTCTTTTTTGTGGAAAGCGGTTAATTTGATTATCAACAAATTAAATTCAAGTAAATTTGAATTTAGCGAAAAATTGAAAATCATTTGCGATTTGCATTTTTTATTTTTTTGATTTTAAGGCTTTTTACTAAATAAAACTTGTGTTATTTAACAAATTCAATAATTTTATTTGGGAGGCAGTATGGAATCACAAGACGAAGCAGCATTATCCGATTATAGAGTTATTCGAATTGCGAGTATATTATTCATAATCGTTGTTTTATTCGTAATTCTAAGAGAATTGTCCAGTCTATTATTGCCTTTGGTTCTGGCGCTTTTTATTGTTATGCTTTTGCAGCCTTTGTTATTTTTTCTAATAAAAAAGAAATTCCCTAATTGGCTTGCGGTTACTCTTGTATCTATGGTTACTTTGCTTTTGCTTTTTGTTTTTGGGATGATTGTTTCCAATACGGCTAGCCAGCTTTCGGAAAATGGGAGAGTCTTTATTGAGAAAATTATACAGAGAATCGAACTACTGCAGATGTGGATTAATTCTAAACTGGGAAATTTTATACCCAAAATTGAGCTTAATAAATACCTTAATACATTTATCAAAGAAATGAATATGAATGATGCCCTGGGTTCTCTCGCTGTTATGCTTGGCGATTTTGGTGGCAAGTTTTTGCTATTTGCACTTTATTTTATTATTTTGCTCTATGGATTTTCTGGCTATAAAGAATATATCATCCATGTCGGTGGGCCAAAACGGGGAAAATCTTTTCTGAATATGTTCGAGCAAGTTATGCTTTCGATATCCAGCTATATCCGTGTTAAGATGGTTGTATCGCTGGCGACCGGCTTTTTATTCTGGCTAACTTGTACAATATTTGGTGTGGAGTTTGCTCTTTTCTGGGGTTTTTTGGCATTTATTCTCAATTTCATCCCCAGTATCGGCTCGATAGTCGCAACTATACCTCCGATTCTCATGGGGCTGATTTATCTTGATTCAGGTTTTTCTATAATTGTCTTTGCTATCCTTCTATCTACATACCAGATTATAATTGGGAATCTAATCGATCCTATTTTGCTTTCAGGGCAACTAGAGCTAAATACATTAACAGTAATCATTGGTCTTTTATTTTGGGGCTATATTTGGGGCGTGGCCGGAATGATTCTTTCTGTACCGCTTTTGGTTTTCATGAAAATTGTTTTTGAGCAATTCGAAGAAACAGAAATTATCGCCAAAATTATGGGGAAAGCAAAACCCAAACAAAAGAAGGCTAAGTTTAACCTCTTTAATTTTAGCAAATAAAAATAAAAATATAGCTTGATTTTCCATTTTTTTCCTATATATTTATGAGTAGTAGATGGTACAGAGCCTGTAGAGAGAATATTTCTTTCTGACAGGTTTTTTTTTTTGAGGTGTTATGAAGAAAAAAGGATTCACATTAATTGAACTGATGATTGTTGTAGTAATTATCGGGGTTCTGGCAGGGTTGGCAATCAACCGTTACAATGAGGTAACCACGCAGGCCAAATACTCGCAGGCCCGGATACTATTAAATAGAATCTACAAGGCTTTATCTCAGTTCTATGCCGAAACAGGATGTTTCCCAGATGATGTCAGCAGGAATACGCCCCCCCCCGGCCTTTGTCCAGATTACCTTGAAGAGTGGCCCAGTAGAGAAGACGACCCGTTTGGAACTTGCTATGATTATGAAAATCATGGTGGCAATATCGTCATTACGTATCTGGGGAAAGACGATATTCACTCCATGAGCTGGCTCTTTGCCGCTGTAAATGCAGATCCAGGAGAAATAATAGAAATACCCGGACATGATGATCTTGTTATTGTCGTTGCAGAAGGAGTTGGCACCTGTCCATAATGATTATTTGGGCTCTAGGGACAATTATTAGTTCCTATCTCGATTCCGACACGCCTGTTTACAGATTTTGGCATTGCTTAACCATCAATTGAATTAAGTAATTTAAAATGTACTGATTACTGAGAAAGACCAAAGTAATGGCATCAATCGAAGGTTCCAGTTACAAATCTTGTCGTATTTGTTACATCTCCTAACTATTTCCATAAATTCTCAAAAAAGTCGTTGACAATTCTCAAAATTAAAATAATTTTACATTAATTCTTTGTAAGACTTGATAGTCCCGAAGTTTATAAATTCAGGAGGTCTGAGAAATGAAAAAAACTATCGGTTACACTATTATTCTTTGTTTTGTTTTTTTGTTTGTATCGAAGACATTTGCCCAAATTGATATCGATATAGAAACAGGTGCTGTGTTTAGTGGTTACAACGATGTTCGTATTCCTGGTGATCAGGGAACTCTGTTTTCGCTTTCAGAAGAACTCGAAGCCGACCCTGGAGCATTTTATCGCATTCGACTAATCTACAATTTTAATGATCGACATCATCTGTTTGGCCTTTATGCACCTCTTTCAATAAATTCAACTGGCCAATTAGATCGAGATTTGATATTCGAAGGTGAAACATTTCCAGCCGATACTCCTTTGGAAACGATATATAAATTCAATTCATATCGATTGACATATCGTTATGATTTTATTAGGAGAGACAAAATAGATATTGGTATTGGCTTCACCGGAAAAATTCGCGATGCAAAAATCGCTGTCAAAGGCGGTGGTCTTGAATCAGAAAAAACAAATGTTGGCTTTGTGCCGATTATTCACTTTCGTCTCTTATGGCAATATTCGGAAAACTTTGCTTTCCTGCTAAATGGTGATGCTCTCGCCGCACCACAAGGCCGCGCAGAGGATGTTCATACTGCATTAGTTTATAAGCTATCCGATAGAATAGATTTACGAGCCGGATATAGATTTGTTGAAGGCGGAGCTGATAATGATGAAGTGTATAATTTTGCCTTAATTAACTATGCATCGATCGGAGCTATTTTTCACTTTTAAAGCTCGACAAATTTAATAGGAAAGAGTACCAAAATATCTTCACTAATTCCTAATCTCTATTTCGATTTCGACACGGCGGTTTAGAATGCGGCCTTCGGGAAGTGAGTTGTCTCCGAGGATTTCAATATCTCTGGAACTATCAATTTTGTAAGGTCTCGATGCGCCAAAGCCCTTATATTCAATATTTATATTTTTTTTGGCTAACCAATCATCAAGGGTTTCCTCGCCTGGAAGATTCAGTATAGCTTTCAGGTCATTTCGAATTAGCTGATATTGTGAAAAAGCCCTTTGCGAAGAAAGCTCCATATTTCTCTCATCGGTACCTAAGGTATCGGTATGGCCGGAAATTAGAATATTTATCTTTTTATGCGGTTTCTTTGCTATTTCTATTATTTTGTTCGATATCTCGAATCTTCTCATCTGAAGATATGACTCCAATGATTTAGTCTGGTCATAAACAAAGCGAACCAGAGTTAAACGATTAACTTCACGATAAGATTTTCTTATATTAATAGAAAGTGAATCCTCAGAATAAATCGTATAGTCATTCTCATTGGAATCCTTTACAGACAATTTGATAAAATAAGCTTTATCCATATCGACTATATCACCACTATCATCTTTCCAATCAAAATAAAGCTTTTCTGGGATTTTTTCGGAATCGCCCCTGGCCAATTGCCTGATTAAAATATTATTCTCCTTCAAAAGGTCTATTCTCCATTCAGGATATCTAACTTCAATATCTCCATAAATAGCTATTTCAACTCCATCGAGTTTTCCGTTTTTGGTCTGTATAAATTTATTCTCGGGTGGTTTTTGCAGTATAGAGGAATTGATAAAATCTATTTTCATGGTGTCAGATGGTATCAAAAGCCTGTTCTTATTTTTTTTCAATATGCTGGATATTTCGATTTTCTGCGTATCGACTCGCCATGCAATATCCAGGTCGGGATTGCGTTTTAGGAAATTATCGAGTTCTGGGCTATCAAAATTATTTGGAGTTTTTTTCAGCCGGATTTTCATTTCGACTCTTCGATTTTCATGGTTTATCATTTTTTGTTGAGTGCTGTCGGGTGCATGATTGGCTAAACCGGCTCTCGGCATAGAACTATCATAGCCGGAATGAACTATCTGATATTTGCCTTCTGGGAGATTTAATTTATCTGCCACTGCCTTAGATCTTTTTATGGCCAAATCGGTATTTTGGTTATCGGATAGATCATCGTAAAAACCATATAGCTCGATGATGGCATCTCTATTCTTCGTCAGCCTTTTATGGATGAAATCTATTAGGCCTGAATATCTTGGATTTATCGAATCAGAATTTTTATCGAAAAATATGGCTGGTATGAAGGTTTCTTCGCTATTTATTTCGATGAGAGTATCAATAATTATTTTGTGTGGATCGAGTTTTATATTAAATTCGGGAATGGCTGCCTGGGCAGCTTGTCTAATTTCCTTTTGTGAAGATTCAAATTTTTCAAAATTGATCGATAGGGCGATTTTGTGGCTGGTTCCGCCTGCTATGGCAATCTTAGTGAGCGGATATGCAAATGCATAATCGAAATCGATTTTCTCATTGAAAATTGAATTAATGCCTATTCCACTTGTTATGAAGTCTTCCGAAATGCCTGCTCTAATATCGAAATTGCCATCGAAGAGTTCCCACTCGATACCGCCAGAAATATCATAAGGTCTTTGTTCTATATCATATTGATAGTAACTGCTTTCAATTGCCAATCGGATATTTGGCAAAATAGTGAACGCACCTGCCAAAGAAAGGATAAGCGGATAATCTTCGTCTTTTTCTGTCAGGCTCATATTTGAGGAGATAATATTCTTTGCCCAAAAACCTAACTCTATTCTCTCCGATGGTTTATATGCCATTCCGAAATCTCCGGCAAAGCCAAACCTTCTCAGATTTTCATCGAAAAGTGGGTCGGCGGCTTCATCCGGTTCATATATGAAATTATTGCGCAGAAAATTTCCAGAAATAACTCTTCCACGAATGCCTAAACTAAAGCTTCTGTAAACATTGCCTGATATGCCAATATCCAATGAATTACGACTGTAAATATCAGAAATGAGATATCTAAATCCTGTGAAAGCGGATATAGTTTTGCTAAAAGGATAGGCAAATCCAAAAGACCCCATAGCCAGATTATCTTCTGAAAAGCCAATATACAGAGATGTAAGCTCTGTCTGAAAGGAAGGATTTTCAATTTTTGCAGCAATTGCAGGATTTATAAATACATTCCTTGATGGGAGAGCAGTGATATCGCCCGCTCCAAAAAGCTCTGTGCTCTGCATGGTTTGTGAATATGCAGAAAAAGCTACAAAAATTAAAAGCATGATTGTCTTAAATAAATTTCTCATCTTGATAACGATAAATTAAATATTGCGAAAAAGAAAGGCTTTTATTATGATTAATCTTAAATTTTGATGGGTTTTATCGGTTTAATATTCTATTGAAATGGAAAAAGCTTTGAAAAATACATGATTTTTTTATATTTTGTGTTATGAAATTTGAAAAGGAGATATTGTGTCTAGAAGATTTATTTTTTTGATTCACCTGGTTTTGTTCTCTGCTCTATTATTTTCGGGAGAAATCAGTGGTACAGTCCGTAATATGGCTCCATTTGAAGGCAATATGACCATTGTAGCCATGGGAGCCGATATGTCCGACCTTATGGGCGCACCGATGGAAATGGTACCAAGCCCAGAATTTCCATATGATTATGTTCTCGAAGATTCAGCGATTGTGGATTTTTCTCCGGTATTTGTGGCAGCCTTTATGTATTCAGGACCTTTCCCATTTCCGTCTTCGGGAAATCCTTTCGGTGTTCATCCAGAACCTGTTATCCCTATTGACGGTGGTGCCGATGATATCGATATTGTACTCTGGGAACATGGCAATGTTGGCGGCGATATAGATTATAGCGGCCCATTTGAACGTGTTTGGATTCATGTTTACGATGGATATTCTTTCAGAGATCCGGTTATCGAATCGACACATTATATCGGCGATGACAATTATTCTCTGGAGTATTTACCGGCAGGGCCTAAAAGAATTCAAGCCTTCGATGATTTAAACACAAATGGTGTTTATGACGAAGGAGAACCACAGGGCTATGCTGTAATGTCTGTTGTCGGCTTTGATACTCCTATCGACCTGATTCTTGTTACAGGAAGGAATGCCGCCGAAGGAACCGATATCACAATAGAATGGCCAGAAAGAATCGATCAGGAAATTCATAAAGATGCAGGTATCAATGCAAAAATATATCCAAATCCCTGCTTTGGTGATGTGAATCTTTCTTATGATATTGGAAATACCAATGGCAATGTTGAGATATATGATATAAACGGCAGAAGAATTGTCGAAAGAGTAATTTTTAACCATGGCACCGAAACAGTCCATGGTCTTGAAAAGGGCACCTACTTTTATCGAATAAATACCGAAAATAATCAGGAATCGGGAAAAATTCTTATATTAGATTAAGGAGAACTTATGCACAAAATAGTAGCAATCAATCCGGGAGCAACATCTACAAAGATTTCATATTATGAAGATGATAAAGAGATTTTTGTTGAAAAAATAGAACATTCAATAGATGAATTAAAAAAATATGAACACACCTGGGACCAATATGAATTTCGTGGTAATGTCATTGCCGATGTCCTTTCAAAAAAGGATGTCGATATCGAAAACCTATCAGCAGTAGTCGGCCGTGGCGGGCCTTTCAAGCCACTGGTATCGGGTACATATCTTGTGGATAGCGATATGATGAGCGATGTTCGAGAAGGAAAGGTTCAGGCCGATCATATCTCGAATCTTGGTTGCCTTCTTGCGAATGAGATTGCCCAAAAAGCCGGCTGCAAAGCATATATTGTAGATCCTGTATCTGTGGATGAGTTTATCCCCGAAGCAAGAATATCCGGTATCCCTGATATTGAAAGGCGCAGCCTGGCCCATGCACTAAATATCAAAATGGTGGCTAAAAAATTTGCCAAAAAAGTTGGCAGAAAATATGAAGATATGAATCTGGTTATAGCACATCTCGGCGGCGGTATTACTATATCATCACATAAAAAAGGCCGAATGATCGATGTCAATAATGCCAATGATGAGGGCCCGTTCTCGCCACAACGTGCCGGAACTTTACCTATTACACAGCTTGCCAAACTATGTTATAGCGGAAAGTACAAAGATTATCCTGCTATGAAAAAACGCCTTATCAAAGAGGGCGGAATGCATGCATATCTCGGAATAGAAGACCTTCGGGATATCAAAATAGCTATCGATAATGGCGATGAAAAAGCCCGGCTTCATTATAGTGCCATGGGATATCAGATTGCTAAATACATAGGTGCATATGCTGCGGTTCTCGATGGCGATGTCGATGCTATATTACTAACCGGTGGAATCGCATACAATGAAAGTATGCTGGGTATAATAATCCCGAAAATCAAGTGGATTGCTGATGTCGAGGTTTTCGCTGGCGAGGATGAAATGGAAGGACTTACTCTGGGCGTTCTTAGAGTTCTTAATGGTGAAGAGGAGGTCAAAAAATACTGAGGCTATTTCACATTCTTCTATTTCTTCTTTTGGCTTTTAGCCTTTTTGCAATCAAAGAAGAGAAAATCAAAGAGCAATATCTTATCGCTTCGACTGGCGATGTCCGCATCTATGATAAACAGGAAAAAGCCCTGAATAAATTAGCATCCTATGGCAAAGATGCAGCAATCTATCTTATAGGACAATTTGACAGGACAAATGTTCGGCGTATTCGGACGATAGAGAAAGGCCTTATCATGATCGGCGATGATGCCGTAGAGCCGCTTCTTGCCAAGCTAAGCTCTGGTAATCCAAAACATGCGGTGCTTGCTGCAAAGATATTGGGAGAAATTGGCGATGATAGGGCTTTGCTTTCTCTTATGATGGCCTCGCGTGGACAATCTCCAGCACTTCGTGCTAAGGCATGTTATGCTCTTGGCGAAATTAGAGAAAAGGAAGCTTTAGACAATCTATTACTTGCTCTTGATGATTCGGTTGCTTCGGTTAGACGAAGTGCAGCAATCGCAGCCGGGAAAATTGGTGATTCTAAAGCACTGGATAAACTAATCGAAAAATTGTACGATAATGACTATTCTGTCAGATATTCAGCCAGCTATGCTATCATATCGATTGGAGATACAAATATTGTGCCCGAATTGGAGAAGCGATTAGCCAATGATACAACAATGACCAAATATCATATAATCGAGACAATAGGACAAATCGGTGCGGAATCTTCGAGAGAAAATCTACTATCCCTGACAGAAAGCCCAAATCATCTCACGCGTGGCTTTGCATACAAGGCTCTTTCCAATTATCGTGGGATATATGAAATTGCAAATACAATCAAAAAAGGCATGGATGATAATTCCACTTTTGTGCGTCAAATGTCTGAAGAAGCGCTATATCGGATTGCTGAGCCTCCGGAAGAAAATTAGAAATAAAGTTGCTGCCTTATGAGAAAATGTATAATTTTTTTTTCTTTTCTGATCATACTCATATCTATAAAGATTTTATTGTCCGATCCTATTGAAATTCAAATTCCGATACAACAAGACTCAACTCGAATCTTTGATAGGCCCTTTGTTCAAAGTGATAATAAAAAGATAGCGCTTGTCCTATCTGGCGGCGGAAGTCGAGGGCTGGCACATATCGGCGTTTTTAAAGCTCTCGAAGAAGAAAAAATCGACATCGACTTAATCGTAGGTACTTCTATTGGTGCAACAATGGGAGCGATATATTCAGCCGGTTATGATTCTGAGAAGATGAGAGATTTTTTCAAAGAAATCGATTGGAAACAATTATTCGAACAGAGTAATGATAGAATTAATAAGTTTCTGACACAAAAACTTGATGATGGTGCTTATATCTTGAAGCTGCGTCTGGGCGGCGATGATATAATAAGCTTGCCAACCGCCTATACCAAAAGCTTCAGTGTCCAGAGTCAACTCACTGAAATTCTCGGCCCGGCTAATTATCTATCAGATGGAAATTTCGATAAACTAGACCCGAAATTCCGCTCGATCGCTTGCGATCTTGCCAGCGGTAAGGCAATTATATTCGATAAGGGGAATCTTCCTTTTGCTGTGCGCAGCTCGATGTCTATACCTTTGTATTTCGAACCGATTGAATTTGAGAATTATAGATTAGTCGATGGTGGCCTTCGCTACCCTATCCCTACCGAAATCGCGGATTCTTTAGGGGCTGATATTATAATCGCTGTCGATGTAACTGCTAACCCCGTTAGAAATTCTGAAGACCTTAAAACGCCCCTCGTTGTACTACAACAAACAACCACTATAATGGCTGAAGAGCAAAAAAGAAGAGAACTCGAGCTTTCTGATATTGTGATTACTCCAGATATAAAGGACAGATACCTTCTCGATTTCCAAAATGTCGATGATGGTATAGAAAAAGGCTATAGAGCCACGAAAGAACAAATACCAAAATTGCGAAAACTAATCGAGACAGAAAAAAAATCAGATGAAAAGTGGATAATAAATTCAATATCACCAGAAGGTATCATAGAATTTGATAAAAACACCATATCCACCAACGAAATAGTAACCAAACTAATCGAAAACTATAGCTCAGGTGAATACAAAAATATATCTGCACGGCTTTTGTCCATAGGTAATAAAAGATATAATCTGGAAATAGACACGGTAGGTATAGCTCCACTAAGAAAAATAACTATCGATTCTCACGGTGCATATCCTTTGGAAACGATTCTTTCATACCTGCCCTCTCCAGAGGATAGCAATACCAATCTATATAATATTCAAGTAGGCCTCGACCAGCTTGTCCAAAGGTTTCATGATGATGGCTACCTATTGACACAAATCAAAAAGGCTACCTATTCCGAAGATGGAAGCCTTTATGTGGCAATCGATGAAGGCATAATCGAGAAGATTGTAATAATAGGAAATCAATCTGTTAAAACATGGTATATCAAAAGCCTTTTGCCGATCGAGGAAGGAGCCATATATAAGAGCCGACTCATTCAAAAAGGCCTTCTTAATCTTCAATCTACTGATCTATTCGATGATTTTTATCAGGACCTGCAAAGAGGCAATAACGGTGCTTTGCTCACTTTCACTGTTCGAGAGAAGAGCCATGTCATGTTGGGCTTAAGAGGCTATTTTGATAAATATAGAAATGGCACATTTGGACTCACTATAGCAGATGATAATTTCCTGGGAATAGGACAAAGAATCGAATCGGGATTCAAATATGGCGATTGGGAAAAGAGTTTTCACTTAAAGCACACAGCGGATAAAATCTGGAAATCCTATATGACATCAATTTTTACTTTTCATGGCCAGGAAAAAAGAGTTGATTATTTCGAAGATTTCACTATCGATGAAACTTATTATCATCAGAAATTCGGTGCAGAGTTACTATTTGGTAAGCATATTCAGAGAATCGGCACATCTTTTTTCGGTATTTCTCTATATGATGAAAAATTAGAAACACCAGATAGAGATTTCTCTGAAGAATACAAAACACAAAATCTAATCTTCCGAACCATCCTGGATACCTATGACAGAAGGGATTTCCCAACAGAAGGCAAATATCACATTTCTGAATATATTATGAGCCAGGATGTATCCGGTGGTAAGCAGTCTTATTATAGAATGTATTTATCCTTGCAGTCCTACTATGATTTTTGGGGTGGCGACTGGAATTATCATGTTCATATCACAGGTGGTTACAGCGGTGGCCAGGTACCCGAACACATGCAGTTTAGAATAGATGAACATGTTCCTTTCTGGGGTTTAAGAGGCGATGAGCTTCGTGGCTATAGCTATGCTTCAACCGGCTTAAACTTGCGCTATAGGCTTTATGATGGCATTTTCCCGGTCTTTTTGAAAACAGGAATATCGATAGGAAGAACTTGGGAAAAAGATGACCAGCTAAAACTGGAAAAACTTCATCTAGGCGAAGGCCTATCTCTCGGCATATTAACGCCTTTCGGGCCTATTGAATTGTCATATGGCTTCCTAAACACCGAACAATACAGTACATGGAATATCAAAATCGGCCGTAGATGATGAAAAAATATATCGAAAACCTTGACCAAATAGAAAAACTATCAGATGAAAAAATTAGAGAGAATATCGAATTCAAGCTCTTTTTGAAAATGCAAAATCCCAAAAGAATCGATGCGATGGTAGGCGAGCTTGATAAAGAGATCAAAGCCAATATCGATTGCCTCGATTGTGGTAATTGTTGCCATATCCTCAAAATCCCTATAACAAAGAGCGATGTAGAAAGAATATCCCGACTGGAAAATTTAGAACCAGGAAAATACGTAAAGAAATATACCGAAATCGATACCGATGATGGGCTTATGTATATGAAACAATCGCCCTGCCGCTATCTGGATGGCAATTTTTGCAAAATATATGCCGAAAGGCCTTTGGCTTGCCGTGCTTTTCCATATATCGATAAACCCGATTTCACAAATCGAACCAATATGATGTCTGCTATGGCAGCTATTTGCCCTATTGTCTTCAATCTACTCGAAGAGCTAAAATTGTCGACTGATTTTCATCATAATAAGATTACTGGGACTTTTTGAATATTTTCTTTGCCCTTCTAATAAGTGGCTTCGATAGCTTTTTATACTCTTGAAAGCCAAAGAAGTGATACATGGCAATAATTAAAGCTACTGAAATTCCCGCAGGTACAAAGAAATTGATTAGTTTATCGATTAATGATACAGAAGTGACTAAATATTCTCTAACAGGATGGATAAAAAGCCAGCCAATAACTCCCGAAACAAGCGATATAACCGTAAATGCAGCCGACCTTCGAATCAGTTTTCCAAATTTTAGCCCGCCGATTTTGATCTGGAATACAATAATCAGAAATGCAAGATATGCAAAACCAGCTATAGTACTGGCAATTGCAAGGCCACCGTGTATTAGCGGGCCTACGAATAATAAATTAAGAACAACATTCGTAACTGTTGCGATCGCTGCACCAATTACAGGTATCTTCGTATCTTTGACTGCATAAAAGCCCTGTATCATGATATTAGATCCACCATAACCTATGATTGAAAAGATATAGCCCATAAAACCAAATGCCGTCAGTGGAGTACTCACATTGGCGCTAAAATTCCCTCTTTGGAATAGCAATTCTATAACTTCGATGCGAAAGATAAAAGCAAGAAAAGCTATCGGAATCATAAGCGAAAGAACAAGGCGCAGTGTATAGGTTATCATGGAAGTCATGCCTTCTATATCTCCCTTTGCAGAATAGCTTGAGAGTGATGGCAATGATGCCGTACCAATTGCTTTGCTTATGATACCTATAGGGAAAGTCGTAAGCATATTGGCATAACTGAGAGCGGAAACACTTCCTTCCATCAATCTCGAAGCCAATTTAACATCGACTATCATATTGATTTGCCCGACAGCAACAGAAAATAATGTAGGGGATAAAAGCCTGCCTAATTCAGTAATATTGCCTTTGTCTTCTTTGATAGCTGGTTTTTTGAATATTCCATATTTCTTAGACATTGGAATTTGAATCAAAAATTGGACAGTAGCTCCTATCAAAAGGAAGATAACCACAGCATATATTTTTTCAACATTGTCAAAATTTTTCATTTTGAAAAGAATGAAAATCATTCCCAAAAACCAGATACCGTTCAGAAAAGCAGGGCCGATTGCCGGCAGGAAGAAGCGCCTATTGGAATTCAAATATCCCATAAAAAGCGAATAAAAACTAATTAGAAAAATGTATGGAGTAAATAACCTTAACATTTTTATGGCAAGCGTTATTTTCTCGGGTTCATCTTTCCATCCATCAGCGAGCCATGGCACAATAATTGGTGCTGCAAAAAAAAGGAAAAAAGCCAGTATGATCAAAAAAACAAATAGTACTATCATCAAAGACGATGTGAACCTATCAGCAGCTTCCTTGCCTTTTTTCTCGAGAATTCCAGCATAAACCGGCATAAAAACACGAGTCAAACCGCCCTCTCCTATTACTCTTCTTAATAAATTTGGAATTCTGTAAGCTACTCGGAAAGCATCCATTGCCATTCCAGTACCAAAGATGCTTGCCATAAGAACCTGGCG
Organism: Candidatus Zixiibacteriota bacterium; assembly: GCA_046542255.1. Lineage (GTDB taxonomy): Bacteria > UBP14 > UBA6098 > JBKHBT01 > JBKHBT01 > JBKHBT01. The sequence goes on along the minus strand of JBKHBT010000001.1, from coordinate 16,801 downwards.
GAAAAGACCCATTATCCGAGATATTAAAGTGCCAAAACTAACCCACCATGCAGAAGATACAACAAAATCCTCATCAATATTTCTCTTATCTATTGTTTCCTGTGAATTATCTATTTGCATATCCTTAGGTTATTGCTTATCTTAATTATACAATGGATCAATTAAAAATCAACATAAATAAAACATTGTAGGTCACTATGTCAAATGAAAACATACAGAACAATAAGGGTTTTATTCTTGGTATTATGGCTTCGGGACGCCGTTTTTCCAATTCTGGGCGGCTTTTAGAAGAAGCTCTCCAGGCTACCGAAAATATGGGCTATAGAAGTGAAACGATTTTTCTTGCCGATTATTCGATTAATCCCTGCACCGGATGCAAAAGCTGTGAGCATACCGGAAGCTGCGTGATTCGCGATGATATGGATACGCTATACACGCTAGTCGACCGTGCCGATGGGATTATATTCGCAACACCTGTCTATTTTTACTCGGTTCCCGGACACGCCAAAATGTTTATCGACCGTTTTCAGCCATATTGGGCAAGGCGCTATAAACTCGGCCAAAAACCAGAACATAAAAGACTGGGAGCAACAATAGCAATAGCCGGTACGTCCGGGAAGAAAGTTTTCGAATGCATAAGGCTACCAGTAAAGTATTTCTATGACTCGATTTTCATGGATGATTACGAGCCTCTGGTTTTCCCTGATTTTGATGAGGACCCTAAAAAGATAAAAAATACAATGTTCAAAAAAGCCTTTGAATATGGCAAAAAATACGCTACATTATTCGAAAATTTGATTCAGGCCTCAGAATAAATGGAGGATTCGATGAGAATAGACAAGATAAGAGAAAGACTCGAAAAAGAAAAACTCGATGCTATTATAATTAGCCACCTCAAGAATATTAGATACCTTAGCAATTATACCGGTTCAAATGCAATAATAGTGATAACAGATGAAAAGGCATATTTCTATACAGATTTTCGATATAAAACGCAGGTCGAATATCAGGTGCCGGATGAATTCGAGAAAATAGTCGCAACAAGAAATCTCATCGATGAATTAAAAGACCTTAAAATATCAGGAAAAGTCGGATTCGAAGCTGATCATATTACAGTCAGTAAATACGAAAAGCTCAAAGAAAATCTCGAAGATATCGAGTTGATACCTATAAAAAAATGGGTCGAAGAGCTTCGCGGTATCAAAGATAATGATGAAATAGAGAATATTCAAAAGGCTGTTAAGATAACTGAGAAGGCTCTCGAGGAGATGAAAAAATTCATCAAACCAGGCATTACAGAACGCGAATACGAGACCGAATTACAATACATAGCCAAAAAACTTGGTGCTGATGGCGAATCTTTCTCTGCAATTGTTGCATCCGGCGATAATAGCGCAAAGCCTCATGCTGGAGTCGGCGATAGGGAATTTCTATTTGGCGATCTTATTACAGTAGATTGCGGCCATTACTATAATGGATACGCATCCGACCTTACGCGCACTTTTGTAATCGGAGAACCGGATAATACCCAAAAAGAAATCTATGAAACAGTCCTGAAGGCCCAATTGGAATCTATTGCTGCTGCCAAAGAAGGAAAATCCGGCAAAGAAATAGATGGTATCGCAAGGAAAATAATCGAAGATGCCGGCTATGGCGAATATTTTGGCCATGCTCTCGGCCATTCTGTCGGCCTGGATGTTCATGATGGATTGGTGATGAGCCAAAAGACTGATACAGTTCTTAAAGATGGTATGGTGATGACTTTTGAGCCGGGCATATATATCCCTGAATTCGGTGGCGTGCGTATCGAAGACGATGTTGTTATTCGAAAAGACGGTGCTGAAAATCTCACAAGCTTCACAAAGTCATTAGAGGATATGATTATCCCAATCTAATCGATGAATAAAAAAACTCGCAAAATCCTGATTACCACAGCCAAGATACTTGTGGCTATGGGCTTGATAATCTATCTGTACAAGACTACCGATATCGAGCAAGTCAAGATGATATGGGAAGGCCTCGATATTTGGGATCTTGTCCTGGTTACCGTAGTTTTCATGTTGACGATTTTCATTGGCGCATTCAGAAGTATCATTTTCTTCCGGGGAATGGATATTGACCTGTCCTATCTGCTGTATGCAAAGCTCTACTATATTGGCTACTTTTTCAATAATTTCATCCCTTCCGGTGTTGGTGGCGATGTCATGCGTGGATGGATAGCCGGGAAAAGGTCTGAAAATATTAAGGGAAGCTATTCTGCTATTCTCGCAGAAAGAATATCGGGGCTTCTGGCGACTGTTTTTATCGGCCTTTTGTTTATGCTTTTCATTCCAACACCGAAGGTTCTGATGCTTATTATTGGAGGCCTTAATCTTGGGCTTTGGATCATAATTTTTATACTTCTTATGCCGAGGCTTACCGATTTCATCAAGAAATACTTTGCATTCTTGCCATTTGGCATCGCTGATAAACTCAGCGACTTTGCCGCACAGGTTTCCAGCTATAGACAAAAGCCAATGACTTTATTAGCAGGTTTTGGCATGTCAGTCCTTTATCAGATGTCTATCATATTTTCGGTCTGGGTTGCCAGCCTGATTATCGATTCTAATGTTACATTTGCCGAGATGTGCGTTATTGCGCCTCTTGTCTGGACAATCTCGATGATACCAGCTGCACCAAATGCCATAGGAATCCGCGAGACAAGTTTTGCTAAATTGTTTGTATTATTCGGCTATTCCGATGCCAAAGGCGCATTTGTGGGAGCCTTATTCTTATTTGTTAGTCTTATCTGCGGAATAATTGGCGGAATTATGTTTGCTATCGATAATATGATAGCAAAAAAACAGGGCAAGCTGGCATTGGATCATATTCCTTCTGAGGAAGAGGTTGAGGAGAAGCTACCCGAATAGCATCCTTTTTTTACATATTCAAAATTTGGATTTTTTCGAAAGCCATAAAATGCTGTTTTCGTGTAGGCATGGTTTGACCGTCCGTATCTAGCTCAAATAGAAATACGAACCTGGATTAAAAAAAATGACGAGAATAGAGAAACTGAATCCCTACATTTCCTCATCAAGAGAAATTCTTCATATCCCGAGAAATCATGGTTTAAATTCTGTAGGTTGTTTTGATCGGTTTTTAGCGTTAGCCCTCGGCTCTGCTTGGAAAAACTGTTTCCTGTGCGGTTATTAACAGAATTGGCACATTAAGAATCGTTTGATTTTATCTTTTTAGGATAAGTAAGAAGACTATTGTATTTAAAATTTGGCTTGTCTTATTTCAATTTTATCGTATTTTTTATTCATGAGAAGGCAGATATCGAAACATAAATTGTTTATAATATTATTGGTTCTTGTTTTTATCTTCCTTTTCAAAATGCGATACCATGAAAATATAATTACTCTGGATTTTAGAAGTTTCTATTTTGGCAGCCGGGTTTTGATGGATGGAGACAATATCTATGAGCAGGATAATCTCAAGAAGAAAGCTGAGGAGGTAGGTATCGATGATGGAGTCTATCCTTATCTATATACACCACATACAGCATTTTATCTAATACCCATCGCTTCTTTATCACCAAACTGGGCACATAAGTCCTGGCTTTTAATAATGATTTTGATGACGCTTCTACTATATGCATTACTTTTGAAAATAACTCTTAAATCTCTCGATGATAAAACAATAAAAGCTCATACTTCATTTATTCTGATCACTTTGCTTTTTTTTGCGATTCAAGCCTTTGCCAGTAATATCCGCTGTGGACAAATAAATATTTTGGTTCTTGCTTCGATTGTGGCCTCGATTTATCTAAGCCTATCTGAAAAAAATCAAATTTGGGCTGGATTAGCTCTCGCCCCAGCAATTTTGATTAAAACAACACCGCTTGGATTGCTTGTATATTTTCTGCTTAATAAACAATTCAAAGTAATAATCGGCGCAATCATCGGAATAATCACATTGACTATTCCGCTTCTTTTCTTTCAAAATAGCCTGAATGCAATCCATGACTTTATCGAATTTTCCAGGTTTTTGGGTTATGGTTCTCAGATCCCCGATCTTTTCGATATCTCCGTTGCCACAAATTGTTCGATAAATGGTTTCTGGGCAAGATTTGGCTTTGCTGAAGGGCGAATCCGTTTCATGACATACCTTAGCTTTATCGTTCTGGCTATTCCGCTGGTGTTTTGTCATCTTAAATATCGTAAAAGGGAGGTTTACAAGCTGCTTCTGCTACCATATTTGATTTTTATGACAATAGGTTCTCCAGTTACATATGTTACTCATACAATATTTATTTTCCCTGGCCTGCTTTTATGGGCTAAACATCTCATAGATAAAGGCTCATGGAAAAAAATCATCATAACACTTGTTCTTGCTATGCTAGTATCAGCAAGTTGGCCATTTAAATATAATCATTATGGAATAAATTACTTTTTATTTAGGTCACTTAATTTATATTTTCTGCTGATTATTTATATTCTATCACTGGTAAGTATATTTAGAGAATGTGCAATGACGCACTGTAATACTTCAAAGCTGAAACATCCTTAAAATTTCTTTGATCGCATCTATGTTTTATTTATATTCTTGAGAATAAAATTTCAGGGCATTGGTCAAATTAAGCTCTATTAATTGCTTAGACTGGAATAACTATGCAAGAATATTTACCTTTCTCGGAAGGTAGAGACTAATTAAATTTACCTATTATCATATCTAGATATGCAGATATGTTAATTTGTGCTTGACAGACTAAATTTGATGTATATTTTAGTATATTGAGTAAGGGAGCTATTGTTAATTTTAGCTAAAGGTTTTTTATGAAAGCTTTTTTTGGGCGCCTTTTGATGCTATTGTTTCTTTTTGCTGTATGGATACTTCTCACCTATCCAATTAATAATCATGAAATCATTGCTGGTGCGATTATTTCGGTTTTCATTGTTCTTATTTCGCTTGGGTCTCCCTGCCTCGTTTCAGAAATCAACCTAAGTCCCAAGTCTTTTATCTATTTAATCGGTTATATTTTCTTTTTTATATTTGCTCTGGTCAAATCCAATCTGGATGTTGCATTTCGTGTCCTAAATCCGGAGCTTCCAATTAATCCGGGAATCGTCAAGGTCCAGACAAAACTCAAGAGCAAATTAGGGAGATTGGTACTGGCAAATTCGATCACTCTCACTCCCGGAACTCTTACCGTTGAAACTGTCGATGAGCATTTTTATATACATTGGATCGATGTTCAGGGCAAAAATATTCAGGAAAGCACGGAGAAAATCGTATATAATTTCGAGCGGTTTTTGGAGGTAATTTTTGGGTGAGTTGATTTTTAAAATATCATTCGCTATAGCTTTGATAGCAATAGTCATCGCCTTTCTAAGGCTACTCCGCGGCCCTACTTCGGCAGACAGGCTGGTCGCTCTTGATGTAATGACGATTATTACTATTTCATTTATCGCATTTATTTCTTGCTGCCAGAGTCGTGTAATTTATCTTGATGTCGCTATGGTTTATGCACTGGTTAGCTTTTTGGGTATTATTGCTATTGCGCGCTATCTGGAAGGTGGATTATGAGCGAAATGCATCAAATAATCGGTTCGATAGTAACACTATTTGGCTCGATTTTCCTATTTCTTGGAGCACTGGGCGTTTTTAGAATGCCGGATGTTTACAATAGAATGCAGGCCGGTACCAAAGCCACCACTCTGGGAAGTATGCTGTTTTTATTAGGCATCGGCATTGCGCATCCTCATTGGCTTGGGAAAATTATTTTACTTGTATTATTTATAATATTTACCAATCCTGTATCTTCTCATGCGCTTGCAAGGGCTGCACATTTTGCTGGAACAAAGCTTTCGCCGAAAACTGTCAATGATTGCCTTCGAACCGATAAAATCGAAAACAAAGATGATGACGATGATGATATAGGATATAAGGAGCGCTGTTGATGGATTTTACGATCCAAATAGCTGTCATCGGAGTTCTTATAGTTATTGCTGCAATCTATGCTATTCGGGCTAAGAATCTTCTTGTAGCAATTATTTCTGCTGGAGTGATTAGCTTGCTTGCAAGTGTTATCTATATTCTTCTCGCTTCGCCAGATGTTGCTATGACAGAGGCAGCAATTGGCTCTGCGCTTACGACTATCGTATTTTTATACACTCTCAAGAAAGTCAAATCCGAGGGTGCTAACGAAATCGACAGGGAGGATGAAGATGATTAAGAGGCTCTTTGTCTTTGCAGCACTTGTCTTGATGGCTGTTATTTTCTTTCCTCTTGTTTTGCAAGTTAATCCATTTACAAATCTGGATATTGTGGCTCAGAAATATGTCGATTTTGCGCCGATAGAGCTGGGAGCTCAAAATATTGTTACGGCAGTCATAGTAACCTATCGTGGTTTGGATACGCTTGGTGAGGTTACTGTTCTATTTATTGCAACCGCTGGAATAGCTTTCCTTTTAAGACGCAAGAAAAGAAAGGCCGGCAAAAATAATAAAAGGCCGGCATCGGAGCTATTACATACTGCTTCGGCATTTCTATATCCGCTACTTATTATTTTTGGTGTCTATATTTTTTCGCATGGCCATCTCACGCCGGGCGGCGGTTTTCAGGGTGGTGTTGTGATTGCATCCGGTGTTTTGATGCTTATGCTTTCAAATATTGATTATAAACCCAATCATTCAATTTTGAATGTACTCGAAGGATTTTCTGGGGCGACTTTCGTGGTTTTGGGAATTTTGGGCCTTGTTCTGGCTGGAGGTTTTTTGGACAATCGTTTCATTGTGCTGGGAGAATATGGCAAGCTATTCTCGGCTGGGGCGATTGGCATAATCTATTCTGTCATAGGCCTTAAAGTGGGTTCGGAGCTTACTGGTATTTTAGATAGCTTCTCACAGGATGATGATGAGGCCGAATTAAAAAACGAGGAGGCCAAGGAATGACACTGGTTATTATACTCGGCCTTCTTTTGGTATTAATCGGCCTTTGGGGAATGCTAACCCAGAAGAATCTAATCAAAATTATTATTGGCTTTTCGATTATGGATACAGGAATCCATATGCTTATCGTATCGATCGGCTATATCAATGGAAGGACTGCACCTATTTTGGATAAAGCTGTCGAAATGGGAAATGCCGTGCAGAAAGTTGTTGATCCCGTCCCCTCGGCACTTGTGCTGACGGCTATCGTTATTGGATTGGCAGTTACGGCTCTTATGCTGAGCTTTGTGATTAGAATATACAATGAAAAGAAAACACTAAACATCGACGAATTGGATGAACTTCGATGGTAAGCCCTATTTACATTTTCATAATCGCCCTATTGCTGGCTTTTTTGCTTTCTATCTTCGATAAAATCGGACGAAAGTTCTCTTATACTGTTCTACTTATTGGGCTTGGTTTTATTTCCTGGTTATCGATTGGTTGGCTTTGGGAACTTGCCAGTGGCGCGATACCTGTTAATGTCTATACTGCTGGTTTCAAGCCGCCTTTTTCCATAAACTTGCGTTTGGGCCTAATCGAAGCATTTGTGATTACTGCTGTTAATATTTTGGGATTCTTTAGTGCGATTTTCATGGCAAAGCAGTTGAAAGAAAACCACATAAGCTTCATGGTTTTGCTTCTTATGGTTATTATGGGTGTCAATGGTATGGTTATGACTCGCGATATTTTCAATCTATTTGTTTTCATGGAGATTACATCGATCGCTACCTATGGTCTTCTTGGTTTGAAGCGCGATGGCGATTCACTTTCTGCTGGTTTCAAATATATCATTGCTGGCGGTTTGGCTTCTGGTTTTTTCTTGATCGGTGTTGCATATATCTATCGATTAGCCGGCCATCTCTCTATTGATTTTATGCTAAATCAGACGAGTAATTTTACCTCGCTTGCCGGGATGACTGCCCTATTTTTGGTTCTTATCGCTCTGATTATCGAGCTGAAGCCTTTCCCTGCCAATGGTTGGGCTTTGGATGTTTATCAAACTGCATCGCCGGGTATCGCTTCGATTATCGCAGTTGGTACTTCGGCCGGCATGATAATGGCTGCCTATAAAATCCTGCCACTTATGCAGAAATCTCATTTGATGATAATTTCTATCATTGGGCTAATAACATTTTTAGCATCGAATCTTATGGGTATCAAGCAGAAGAATGCAAAAAGGATGCTTGGTTATTCATCGATTGCTCAGATGGGGCTTTTGCTCGCCGCCACAGCATTCACGATCCAGTTTGAACTTCAGCGTCAAACAATTTTCATTATACTTGGCGGAATTTTTATCAATCATTTCATTGCTAAGGCCGGCATGTTCTGGCTCAGCGGTATTGTACGGGAAAAAGACTATCGAAATTGGGGCCAGCTCGCTTCGCAGCCCTGTCTTCTTATGGCTTTCGGGATTTTCGCTTTTGCCCTTATCGGATTGCCGCCATTTCCGGGCTTTTTTGGTAAATGGGCACTTCTTACGGCTTTTTCTGCACAGAAGCTCTATATTTTAATCGGCATTGTTCTGCTCGGTTCTTTATTCGAAGCGGTATATCTTCTTAGATGGCTGGGAATAGCAGCAAAAGGCACAAAATGTGAATCTGGAAAATGCTCGAATCTAAAAATGTCGCAATTCGCTCCTATCATGCTTTTTGTGCTATTTATCTTTTTGATTGGCATTTTCATGGGTACATCATTTGATTTAGCGGGAGTAATTCAGCTCTCGCCTATTGTCGCGGCCGGATTTTTCTATCTGATAAGAAATCTAAATGGCAAGATCAAGGGTTTCCTCGCAATGTTGATAATAGCTATTTACGGCCTCTATGCATATTTTATGATAGCTGGTGGGGTTGCTTTGATTTTCGGCGCGATGTTTGTAATAGGCTCGCTGATTTTGACCTTTGCTACGATGTATCGCAAAGAAAAACGTCCTGGCTTCTATATCTATCTTATGCTTATGGTACTTCCTCTTGGGAATCTCTTATTCGCAAAGTATGCTATTGAATTCTTTGCATATTGGGAGTTTATGACTATTGGCTCATATCTCCTTGTACTGCGCGGCAAAAAAGGCCTGAAACCTGCGCTTTCGTATATTATATTTTCACTTGCTGCCGGCTTTTTAATCCTAGGAGGCTTCAGCCTTATATCCGGTGGTGATATGTTTATGCCGATTTATAATATGGAATTTATGCAGCAAAATGGCAGCACATTGGCATTTAGCCTTATCGCTATTGGATTTTTGATTAAGTCTGCTGCTATTGGAGTTCATATTTGGCTTCCCGGGGCGTATGCCGAGGCGGAAGATGATTCATCTGCATTCATTTCAGCGATTCTTTCCAAGGCTGGAATTTTCGGGCTTATGCTATTTGGCCTTTTCTTCGGTGGCATGACTATTGCCGGGGCATCCATTATGACAATCATCGGATGGATAGGCGTAATAACCGCGCTTCTCGGTGCGCTTTTTGCTGTATTTCAGGAAGATATCAAAAAACTTCTGGCATATTCTTCGATGAGCCAGATCGGCTATATCATTTTGATGTTCTCTATGAATAATCATTCCGGATGGACAAGCGCACTTTACTTATCAATTAATCACCTGATAATAAAGGCTTTACTATTTCTTGTCGCCGCTGGAATTATTTATCGTACAGGGACAAGAAAGATGTATCGAATGGGCGGCCTTATCAAAAAGATGCCTGTTTCATTCATCGCTTTACTTATTGGCATTATTGCGCTTTCTGGCGTTCCACCTCTTTCGGGATTTGGCGGCAAATGGCTCATATATGTATCACTTATCGAAAACGGCCTTTATCTTCAGGCAGGAATGGCATTTTTCGCCAGCACTATCGCATTTCTTTACTTATTTAGGCTGATAAATACTGTTTTCCTGGGCCAGCTCAAACAGCGCTATCAAGATTTGAAAGAGGCCAATCTCTGGCTACTAATACCGCAGATGATTATGGTAGCTGCTATTATGGTGATTTCGGTTTTCCCGAGCACTATAATAAAACCTATTTCAAGTATGGTTGGGATACACTTCAAGCCAACTATGCATTTCGATGGTTTTAGTTTCGTCAGCGATATGGGCTATTGGAATGCAACAGCCATTATGGTTATCACGATGGTGATTTTTACAGCCGCATTTATATGGCTTCTTTTGGTCAATCGCGGTTCGAAAAAAATCGGACAGCTAAATATTGTCTATGCAGCCGAGAGGCCCGACCGTCCTGAAACTACGCATTTTGCACATAATTTCTTCGCACATTATCAAAAAGCACTCGGTTTTCTTGCTGCGCCTTTGGCCAGTCGGTTTTGGAATGGCGTGTCCGATGGCGTTCATGCAATTGCCAGCGCAGTTCGTAATATTTATACAGGCAATGGCCAGACCTATGCGATTCATATAGTGCTATTTGTTGGCATAGTATATCTAATATTCAGGGGGATATGATGGATTTGCCAATCGGACAGACAATTCTCTATGCACTTATTTCGCTTTTTGTTATACTGAATTATGGGCTTTTATTATATGGTATCATGGCGAGAATAATTGCAAAAGTCCAGGGCCGTATAGGCATCCCTGTCTGGCAGCCATATCTTGATATAATTAAGAACTATGCACGAACGACATCGGTTCATCATGGGATTATGTTTTATCTTGGGCCTGTTTTCCGGCTTGCTGGAGGAGTTGGCACATATTTATTTATTCCGGCTATTTATGGTTCTGCTATATTCGGTAATTTAAGTTTTTCCGGCGATGTTTTGCTCGTGATGTATTTTATCTTTTTTGGCCAGCTTGGGATGGCTCTTGGCGCAGGAGAAAGCGGCCATCCGTATTCTTCGATGGGCGTTGCCCGCGGCCTTGCACAGATGACTGCTTTTGAAGTGCCTTTTGCACTTTCTGTGATCTCGGTTGTCGTGCAGTATGATACATTCTCTGTAACCGGAATAGTTGCTGCCCAGCAGGGCGGAATCTTAAACTGGACAGCCTTAACAAATCCACTGGCAATGATAGCTGGAATGTTGGCACTTCTTGGCATGAATATGCATAATCCATTTGGAGTAGTCCGCGCGCCACAGGAAATCCCAGTCGGCCCACCGACCGAGTTCCAGAGCGGGTACCTTGGAATGCTTATTACTAATAGAAGCATATTTACCGCAGCCAAACTGGTGCTTTTTATGAATCTTTATTTTGGCGGCGCAACCAATATCATCGAAATGGTGGTCAAAACATTCCTTATCTATTTCGTGAATGTTTTTGTCGGTGCTGCATTTCCGAGATTCCGTGTCGAGCAGTCGATTAGATTTTATCTTAAGGTTCCTTTGATTATTGGTTTGATTTCAGTAATTATTTTCATGATTTGATTTGGAGAGAATATGAGCGATGAAATAAAAAATAATAAACCAGAGAAGAAACCGGATCACAAGATCGAGTATCCTACAAATGATGCTCTATTTTGCCCGGATCCGCCAAAGCCGAGTAAACATCTCAAAGGCTTTATCGAAGATTTTCTAAATTGGGCACGTTCCAATTCGCTTTGGCTTCTTGGTTTCGGGACAGGATGTGGAGCTGTCGAGCTTCGGCCGCTTATGACAGCAAGATTCGATATGTATCGTTTCGGAATTCAGGCCAGAGGCACTCCACGGCAAAGCGGTGTTTTTGTTATCGGTGGATATGCTTCGTTGAAGACGATCAAAAGAATTATACGTTCATATGAACAAATGCAAGGCCCGAAATATGTTATTGGCCTTGGCTCATGCACAATTAATGGCGGAATGTACTGGGATAGCTACAATACGATAAACCGGCTGGATCACTATATTCCTGTGGATGTCTATATTACGGGCTGCATGCCCAGGCCGGAAGCGATTATTGCTGGTTTCCAGAAACTTAAACAACTAATTCGCGAGGGCAAAGCATACAAAGCCGATGAATATGCCGAAAATTTCGAATGGTATAAAGCCAATCAAAAGAAGATTATTAAAGACTGGAATATGCCGGATTATAATTGGTGATGTAAGATGAGGAAGAAAGAAATAGAAGAGCTGGGGAGAAATTGAATATAATGCAGCATTGTTATCTTATGAAACAGAGCTTCACGGATTCTATGCGTTGCGAAGCAGAGCTTCGCAACGAGGTTCTTTTTGAGCTTCGCAACGAGGTTCTTTTTGTGCTTCGCAATGAGGTTCTTTTTGTGCTTCGCAATGAGGCTCTTTTTGTTCTGTGCGATGGGGGGCTTTTTGTGCTTCGAAATGGGGGGCTTTTTGTTCTGTGCGATGGGGGTCTTTTTGATTCCACGCATTGCGAAGGAGAGCCTCGCAATAATGTTCTTTTTTATTCGCAGTATATGCGTTGCAAGGCAAAGCTTGGTAATGATGTTCCTTTTTATTCGCAATATGTGTATTCAAAAGCAGAGCTTTGTTATAAGTTTCCTTTTGATTCGCAAAATATGTATTCCAGGGCAAAACTTTGCAATGAGGCTACTTTTATTTCGCAATATATACATTGCGAAGCAGAACCACGCCTTACTTCACAATTCATACTTACCAAGGCTGAAAATCTTAATGATGTCGTTTTTAAGTTTTCTCGTTACGAAGCTCCGCTTCATAACGCACAGATATTTGAAGCTCCGCTTCAGTATAAACCCAAAATTAAAAATTCAATCATGAACTAATAATAAAATGCAAAATACAATAAAAAAATTAGAAAATCTCTTCGAAATAAAAAACCACATCCCAAAGCATGATAGTCTGCACTTTATCACAATCGATAAAGAACATCTTGTCATGCTGCTGACTCATCTTCGCGATGTCGAAGGTTTTACGCATCTATCCTTTATGACAGTGGTCGATATGATCGAAGATGGAATTTTCAAGCTGATTTATATGCTTCATAATTATAAATTAAAAGCCGACCTGGGCGTATATGTAGAAATCGATCGCGAAAATCCTGTTATGGATAGCATCCATCATCTTTGGAAACAGGCACGCACATATCAACAGGAACTCCATGAGATGTTTGGTATGGATTATCCCGGTAGTCCAGGGGTTTACGAAGAATTTATCCTTGAAAGTTGGGGCGATAACCCCCCACCAATGCGCCGTGAATTCGATACAAAAAAATATTCCGAAGAGACCTATTTCCCAAGGCCGGGGCGAAGCACCAATGACCCACGCAAATACATGAAAGAAAAGCTATATCCGGAGGATGACAGTGTTTAAGCCAGACAGAAGCAAATATCCTCATGCAAATACCCAAAATCCTGAATATGACCTAAACTCCGAGAAATATGTCAAAATCTGGCAAGGGCCGCAACATCCCGGAGTAACTGGCAATATGTCTCTTGAAATCGTTCTATCTGGCGATGAAGTGGTCAATCTTAAAACACATGTCGGCTATCTCCATCGCGGCTTCGAAAAATTGATGGAAAGAAGACGCTATATCCAATGCTTCCCAATCGTTTGCAGAATATGTGTGCCAGAACCAGATTTCAATGAATACCTTTTCGCCGCAGCGGCCGAAGACCTTGCCGATATCGAAATTCCCGAAAAGGCAAAATGGCTTCGCGCTCTTACCCTCGAAATGGCAAGACTCGCCAGCTTCCTGATGTGGATCGGCGGCCAGGTCGGCGCATTTGGAATGGGTACAGTTGGCCAATGGGCAGTTACACATAGAGATTTTGTATTAGACCTTTTCGAGGAACTTACCGGTGGAAGAATATATCATATGTATATCATTCCCGGCGGCGTTCGCGCTGATTTGACAGAAGAATTCGAAGGCAGGATCGAAAAGGTTCTTCAAAAAATCGAGAAATTGCTCGAGACGATCGATAAGGTCATGTTCAATAATGCCGTCTTTAAGATGCGTGCAAAGGGATTGGGCATAATCACAAAAGATATGATCGATCCATATGGAATTACAGGCCCGAATGCTAGAGCAGCAGGTATAAAGCATGATATCCGCAAGGATAATCCATATTTGGTCTATGATCAGCTCGATTTCGATATTATTACCGGAACCGAATCCGATGCCTATGAAAGAGCAAGAGTTCGATTTTTGGAAATGCATCAATCGATCAGCCTAATTCGCCAGATGATGGCCAAAATGCCAAAAAATGGCGAATATCATACGCAATTGCCTAATGTGCTTCATTGGGAAATTCCTCCCGGGCAAACTTACCTGAAGGCCGAATGCACGCGCGGCGAATATGGCTATTTCATGGCTTCGGATGGTAGCGAATTTCCGAGAAGAGTCTATGTGCGTGGGCCTAGTTATACACATGCAATAGCTGTTCTACAAGATCTGGCTGTCGGTGTCAATATCGCCGATGTCGCAGGTCTTATGGTCTCGCTTCATACCTATCCACCAGAAATCGAGAGGTGATTATGAAAAAGAAGATTTACAATATCGAAGATATTCCTGAGAATTTCATAAACGGCCCGGATTCCGAAGATGATATGATGACAAAATACCTCGGCGCTCTGGCCGGTTCTGAGAAAATGTATATCAATATCGACTATGTCAAGCCCAATGCAAAGAGTGCGAAATACCATTCGCATACTCATCAGGAAGAGTTTTTTATCATTCTCGAAGGCAAAGGCAGAGTCCGACTTTCAGGTAAAGAATACGAAGTCAAAAAAGGTGATTTTTTTGCAAAACCTCCTGGAAAAGGAATCGCTCACCAATTCATAAATGATAGCAATGAAATGCTGGTGATCTTAGATTGTGGAATCAAATCGGAAAATGATATGATAATGTATCCTGATGAAGGCATCTTGCTTTTCAAACGCGATAAATTGGTTTTCAAAAAAATCGATTCCAAGACCTGGGACTCTGACCCAAATTGGGATAAAGCTGGAGATATTTGATATGAGTTTGAAGGATATACTTTCACCATTTTATGTTTGGAAAAGGGCATTCCAGAAGCCCTATACCTATAGCAAACCTGTAATCGAACGCGAAGGCGCAGACAGGTATCGTGGTTTTCATCAAAATGATTTGAAGAAATGTATCGGCTGTGGTTCTTGCGAAGAAATATGCCAGAATGCTGCCATCGATTTGGTTCCAGTGGATCATTCCGATGTCGAGACAAAAGATGGCGATAGCGGCCTTCGTCCAAGAATCGATTATGGACGCTGCTGCTGGTGCGCCCTCTGCGTTGATATATGCCCGACAGGCTCACTCGGCATGTCCAATGAATATGTTTGGATAGACACCGATCCCGATGTTTTCAGGTTTATTGCTGGAGCCGAAGATAAGCCATGGGACAATGATGAAAAGGGCTATAAACGCGCCGATGGCTATCAACTTCTGGATTTCAAACGAGTTGAAATGGACATGATTCCCTTCGAGAAAGGCATTGAATCATTTGTTGAGATGCTCAAGGGCTATTCCAGGGATCAGGCACAGAAAGAAGCCGACAGATGTGTAGAATGCGGCCTTTGCGTATCATCATGCCCGGCTCATATGGACATACCCGACTATATTCGCGCAATTAGGCAGGATGATATGGAAAAAGGACTGGAATTGCTCTATAAAACCAATCCATTCCCGGCGACATGTGGTAGAATCTGCACGAGAAATTGCGAATCCGCCTGCGCACTAACTCATAATGGCGATGCTATTGCTATCCGTTGGCTGAAGCGTTATATCGCCGATCAGGTTTCTCGCGATGAATATTCAAAAATCCTTCAATCCAGAGAACCATCGAATGGAAAGAAGGTACTTATACTCGGCGCTGGGCCGGGCGGGCTTTCTGCCGCATATTATCTCTCAATGATGGGCTATGAATGCACTATTTATGAAGCTCATCCAAAGGCTGGCGGAATGCTACGATACGGTATCCCAGAATACCGCCTGCCTTATGACCAGCTAGATAAGGACATTGAGTATATCAAATCACTTGGCGTGGAGATCATATATAATACCAAAGTTGGAGTAGATATCGATTTTCCGACACTGTATAAGGAACACGATGCCGTATTTTTCTCCACCGGCCTTCCCGATGCCTATAAGATAAATATCGAAGGCGAGACACCAGAAACAGTGATGTCTGGTGTAAAAATTCTCGAGGATGTTACCCTCGGCAAAACGCCAGAAATCGGCAAAGAGGTTCTCGTGGTCGGTGGTGGAAATGTCGCTATGGATGCTGCAAGGACATCGAGACGATTCGGCTCCGATGTTACAGTATTATATCGTAGGCGTTTGCAGGATATGCCTGCCGATGATGAAGAAATCCACGAAGCTATAGGCGAGAAGGTTCAATTTGAATTTCAGGCGATTCCGATAAAGGTCGAAAAGCTGGAAAGTGGCCGGATTAGGCTTCATTGGAGCAAGGCTATCTTAGTAGATCAAGGCCCTGACAAAAGGCCAAAGCCCACGATCAATGAAGACGATATGCGAACAACCGAAGCCGACACATTGATTGCCGCAATCGGCCAGGATATCGATCTTTGCTATCTTACCGATGAATTTATTGCCGAGATCCAATGCAAATGGGACAAGCCAGTTGTCGATTTGTATTGCTCGACCACTATGGCAGGCATTTTTGCCGGCGGCGATATGTCGAATCGCCAAAAGGATGCTATTAGCGCAATCGCAGATGGGCACAGAGCTGCTATTGGTATAGATAGGTTTATTCGAGGCGAGGACCGTGCATAATTTATAATATTTTTTCTATTGAAATTATATATAAATCGTAATTTATGCAAAATATACAAAACTTTATTTCCCTCGAAATCACTCAGAAGAGAGTGCTGAGCATGTCGAAGTAGCCGAGAAAAGGCTTTACTGATGTTTTAGCCTGAAAAGTATGACAATGCGGAACAGCGCA
>JBKHBT010000061.1:0-20554 GCA_046542255.1 Candidatus Zixiibacteriota bacterium | reverse complement strand
AGAAATGGGCAACCGCAAGAAATGGGCAACCGCAAGGGATTGCCCCTACAATTCCATGAATTTTTCTTATGGTCGTCCCTTCAGTCTGGGCAGGAATTTTTCAATTCAGGGACCAACGATTTTACATCCCATTCTTTTTTATAGAATCTATCTTAACTTGTCAATGAATAAATCTGTGCTAATAACATATGAGGGACTTTAGATCAAAACCCAGCAACAAAGATGCTTGAGTAGCAATTTCACCAGAAATTGCATATCGAAGGCCCGATTTAACACAAAGGTACGCGAAACAGTCCCATGTCGAGAAACCATTTGAGCAATATAAATCAAGCAGAAGAAAGAAAAAAACTTTAACAACCAAATAACAACAAATACTTCAATTTGGGAACAAATACTCCAATTTGGTAACAAATACTTGACCATACCAATCATAAAAGCTATAATATGCATATGAATATCTTGATGCACATATGCTGTGGGCCATGCGCTTGTTATTGTCTTAAAAGCCTCCGCGAGAAAGGCCATCAAGTAACTGGGTATTGGTATAACCACAATATTCATCCCTATCAGGAATATCGGAAAAGGCTGGAAAGCCTTATGTATTTCGCCAATGAAGCCCAAATGCCGCTTATCATCGATGATGACTATGATATCGAAGGCTTCATCAAAAACATGATCGATGGCGATACCGAAATGCCAGACCGCTGCATCCCATGTTATGACACAAGGCTATACAAAACCGCCAAACGCGCCAAAGACGATGGCTTCGATGCATTCACAACCACGCTTCTATACAGCAAATACCAGCAGCATAAGAATATCCGGCAAATTGGCGAAAAATACGCAGCACAATTCAACCTGGAATTCTATTATGAAGATTTCCGCAAGGGCTGGCGAGAAGGCATCGAGATGTCTAAGAAATTGGGCCTATATCGCCAGCAATACTGCGGCTGCATTTTCAGCGAAATGGACAGGTATATGCCAGAAGCCAGTTTCGAGGAGCTTTGAGTGGTTTGCTTTTCACTGCGCTCAAAGCTTAGCAGTTTTCAGAGAAAACTGCACTATTGGCGAGAGAAAAACAATCGGCTCGAAATGTTGTTTGCCCATTATTAGCTCGAAGATAAACTGCCTTCGCTAAACCATTTGCGTACTCGCTCGTCATGTGCTATGGCTGCTTCTTCTGACATGTGCATTGTTTGCATATAGTAGTCTATCCTTGTGGCGAGTTTATTCTCGAGTCGGAATTTCCATTCTTCGCGTAGCTCTTTCGGGCCATCGTCATAGGTTGGTTCATTTATTGTTACGGAAAGTTCGGTATTTTCAGAAAACCTTATGCCACGGAAACGATGGTTCTTCGGCAGGAATTGGCTATGATAGTTCCATACTTTTTTGACTATTGCGAAAGTTTCTGCTTCGGCATCCTCATAATATGGCAATTCGCGTTTATAGCGGTCTATCAGGTGCCTGTTTTGAAGTTTTAGCGCATAACCGGAGCTTGCAGAGCCTTCTAATTTGAAATCCGATGCGGCTATGCCATAGACTCTTGCAATTCGCTGCACCTTCTGGGCGATCTCTTCCATGAGCGCATCGATATTAGGATTCGGCGATTCGAATCGGAATTCGGCCGGCTGTTCATCGCGGTCGGCCTGCGGAATAATTACAGGATCGCCCGGCGAGATAATTATCTGCTCGCTGCCAGAAGGATCGTATCCGATTAAAACAGGCACCGAGAAAGATTGCATCTTTAGCAGATAATTTAGCTCGACCAATTTGATATTGATATTATCCTGCGCATTGACAAGGCTCTCGCCACTATCGATGAAAAACCCACGCAGGGGCAAATGGCTCGAAAATCGCACAGCAGGAATTATCCCATATGGATTCATATTATCAGGATTTCCGGGAATCGGGATAATGCCATTTGGATTGAATCGTAAATAGGTCGAATCATCCCAATAATGATAAACGATCTGATTCTTGCGCTTTTTGACAGAGTCATGGAAAAATGCATTATCGTCATAATGCGAATATGATATCGATGCCGCCTCTGTCGGGTCTTCCGGGTCGGGAATCACATCGACATCGACAGGTGTCAGGATATCGAAATTGAATTTGTCATGCTTTTGGGAATACCATGGCCGAAGAAGCACTGTATCTGTCAGGTTGACCATTTTATTGACTGTATCCATCGTCCGCGCGAATTTGCCTGATGATTGTATCCATTCCCAGAGCGATTTTTCCTTCGATGATACTTCCTTGCCTTCTCTTCTGTCGAATAGTTCCCGTTTGGCACCCCATTTATAGATTATCGAAATCCTATCGATTATCAATTTGACGATATTTGTGAATTCGAGCTGTAGGCCAAGGCTTTCGGCATCTTTGAATTGCTCGTCGAGAAGCTCGGCAAGATATTCTACCTGCCGGCCCTCGTAGTAGTCGATTCTTTTCTGAAGCTCCTTTTTCCTTTTCCGCGATTGCTCGGCATTGGCCCACATTCGGAGCCAACTAATCCATTCCTCCTGGCTCAAAGCGGGATTTCCTGCCAATTTCTTTGCTGTATCGATTGTCAAATCCTCCAGAGGATAAGTCCTTGATGACATATTTTCTCCTTTTCTATTATGTAAAAATCTATTTTCCCAGGCCGATCCATTTGCCTTTTGAAACTAACGGACTAATGTAATTTATTGCATAGCGCAATGCATCCATTGTATGGCTGTGTTTATGGTTCGATGGCGAATTATCCGGCAGCTCGCCCTGAATTTGACCATTTTTCTCTGGATAATGCCATGACATAAAGTCGGCGATTGTGTTTTTGCATGACGGATCGATGAAAAGATGTGGTTTGCCATCAGCATCGGAAATTTTGGCACGCACAGCCTGTATAGATTCGAAAATCCTGGGGCTTTTTATCTTGAGCATATGCGATGGAATTCCCAGTGACCGAAGGATAGCCTTCATCGATCTACCACCCGCTTCCTGACGGCGGATATTCATTTCATTTCCGGTTATGATATATTTGACATCATCGATTCTGCACGGCGCTTTGAATTCCATTTCCGGCAATTGCACATCTTCCCCGGAAAGCACCTTAAAGAGCGTCTCAGGCGATGTATAAGAACGGACGAATTCGCTGATGATGTACCAGATTTGCTTTTCATTATCATATTGTAACCAGAGCGCAACCGCAGGATCGACCCAGCCGAAATCCATACCGATATAGATTGGCAAATCTTCGCGAAGCCTGAACCTCTGCGCTGCATTTTTATGAATATCAAAATTATCATATACCAGCCCCGACCATGTTTCGAATGAGCCTTCGAATTCCTGCCTGAAGAGTCTCGGGTCCATCTGCTTTCTCGCCGATAAGACTTCATCTTCTGTTACAAATGGCGAATCGATCGTCTTATAGACCGGATATGCCTGGAAACCTTCAATATCACCAGATTTGGCCTTCAGATACAGCTCACGAAAATGATTCGCGCCGCGCGGCGTTCCTATGAAGATAGCACTGCCCTTTGTATCAGCAAATGCCGGGCGTAGATATTCCCATGTTTCGGATTTCATTGCGCCATATTCATCGAAAACCGCGCTATAGACTGCTCTTCCAACAAGCGAGCCGGGCTTGTCGGCACCCTTTAGCGCGATTCGTCCTCCACCTTTGATACTTATATTTAACCGCGTTTCCGAGATTTTCTCAATTAGTTCCTTCGGGATGAGTTCTTTTAGCCTGAGCCATGCAATATCCCGCGCGGATGAATAATAGGGTGCGATATACCAATTTTCCCAGGTGGGTTTTGGGCATTCTATGGCTCTTTTCAGGAGCCATCGAAGTCCCTGTCCGGTCTTTCCCAGCCTTCTTCCTGAGACAACAACCTTGAAGCGTGCATCATCGAATACAATTTCTTTCAATGGCCCCCGCGGCGGTGTAATCAGCTTGAATTCCGCTTCATTTTGTATTTGCTTTTTGGCTATCCTACTTCGCCTATTCATGCTTTGGTTTGTCGATATTGCGGGGGATAATCAGATTGCCGTCTTTATCGTATTCGCCGAAGACGACTCGAAAATCGCGATTTTCATCATTCTCGATATCAGGCTTGTCCTGCCATCTATCTGGAAAGCGGTTTCCGAGAAGGTATTTAATTGCAGAGAGATCCGGCGCATGATGCTTTTCTGTCTCGACGACCTTTTCATTTTTGCCATATTCTGTCTTTTTCTCCACTATCGTATATCCTGTTGCCTTTAAGTATAGCGCCTTTTCGACCGCTTTTCTCTCTGTATCGCCTATCTCATGAGAGGGTATATTGATATCGCCGACAAAGAGCTTTGGAAATGAGCCTGTATGTGTTTTATTTGATTTCAGTTTAGTTGCTTCCATAATTTATATACTCCATTTTTTTTCCTTGATTATCTGATTCTTTGGAATTTTCCCTTCTTTGCGAATCAGTTTCTCGGCAATATAATAGAGGTAAAGCTCGATTCGGCAATGGCTCCTCGTCTAATGATTTTCAAAAACTCATCTAAGTCATTGAATTTTATATGAATTATATGTATTGCTCCTGAGTGTTGCTATGGCATTATCCACTATTTTACGACATAATAAGTGCACTATACTTATATGAAAATAAATGCCTTGGATATCGAATCTTAATATTTTATATTGTAAAATAAGAAGAAGCAGACAGACAATGCGCTGTTCCGCATTGTCATACTTGTTAGCTAAATATAAGTAAAGCTATTAGAACAAATATTATGTGTAATATTTATATACGGCTTCACAAGAGTAAAAAGGAGAAGATATGACCAAGAATCATGTTCTATTGTTAATGATCATTTTAATTGCCAATTTTGCCTTTGGCTATGGCTTTGATACCGAAGTTACCACCACTGAAACAACCGAAGAACAAAACCGGGCACTAAGCCAATTGCCCGGCAAGGTTTTCATGTCGAGGCAGAATTCGGAAACTGGCACAATACATCGCACCCTGTGTTCTATTCCCTGGGAATACGAAGATAATAGGCAATCGGCCATCGATGCTGCCGGGAGATTTATTTCTGAATATCCAGAAATATTCGGAATCTCGAATATCGAGAATCTGAAGCTATACAGTGCGAAAAATGTACTTGGCAAATGGTTTTTGACATATCGCCAGGCCAAAGATGGTTATATCGTACTCGGCTCGCGCGTGGATATCAGGCTGGATTCGGGCAATATCGTGCTTTTCGGCTCGGATGTCTTCGATATAAGCGATGTAAATACTTCATATTCTATAGATGAACAAACTGCGATAAGCAGCATCGAAAACCGCCTTTCATGCGATGCCGAATCAAATGGCCTTTTTATTGTCAAAAATAGCGATGACGATTTAATACCAGCTTGGTGGATAGATGGCAAGACCGATTACCCTACCACCAGGCCAAGAGTGCTTCTGGATGCCAATACCGGCGAGATAATAGACAGCTATGACAATATTCGATATATCCTAAATGGCACCGCCTATGGCGAATATATCTATCAGGTTGCTGATGACGGCCCGGATACAACTGAATTTGCACATCTTTTTGTTTCATGCGATCTTGGCATAATCGATACGACCGATGTCGATGGATTCTATAGCTTCGATGTCGATCCACGAGATAGGATTATCTATTCGAAGATGGAAGGCCTATATGCCAATGTTACAATGCCTGGTGGTGAATACAGCACATTCACAACAATCGCAACCGGCACGCCTTTTGATTTCTTAATGGCATATGATGATTTTTACTATCAGGAGTTAAATGGATATTATCAGGTAACATTCATACATGATTGGTATAAGCTTCTCGACCCGGAATTCGATGCTATGGACTATTCTGTACCTGTCGTGGTTCGCGATACTGTCCCGCCTACTCCGGTGAATGCATTCTGGGATGGCGAAGGAATACACATGGGCCGCGGCGGTTCTGGGTATGATGATTTTTCTTATTATGCCGAGATATTTTATCATGAATATACCCATGGCGTTACGCATTTTATATATCCCGGCGAGCTTTTGCCATATAATGGACAGCCGGGCGCAATAGATGAAGCCCTATCCGACTATTTCGCATGCACAATTACAGATGACCCCAATGTCGGCGATGGCGGACTTGTGCCAGGTGGCGGAATGATGAGAACGATGGATAATGACCTTGTTTTCCCGGATGACTGGGAAGACGAAGTCCATGCCGATGGCAGGATTATGGGTGGCGCATTCTGGGACCTTCGTGCATCCATAGACACAACATGGTGCGATACATTGATACATTTTGCAAGATTCGCATATCCTAATACTTTCGATGACTTTGCATGGGAAGTTTTGATAATGGACGATGACGATGGCGACCTTTCTAATGGTACGCCACATATCATGGAGATTTTTAATGCATTCAGCCGTCATGGAATCGGCAATTTCGAAACCAGAATCACACATGTGCCTTATCATGATACAGAAATTACCGATATGCCATATATTATCGAAGCAAATATCCGTTCGATTTTCCCACTTAATTCCGATAGCATACTCGTGCATTATCGACTGACGGGCGAAACGAGCTGGAGCAATATTACTATGGCTTATGATGATATCTCTGGAAGCTATTTGGGCGAAATACCGCCGGTTTCTCATGGCAATACTGTCGAATATTTCATCGAAGCGCGTGATTCTGCCAGCACTTTCGATTTCTTCCCGGATGATGCGCCTGAAGAATTTCTATCTTTCGATGTCGGCATAGACGAACAGATGCCTGCCATATATAGCGAGCTTATCACCGACCAGATGCTCGAAATGCATCCTTTCAATACTGCCTGTTATGTCGAAGATAATTATGGCATAGGCCATGTCGAGCTTATCTATTCCAAAAATAGCGAAGCCTATGATACTGTCAGGATGACAGCCGATACGACTGCCGATTATTCCGGCATTCCAGCAAGATACGATGGCAAAATAGAATTAGATGGACTCAGCATTGGCGATACGGTCTATTACAAAATCGATGCCTATGACCTTGCCGCAGAACCCAATATTGCAAGCTTCCCGGAAGATTATTTTGCATGGTTTCTAATCGTGCCGGGTATGTTCTTCGATTTCGAAGAATCCGGCGCTGGATTTTCTGCTACAGCTGGCTGGGAATGGGGAATTCCGTCATACGGGCCTTCGGAAACACCATCCGGCGAAAAATGCTGGGGGACAGTTTTGGATGGCGACTATGTCGATAATGCAAATTATGTCCTGGAATCGCCAGAATTCGAAACGGCTTCATATACCTCGGCAACCCTCGAATTTCAGCATTGGATGAAAATCGAATGGGCCTACGATGGGGGCTATATCGAGGTTAGCACCGATGATGGCGCAAGCTGGAATCTCATTCACCCCGTCAAAGGCTATCCTTCGACAGTCGCTTCTCTCTCCGAGTGGGGCTTTACAGGCATGACCGATGATAACTGGGAAACAGCAGCATTCGACCTGACAAATTACATTGGCGAGGATATGAAATTCCGCTTGAGCTTTGCAAGCGATGGAGGCCTTGCTATGGATGGCTGGTATATCGATAATTTCGCTATTATGGAAAAACAGGTTCTGCTTCCGCCAAAAGAATTGGAAGCCGAAAATGGCCACGATAACGAAATACCTATTAGCTGGACATCACCATTTGAAAGCGGATTATTGCGGCCAATGGAATCCGAAGAGTTCACTGGCTTTAAGCTATATCGATCATCAGATGGCGAGACATGGCCCGAAGAGCCTATCGCTACATTAGATATTAGCGATACCGAATATCTCGACAGAGATGTAATAAATGGCGAATACTACTATTATAGGCTCACATCGATCTACGACCGCGGCGAATCTAAGCCAACTGAGGCAGTGCAGGCTATGGCATTCAATGCCGAATTGTCTGTTTATCCTGATGAGTTCGATATTCTTATGTACGAGGGTGAAATTTTGGACACTACGATGTATGTAGAGAATATCGGAAGCGGATGGCTGGATTATTTGATTATCGAAGAATCCGAAGAACCGCTTTTCCGAAGAAGCCTCGAAGATTATCGAATGCCATTTAATGAGAATCTCTCAAATCTTCCGCTTATGAATGCCAAAACCACAGCGCCGATGGACGAGCCAACCGGCGATTGGATGCTTATCGCTACAGACCCAGATGAACCCGGCGACCTTCTGGATTTCTCTGCTTTTTATGCGCAGGTGGATGAAAGAAATATCTTCTTTATGACCACAGCTCACGAACCAATGGGCGATTATACTTCAGATTTCATGCTCAGCGTTATGATGGACACCGACCTCGATCCGGAGACTGGAATGGAAGGCACAGGAGCCGAGTATTTCGTGGCTCTCGGCGCTCTCCCGATGGGCAATGCTCTGATACTAAAATACAATCCCGATAGCGATATGGGCTTCGATATGGTCGGAACACCACATTATACTTATTTCTCAGAAAGCGGCGATACTGTACAGGTTGGAATTAGGCGCTCGGATATCGAATCGCCGGAAGATATGAATGTATATGCGATTGCAAGGCCGGACCTAAGCAGCATGATCCCAGAAGATATGGTGCCGGATGAACCGGCATACTTCAATCTTGCCGATATACTCTGGATAGATGAAACTCCGAAAGTCTCGACAGTCTGGGCAGATTCGGCTGCTAATGAAGTAACCGTTACTTTCGATGCGACCCATGCTGCACGCGGAATTCACCATGCATGGCTGAAATTCGAAACAAATGACCATGAGGCAATAGATTTCTCTGTGCCGATTGTATTGGAAGTCTGGGGCGAATCTGTAGAAGAGAATGTCATCCCGAATGCTCTCGAGATTAGCTCGGCCTATCCGAATCCATTTAATGCCAAATGCCGAATAGATTTCGATATTCCAGAAAGAAGCGATATGAATCTCGAAATACTCGATATAAATGGCAGAGTCATTCTCCAGAAGCACTATCTATCGATCCCTGTCGGCAAACACAGCCTTGTCTGGGACGGAAGCGATGGTTCTGGCAATGAAATGACTTCGGGCATATATTTCATCAAAATCGACAATGGCAAAGAATCTGTAATGCGAAATGTGATACTGCTGAAATAATAGCTGAGATATAAATATATTGAAAAAACACCGGGCATATTTCCGTCCGGTGTTTTTTTTTATAGACTAATATATTACGTCTAAACTGCTATCGCCCAATAAGAAGACAAAGTCAAATATTATAATTGGATAATCGATCTATCTTTCGAGCTTATTCCAATCAGGGTCATTGAATCTCTGAAT
This sequence comes from Candidatus Zixiibacteriota bacterium, assembly GCA_046542255.1. Lineage (GTDB taxonomy): Bacteria > UBP14 > UBA6098 > JBKHBT01 > JBKHBT01 > JBKHBT01. The sequence goes on along the minus strand of JBKHBT010000061.1, from coordinate 11,255 downwards.
CTCGACAAGATATCCATTTGGGTCATGGCAGAAAAGGTGATAGATATTGAATTCTGGATTGTTTTGCGGCTTCTTTACTATATCTACTTCTGCTTCTTTGAGTTTTTCATAGTACTTATCGACATCATCGGTTACAAAAGTCAGGATAACATGGCTTGCAAGAATCTCTATATCCTTCTGGCAAAAACCGATATAGGATTTATCTGTGCTTTTATAGATTCTGCAAGTGCCCTGGTCGTGAACCAATGGAAAACCAAGAATCTCTCCATAGAATTTTGATGTTCGTTCGAGGTCATTTGTGTAGATAAATGTAATCTGTTCGCTTATTTTCATATATTCTCCTTTGTTTGTATAATTATAATAAAAGTTCTCTTTTAAAGCCATATATATAACATATATAAAAAACTTAATATATATAGCAAAAGGCTTTACTGATGTTTTAGCCTGAAAAGTATGACAATGCGGAACAGCGCATTGTCTGATTCAAAGAAACCGATTTTTTACTGATTTCATATGTTTTCTTTGCCATCCTTCTTTATGGCTTGCTGTTTAAAAATTTAGCTATTATTATACAGAGTAAATTGATTCTTAAGTTGATTGGAGTTTGTTTTGAAAATGTTGTTTAGTAAAAAAGCGCTAATAGTTTCTATATTTATTATAATCCTTTTCGCCGGTTGTAGCGAAAAGGAAACAGAAAATGAGATAAATGGCCTCGAAATCCATGCAATAAATGTCGGTCAGGGAGATTGCACCCTTATAATTGCTCCAAATGGCAAATCATTGCTCATAGATGCCGGCAAAAACTATCAGGGAAATAATCAAGTCGTTCCATATCTTCGCTCGCAGGGAATAGATTCTTTACAATATATCATCGCAACTCATTACCATGCCGACCATATCGGCGGAATCGATGAGGTGCTGGAAGAAATACCCGTCTCACGCTTTGTATTCGACCATGGCGGCGGCGATGATATCACTACAAGAAGCTATGCCGACTATATCGAAGCAATCGGCGAAAAGAGAATGACAATAAATCAAGGCGATGGCTATCTTATCGCGCTGGATGATGATGTTATTTTCGAATGTGTGGCATCGAATGGCAATGGCCTCGATGGCCTTTCCGAGAATGATAAGTCGGTTTGCATTGTAGTCCGCTATGGTGATTTCGACTATTTCATTGGTGGAGACTTAAATGGAGTAAATAGTAGCTCTTCTACCGATATCGAAAGCATGATAGCGGATGATATAGGCGAAGTCGATGGCCTGAAACTCAATCATCACGGCTCCTCATCGTCTTCAAATCGCTATTTTCTCGAAACGCTCGAACCGCAATTCGCAGTAATACCCTGTGGGTCGAATTCCTATGGGCATCCACATACAGAAGTGATAGCTCGGCTAACAGAAATGGACATTGATTATTTCCAGACCGAAGCATCCGATGGCGAGCTTCTCGAAAACGATATCCTAATCATAACAGATGGCTTTGATATTTTTCTCGAAGGCTCCAGAAGTAGCCGGGAGTATGTCGCTTCTAAATAACCATTATAACTTAAATATTCAGGTTAAAAAACACCAAAACCTTATGCAAGAGAACTTCACAATGTAGAACCTATGATAAACGAATTGAGCCAGGCTCTTCAATGTTATGAAAGTTTAGCTCTACTCCGTGCCGAGTTATACATTGACTGTAGATGATTCTAATAAAATAAATTTCAGATGGATACAATTAAAACTTGACAATTATTAATCGGTTGATTACGTTTAGGTTGTCCTAACATTATGGGGCAAATTGAAATGGAAGGAAGAATGAGCGAAAATAATAGAGTAAAAGTCAATAAGATGAAACGAGGCCAATTCGGCATTGTCGAAGCCATAGAAGGCGGCCAAAGCATGCGCAAAAAACTCGAAGACATCGGCATTAGAATTGGCAAAAAAATAGTCAAGATATGCAATCAACCGCTCTCTGGCCCAGTACAGATCAAGGTTGATAATATCCAGGTAGCTATCGGCCATAGAATGGCATCGAGAATTGAAGTCTCTATTGTCGATGCCCTTAAATGTGATTAAGGAGCTTTATTGAAAATTTGAGATGGTTTTTCTCGCCAAACACTAATCATTAACATTTTATAGGATGGAAAGATGAAAGTTTTACTTTTGGGGAATCCAAATGTCGGGAAAAGCGTAGTGTTCAACCGCCTTTCAGATACATTCGTTGTCTCTTCCAATTACCCTGGTGCTACTGTCGAATTTGCACAAGGAAAAATGTTACTCGGCGATCAGACAGTCCAGATAATCGACTCGCCAGGAACATATACACTCAATCCAGATAGCCCTGCAGAAAAAGTCGCCGTCAAGATGCTCGATGACCTCGAAGAAGGCGATATATGCGTCAATGTAATAGAAACAACCAATATCGAAAGAAATCTAAATCTTACTCTACAACTTCTGAAGCGGAAAATTCCCACTGTTATAGTGCTTAATATGTGGGATGAAGCCAAGCATACTGGCGTATCTGTCGATGTCGAAAAATTAGAGAAAATTCTTGGTGTTCCTTGTATTCCCGTGGTTGCATTGACCGGCGAGGGAATAAAGAACCTTGTCGAAGCCATGGAAGACCCTGGCATTTCCGATTTACAGGTCGAAAGAGATAATATCTGGGCAAAGATCGGCGAAATCATAGAAGAAACCGTAGAATTGAAGCATAAACATCACACATTCTGGGAAAGAATGGCTGACCTGACCATTCATCCGGCAAGCGGATTGCCGATTGCTGCGGTGGTGCTTTTTCTGGCATTTGTGATTATTCGCTTTATAGGCGAAGGGCTTATCGGATATATATTGGAGCCGATTTTCGAAAAGCTTTGGAAGCCTGTCCTGATGTGGTTCTCTGGGCTTCTCGGAAGTGGTGGCCTGATACATAATATTTTGGTCGGCAAATTAATCGGCGGCGAGCTTGATTTTGTCGAATCACTAGGCCTTCTATCGACTGGCCTTTTTGTGCCGATTGGAATGGTTCTGCCGTATATCTTTGCATTTTATCTTGTTCTGTCATTTCTCGAAGATTCCGGCTATTTGCCGAGATTGGGCGTTCTTTTGGACACATTTATGCATAGGATCGGGCTTCATGGCCTATCGATTATTCCAATGATGCTCTCGGCAGGATGCAATGTTCCCGGCGTACTCGGCACAAGGCTTCTGGAAACAAGGCGCGAGAGGTTAATCGCAATCACTCTTATGTCTATTTCGATACCCTGCATGGCGCAGATTGCTGTGATTTTATCACTTGTGGGTAATAAAAGCATTGGTGCACTGGTATGGGTTTTCGGAACGCTATTTGTCGTCTGGATAGTGATTGGGATTATTCTGAATAAAACAGTGAAAGGCATCTCCAATGAGATATTTGTCGAGATACCGCCTTATCGATTGCCCTATATCACGGGTCTTTTCAAGAAACTGTGGATGCGTTTGGTATCATTTTTCACCGAGGCTGTTCCCTGGGTAATGGCAGGTGTATTGATTGTCAATTTGCTCTATGCGCTTGGCATAGTGGGATTTCTGGGCAGAATTTCAAGGCCGGTAATACAAAACCTGATGGGCCTACCCGGCGATGCTGTCGCTGCAATGATAATCGGGCTTTTCCGCAAGGATGTAGCCGTTGGAATGCTGGCGCCACTTGCGCTTTCTACCAAGCAACTCGTTGTCGCTTCCGTGGCATTATCGATGTATTTCCCATGTATTGCGACATTTGCCGTAATCGTTAAAGAACTGGGAATAGCCGATATGCTTAAATCCGCAGCAATAATGATAGCATCCACGCTTATTGTGGCAACAATTCTCAATCTATTGCCGGCTGCATGGTTTTGATGCTCCAGCATTTCTTAAATCGTTATAATATTTAAAGATTATTACTCTTTATAAGCTGCAAAAAAATAATTTTTTGCTTTATAATAGTACTGTCCCGAAGAAAAAACAGGAATTGTTGCAGGATATAATTTATAAGATTATCGGCAAATTGCAAGTCTTTGGTTTTGATGGCATAATATTGAGGTTAATTCACAAAATTAAACATCCATTGTTGGGTAAAATCGAAATGACAATTATGCTAAAACCATCAAATAGAAAATTTATAAAAGAAGTGAATTAGTATTTGAATGACAAATCTTCGGGACACTACTGATTTATCATTAATTTCTCATCGTTTTAAAGTGCCCAAGATTTATACCGATATAACTAGTGATGAAAATTGTAGATTTTTCATAATCACTATATTTATGTTCTTAAGGAGTTATATTTGGTTAATGAAGTAATCCAGGCGGGGCGCATACTTTTTATCGATGACGAAAAAAATATTAGAAAAAGTATAAAGCGCGAACTTTTTTCTACAGAATACGATTTTTTTGTCGCATGTAGCGCAAAAGAAGGCCTGGAAATTCTCGCAAATGAGCCTATTGATATCGTTGTTAGTGATATTCGCATGCCCGTGATGAATGGCTTTGAATTGCTGGAAATTGTCAAAACGAAATATCCCGATACCGATAGGATTATACTCAGTGGTTTTGTCGATGAAGCTACTGTAATGCAAGCTATCGTACAGGGCCTTGCTACAACATATTTAACAAAACCCTGGGAAACCGAGAATCTTCTCGGTACACTCGATCATATTCTTCAGTTACGAAAACAGCTACATAGCGATGATATCATGACAATAGTTAGTAATATCGAAAAATTGCCAACTTTGCCGGGAATATACCAGAACTTGATGCAGGCTATTGGAGAGCAAAAATCCTTTACAAAAATCACCGAAATCATTGAACAAGATGTATCGATTGCCACAAAAGTCTTGCAGGTTGCAAATTCCGCATACTATGGGTTCAAAAAAACGACATCCCTTACAAGAGCAGTCGCCATACTGGGATTGTCAACATTAAGGGATATTGTTTTGACCAATTCACTTATAGATCAATTAGAATGGACAGAAGAACAAAAAACTGAACTCGAAGAGATTGCAAAGCATTCCTTGATTGTTAATAGAATGATCACCGAATACTATAAAGATACTTATGCTAAAATACTTCCAATGGAATTTAAATCAGTCGGCATAACCCATGATATTGGGAAAATAATTTTACTTCAATATTTTTATGAAGATTATAAAAAAATCAAGGATATTCAGGAGCAAGATCAGCCGTATGATTTTCATGAATGCGAAATTAAAGCTGGTTTTAATAATAGAACTCATGCTGAAATTGGTTCATTTTTTCTCAATAAATGGAATCTACCACATGTTAACTGCGATATCACTATGAACCATCATAAAAAATCATTTGACAATAATTGTTATTGTAAATTACTACAAGCAGTAGATTTTACTAATAATTACGTGAATTTCATACGACAAAATTATAAAGATAGAAAAATCGATGTTTCCAAATTTGAAAGTTATGGCTTTTCGAATGATAAACTATGTAACTATAGAGATTTAATTAGGAGCCAATACGATGAAGGCAATGGAATATAGCGGTACAATTCTTTTTGTTGACGATGAATTTCTAATCTTGAAATCACTGCAAAGGGAGTTGTTAGAAGAACCGTTTGATACAAAATTCGCAAATAGCGGTGAAGAAGCTCTGGAAATAATGGGAAACGAAGATATTGCAGTTCTTGTTACAGACCTTCGTATGCCCGAGATGAATGGTATGGAGCTTTTGGAGATAGTCAAAAAAAAATATCCAGATATCATCAGGCTTGTATTGACAGCATATACTCAAAAATCGACGATATTGGCTGCTCTAAACAATAGAAATATTTATTATTATCTAACCAAACCGTTCAAGGTTGAAAGCGAAGTTATACCCGTACTCAGAAACGCTTTGCAGCTCTATTCGAAAAATCAAGCACAAAAAAGCCTTCTGAAAGAACTCGAAAGCCAGAACACAATATTACAGCAACAGAATTATCAACTCGAAGACTTAAGAAGTAAAGCCGAGAAGAATTCTGAAGTAAAAGAGAAAATTATCAACTATCTTTCGAAAAAAATCACGCCATATGTCGCAGATGTAATCTATACAGTTATGCAAGTCGAAGATACCGATAATAAAAGTATTCAAAAACTCTCTAAAGATATAAGAACCAATGGAAAAGACATTCTCGACTTACTAAAACAGATAGAGTCAATTTTGTCTTCGAATATCAAATCTCATTAGCTAAGGAGAAATTACCCAGATGGCGGAAAGCAAAAAAGTCGATTTAATGGGAATGATTTGCCCTTACTGTGTTATGAACATCGCCAAAGACGCACTAACACTTAAACCAGGTGAGATTGTAACCTTTATCGTGGACGACCCTTTGGCCCATAAAGCAGTCAAAGAAGAATTTGGCGAGTATGAAAATCTGGATCTAAAAATTGATAAAAAAGAAAAATCCTGGATTATCAAAATTGAAAAAAAGAGTTGATATGAGAAAAGACAGTATATTTAATAATGCTACATTTTTAATGGGTATTTTTGCAGTAGTAAATGTGATAATGTATATAACATTGAAGAAATTCTGGATCGGCGGAAGCAGCTTTCTGCCCATGATTGGTAAACTGGGTGCAAATAATAAATTTCTTTTCGCAATTATCGTAAATATCGGAGTTATAACTGGCGCATTGATTTCAGCAAAATCTAGCGGAGAATTCATTTTGAGGAAACCCAATAAGCAGTTTCTTTTCAAAGCCATATTCGGTGGTTTCTTAATAGGTGTAGGAATAACACTCAATCCCGGAACATGTACAACCGCTTTCGTTACGGGAATTCCAATGCTTTCGGTATCTTCATTCCTTTCTGCTGCGGGAATTGTAATCGGAGCCTACATCGTTTACAAAATAGTCTGGAAGGTATAATTATGAGTTTTACATTGCTTTTGATATTTGGCTTTCTATTCGGCATTATATTTGGGGTTCTGGTGCAAAGATCCGGTTTCTGTATTGCCGTTGGGCTTGGCGAGATATTCATGGGAAAAGGCAAAAGGATTATGAGAATGGTTTTGATTATAATTGCAATATCATCGATAGGCTTCTTAATAACCGGATATATTTCACCAGATCTCGGCCTAAAACCAATTGGACAGATAAGAGGATATGGCTTTTTCAATATAGTATCCGGAATACTTTTCGGAGCTGGAATATTCTTAAATGGAGGATGCATACTCGGCACCTTAAGGCAAATCGGAGAAGGAAATTTGAATTTTGTGATTATCCTGATCTCCTTTATTCCTGGTATGGCTCTTGTCGTTTACATTCTAGATCCTATTCTTGAAGATGGGTATTTTATCGAAAAAATCCTTCTAAATCAACTCTTTCCAGTCTCGGCAGCATGGATTTCCGCAACATTGGCAATATTATCGATTATACTGCTTACTCTAATAAGGAAGGTACAAAAATAGAATGGATTTGGAAAGGCTACAGCAACAGCTAAAAGCAGAAAAAAAGTCGATCGAAATATTCAAAAGAAGATTCGAAGCCTTCAGAATACTATACGATACTGTATTCGAAATCGAAACCCTCGATGAAGAAGAAATATATCATGTAATAAACAAAAATCTCATCAGGATATCGGATGCAAATTTCGCAGTAATGTTTACTTTCGATGATACTTGCAAAGCAATAGAGTTGCGATCAGCTGTATCCAATAAGCCAAAAAAGAATGATACCAACACAAAAAAACAGATACATTATCAAGAGTTCAGCTTCATTAAAGAACTCACAGAACCCGAGATCGAAGATTTAGTTAAAAATCATCTTCTAAAAACATCATTAGATAATGATTGTATATCAAATTTTGTTCAGGATAATCAAATTGAAGATCACCTTGTTTGGCGCCTTTCTTTTGTAATGTCAGATGAACTTCTTGCCCTTGCCTTTGTCTTTATCGATAAAGATAAGGATTTGCCAATGCGAGATATGATCGATACCTATATCAATGTGTCAGGTACTATTTTGCAAAGAATTAGGGCTGTAAATAAATTAGAAGCTAATAAAGAATGGCTTTCAGTTACTCTTCAAAGCATTGGCGATGCGGTAATAACCACAAATGAAGATGGATATATCACATTCATAAACCAAAAGGCAGAACAGTTGACCGGATGGAAAGCAGAAGATGCAAAAGACAAGCCATCCGGCCAGGTATTCAAGATTGTAAATGAAATAAATAATAAACCATTAAAAAGCCCAATTAAAAAAGTATTAAAAACACGTAAAACAATAGAATTGTTCAATAGTACCGCACTGGTTCGCAAAGATGGTTCATTACTGCCGATCGAAGACAGCGCCGCGCCAATAATTAATCGTGTAGGTAGAGTGATTGGAGTGGTTTTGGTCTTTCATGATATCTCAGCACTAAAAGTATCTGAACAGAGATACCGAGAATCAAATAGCTTCATGAATATGATAATAGAGAACTTACCTAATATACTCTATGTAAAAGAAGCTGATGAACTTCGCTATGTTAGAATTAACAAAGCAGGAGAAAAACAGCTAGGAATCGATAGAAGAGAAATTCTTGGCAAAAAAAATGAGGAAATCTTCCCTCGTAAAGTTGCAGATAAATTATCAAAGAATGAACAAGCTGCGCTAATCAGTGGAAATACCATCGAGTTCGATGAAGAATTATTTTGGAAAAATAAAAATACAATAAAAACACTGCGATCAAAAATAATTCCAATTCTCAATAAGAACAATGAACCACAATTCATCCTAAATATCTCAGAAAACATAACAGAAAAACGCAAAGCTATTGAAGCGATTAAAAAAGCACATTTAGAACTAAACCAAATTCTTGATGCTTCTTCAGCACTTTGTGTAATCGATCTAAACTACAATATCATCCAGGTAAACAAAAATTTTTGCAACCTATTTGATTTGAAACAGGAAGAAGTATTGGGAAGGAAATGTCTTGAAATTTGGGGGAATCATTGTAATTCTGATTACTATTGCCCCATCAACTTGATCCAAAATGGCGAAAAATGTTGCACATGCGAAAAAGACTTAGTCCTGGATAATGGAAATTCAAAGACTCTAATAATATCATCTTATCCCTATAAAGATGTAAATGGAAATATTATTGGAATCGTAGAATCTTATCTTGATATAACCGAAAGAAAAAAATCTGAGCAAAAAATCCAGGATATTCAAGAGAGATTAAATCTTATTATTAAATCATCTAATGATGCCCCATGGGATTGGGACCTAATCGATGATAAAGTCTATTATTCACCACAATGGTGGTCTCAGCTAGGCTATGAAGAAAATGAAATGCCAGTGGACAAGAATCTTTGGAAAAAACTTATGTGCAAAGATGACATCGATGAAGTAAATGATTTCTTTGAAAAACAGCTTAATGGAAATATTGATAGCTATGAAGTTGAATTTCGATTGAAACACAAGGATGGCCATTATGTGCCCGTCCTTTCAAGAGGTTTCATAACCAGAGATAAGTCGGAGAAAGCTATCAGAGTTACCGGAACCAATATGGACCTTACCAAAATCAAGGAATCCCAAAAGGAACTTCGCGAGAGTGAAGAAAGATTCAATTTGGCAATGAATGCCACTAATGATGGCCTTTGGGATTGGAATGTCAAGACTAATGAAGTCTATTATTCTCCAAGCTGGAAAAAAATGCTCGGTTACGATTCCAATGAATTAACAAATGATTTCTCCACCCTCGCAAACCTTTTGAAACCCAAAGATCGCGATAGAAAATGGAAACTCCTGAATAAAATATTAAATGGCGAGATAGACAAGTTCGAAATCGAATATAAAATGCGCCATAAAAAAGGCCATTGGATAGATATTTTATCAAGGGGAGAAGGCATCTTTGATGATACTGGAAAGCCTATTAGAGTTATCGGGACACATGTCGATGTGAGCAGACTCAAAAAAGCCGAAAATGCGCTGGCAAAAAGCGAAGAGAAATACAGAAGCCTCTTTGAAAACTCAAATGACATGATCTTTATTGCAAAACCAAATGGGCAATTCATCGATATTAACCGCGCAGGGTTAGAATTACTGGGCTATGACAATCTCGAAGAAATAATGAAAATAAATATCAAAGACATTATTATTGATAACAGTAAGAGAATAGAATATGAAAAAAAGATGAAGGAAGATGGCTATGTAAAGGATATGCACTTTTCATTCAAATGTAAAAATGGCAATATTATCGAGGTAGTAGAATCATCCAATACTCTAAAAGATGACAATGGTGAAATTCTGGCATTCAGAGGAATAATCCGTGATGTTACTCAGCAGATCCAGGATCAAAGACTCCTCAAAAAAATAATAAAAGAGCTAGACAATACCAATAAGCAATTGAAAATCACCCAAAACTCACTAATTCGCCAGGAAAAAATGGCATCCATAGGCCATTTGTCGGCTGGAATAGCACATGAAATCAATAATCCACTTGGTTTTGTGAGCAGTAATTTCAATACTCTAAAAAAATATGTCACCAAAATGATTAAATATGTAGAAGATTCACAAATCGAGATAAGCGCTTTGGATGAAAATTATTCAATAGAACAATTACAAAAGATATTCCTTGAAAACCGCAAAAAATCTAAATTAGATTTTATTTTAGAAGATGTAGGCGATATTTTCGATGAATGCAATGAAGGTTTTGAACGCATTAAGTCGATCGTTAATAATCTCAAGAGCTTCTCGAGAGTGGATAATGAAGATAATATGGCTGAAATTAATATCAATGAAATAATTGAAAGCTCTCTTACAGTCGCAAGAAATGAAATCAAATATGTAGCTAAAGTAGAGAAGTACCTTGAATCTGAAAATATGATAAGATGCTTCAAGGGCGAGCTATCCCAGGTGTTTTTGAATCTGGTAATAAATGCAGCCCATGCTATAGAAGATAGCGATACCCAAAAAGGCATTATAAAGATAAAAACTAGTGATCTCGATGACAAAGTCATTATTAGTATCGAAGATAATGGCCCAGGAATAAAAGAAAAAAATATAAATCACATATTTGATCCCTTTTTCACAACCAAAGAGCAGGGCAAAGGAACTGGCCTGGGACTATATATTTCATATGATATAATTGTCAATAAACACAAAGGCCAGCTAGAAGCGCTGAATAAACAAGAAGGTGGCGCCATTTTCAAAATAATCCTGCCGACACAGATTGCCAGCCCTAAATAATGCACTTTTAAATATTTTTATTCTTTCGCAAGTTCAGGAAAACATTCTTAACACAAAGATTAGA
>JBKHBT010000060.1:0-20598 GCA_046542255.1 Candidatus Zixiibacteriota bacterium | reverse complement strand
TAAGTGCCATTAATTAAAGAAGTTAGAAATTGCGTTGTGGAAGTTGGGTTTATAGGCCATTGTATATAATATACTAATTTTGCTTGAATTTTCAACTCTTATGTTAAGAAAAATAAAAATGGCTTTAACACCAATAAAATAGTGTCAAAGCCATATTTGAATTTGGGAACTCTATTATTTATCTATCAAAGTGCCTTTGCCATAAGCTCTGCAAGCTTTTGGGCGAATTTGCCCGGGTCATCGAGCTGGCCGCCTTCTGCCAATAATGCCTGATTATAGAGGATATTGGCATAGTCGGCGAGTTCTTTGCTCTCGGGATTTTCGGCAAATACTTCATTCATCCGCTTTATTACCGAATGGTCAGGATTAAGCTCGAGAATCCTTTTGACCTTCGGCACTTCCTGCCCGGATGCGCGAAGCATCTGTTCCATCTGCGGAGTCATATCATTCTTTTCGCCCACAAGGCAGGCAGGAGAGCTTTTCAAACGGCCGGAAAGACGAACATCCTTAACATCATCCTCCAGCTTGCCCTTTAGGAATTCAGTCAATGATTTATAGTCTTCTTGGGATTCTTCGTCAGCTTTATGAAGATCGACTTCGCCCTTGCCGATAGATTCCAGCTCTTTGCCATCGAATTCATTCACATAAGTTATCCAGAGTTCATCGACAGGCTCAGTGAGAAGAAGCACTTCATAGCCCTTATCGCGGAAGGCCTCCAGATGCGGCGAATTTTCGACTATAGAGCGTTTCTTGCCGCTGATATAATATATCTTTTCCTGATCATCCGGCATTCTTTCGATATACTCTTTCAATGTGGTAAGCTCATCGCCCTTCGTTGATTCAAGAAGCGTAATCTTGAGAATATCCTGCTGATTGCGCATATCGCGGAAAAGGCCTTCTTTTATGACCTGCCCGAAATTATTCCAGATCTTGATATATTCTTCGCGGTCATCATCGAGCATTTTCTCGAATTCGCGGATGATTTTGCGAGTTATTGCTTTGTTGATAATCTTGACCACGCGGTTCTGCTGCAAGCTCTCGCGCGAGATATTTAGCGTCAGGTCTTCGGAATCGACTACACCGCGAATAAACCTAAGCCACTGCGGAATAAGCTCTTTATAATCGCTCATTATAAATACATTGCGAATATAAAGGCTTAGCCCATGGTCGCTGTCCGGGAACATCAGGCCATATGGTTTTGTAGATGGTATAAAAAGAAGCGCTCTAAATAGGGCAGTGCCTTCTCCACGATAATAGATATGTGTTTGCGGATCTGTCCAGTCATGTGCTATATGTTTATAGAATTCATTCAGTTCTTCTTCTGTAACTTCGTCCTGTGGCCTTGTCCAGATAGCTTTTTGGGAATTTAGGATTTCGTCTTCGGTTTTGGTGATTGGTTCGGCATCTTGTATTGGTTTGCCTTCGTCATCTGTGGGCTGCTCCTGCCGCTCGACCTTCATAACGATAGGATATTCCACAAAATCGGAATATTTTTTGACTATGCTTCTTATAATATATTCTTGAGTATAGTCTTTTTCTTCTTCTTCGGGTTCTTTGAGCTTCAGGGTAACAGTTGTCCCGGGTAACATTCTGCTTGCGGGTTCGATTGTATATGAACCTTCGCCTGTCGATATCCATTTCCATGCCTTGTCTTCGCCGGCTTTACGGGTAATCAGAGAAACTTCATCGGCAACCATGAAGCTGGAATAGAAGCCAACACCGAACTGGCCAATTAACTCCGGTGATATCTTGTCTTCTTCGGCTTTTTTGATAATCTCCAGAAGCTCTTTGCTACCGGATTTGGCAATTGTACCAATAAATTCGATTATCTCATCATGGCTCATACCAATTCCATTATCAGATACAGAGATAATGCGTTTTTCTTCATCGCGGTCGATCCTGATCTGCGGATTTTTGGTAAAAGATGCCAATTCCTTATTCGTTAATGCCTCGAAGCGAAGCTTGTCGATGGCATCGGAAGCATTCGAGATAAGTTCTCGAAGGAAAATGTCCTTGTTCGAATATACCGAATGGACCATAAGATCCAGCATTCGGCGCGTCTGTGTCTGGAATTCAAAGGTTTGTTTTGCCATATTAACCTCCAGTTTATTAGATATAATTTTCAATTCAAGTATCAAATTTCTTAATTTACAAATTTGTAGAGAATTTTCAATGATAAAAATTCTTATTCCTACCGATATCTTAGAAAAATTAAAATCCTTTCACTATAAAAAGTGTTTGCATTATTTGTACTTTTAAGTTAATTTTATACTAAAATGAGTATTTGCAACAATGTAATCATGAAGCTAAAAGATACCATAGGATATTGTGGCCTTCCTTGCGTGATTTGTCCATCACATACCGGCACAATTGCAGACTTAGCACGAGATCTGCGTCAAATTTTAAGAAAAACCCGTTTTGGAAATTTTGCAAATATCATTTCTGTAATCCAAAAAGATCAGCCATTCAAGGATTATGATACATGTTATAAAACACTCGGCGAAATGGTCGATTTCCGTTGCCGGGATGTCTGCCAAAATGGCGGTGGCATTGCATTTTGTAAGATTAAGAAGTGCATTAAGGCGAAAGGTATCGATGGCTGTTGGCAATGTGACGATTACAAAGTCTGTGAAAAGCTCGATCTAATAAAAGCAATACATGGCATTGCCCATATCGAAAATTTAAACAAAATCAAAAATAAGGGAATTGAAAAGCTCCTCGAAGACAAACCGCTTTGGTTCAAAAGCCCATAGTTTTAACATTAACAAATCAGGGTACATAAATTCGGCCACTTAATGGCTCTGCATCATCTATTGTCATTTCATAGCGATAGAAGCCGTTTTCAATATTGGTATCGAAAATAACCATCGGACTGTCTTTTTCAGAAAGAACAGGATCGACGGTTGCCATTTTCTTATCGCCTTGGTATAGCTTGATGAATGTCTTTCCTGCCAGTTGTTCTGGTTTTGGCGCGGCACAGCGATCGTCCAAATTATCCTGTATCGAAAAGATCATAACAGTTGTATCGCTTTCGCTAACTGGAACACTTGGATTATCCAATTTTTTGATATTTGCGCCGTTTATGAAAATGGTATAATAATCAGGTACTGTTTCTTTATCGAAATTAATATGGCCGCCGCCAATATTTCTAATCGAATGGAGTTGCCATTTTTGATACTTTTTTATAGCCCTGATATCTGTCCATAGAATATTAAATGGCGGTGAGCCTTCGGGAGCGATAAGATTTGCATAGCATATTTCGGGAGGAATCGGTGGCGAGGGCGAGTCGAGGTTCTTATCTAGCTGGCCGGTGGCATTTTCATCGGTTCCGATAGTTAATCGATATTCGCTCGGACCATGTGAATTTTCCAGCCCACAGCTATAGTTCAAATCCAGGCGAAAGCCTTCTGAATCATTATCAGCGCTAATAGCTGAAATTCCAAGGATAGAGATCAAGATTATTGCTATTCCATTTTTCATTTTACCTCCTACGTTTGTACTAAATAAATAACAATATCGACATATGGCAAATGAATTATCCTGTTTGCTATTTTTATCGATTATTTATCAAATTCTATAATTTAAGCTTTACATTTAAAAATGATTATAGTAATTTGCGAGGTTAAAATTTTAAACGCAAGGGAAAAATGAAACCTGGCCGCTCGATAGACTTAACAACCGGAAGCATCCTGAAGAATCTTGCAAAGATGTCTCTTCCAATTATGCTGTCGAATTTCATGCAGACCTTCTATAATCTGACCGATATGTGGTGGCTTGGAAAGCTGGGTGAATCTGCCAGGTCTTCTGTTGCAGTGGCCGGCCTGGCATTTCCGATAATATTTTTCCTTGCATCCTTTGGATTTGGATTCACGGTGGCTGGCACGGCTATGGTTTCGAGATTCAAGGGTGCGAAAAAGCCGGAGAAGATAAAAGAAGCAATCGGCCAATATACATTTATTCTGGGTATATTTTCGATGATTTTCCTGTTGATTGCTGCATTTTTCATCGATGATATTCTGATATTGCTTAATGTACCTTCCGAAATTCTTGGATTGGCTAATGAATATATGCGAATTATCATGACGGGTATGATTTTCATGTTTATTTTTATATCATATCAAAGCATATCGCATGGCCTCGGTGATACTTATACACCAATGGTTATCCAGATTGTTTCTGTTTTGATAAATGTCGTACTCGATCCGGTTTTCATATTTGGAATCGGTTTTATTCCACGGATGGAAGCGGTTGGTGCCGGTTATGCTACTCTTATTGCAAGAATAATTGGAGCGGCTATGGCTATTTATAGCATGGCCAAGCATTCGCCGCATCTTGTGCCGACATTCGAAGAGATAAAGCCTAATTGGCGAGTCCTGAAAAACATGATAAAGCTGGCATTGCCAGCATCTTTGGGCCAATCGATGACCAGCTTCGGCTTTGTATTTCTTCAGGGTTTTGTCAATTCATTCGGAACATTGGTCATATCGACTTTTTCAATCGGCAATCGCATGACGAGCTTTTTTATGATGCCGGCAATGGGAGTTTCTCATGGACTGGCTTCGATAATTGGCCAGAATCTTGGCGCTAAAAAAATTGACAGGGCAAAAAGAAGTGTTTTACTTGCATTTATCACGGTGATTTCAATAATGGGAATCGGTTGTGCACTTGTATTTTTCTTCGGCGCTGAATTGACTCGTTTTTTCATCGATGACCCCAAGGTGATCGAGGTTGGACAGAGAATGTTCAAGGTAACATCGATTGCTGCTTTTATATTTTCTGTGCTTTTTGTTTTTATGGGGGTATTCAATGGTTCTGGGCAGACTAAAGCCACAATGTTCTTGAATGTTCTTCGCCTCTGGGGAATTAGGATACCTCTGGTATATCTCTTATCTGGTTCATTTCTGAAATATGCATGGGTTGCAGAAAGCGCAATTGCACCAATCCTTGTCCAAATAGCAGAACCTTTATCGGCGCACCCGTATGATTCTCTCTGGTGGTCTATGCTTATTTCCAATACTATTACCTCCACATTATCTTATATCATCTATCGTCAGGGCGGCTGGCTTCGCGTAAAGGTCGATTAAGGCTAAAGAATTAAACTCATTACTTTTTAAAAAAACAGAATCCTATGTTCATTTTCTTCTAAACCATCATAACTAATATAACACACCCTTATTTTCTATTCATAGGTAATTTTTGATTTCAGATTATTTGTGATTTATATGAATATAGATCGAAAATAGGCAGCTTAGTTTTTTAATATACCAAATATGGTTAATATTTGCTTCTATGACTTGATTTTTTGTCTTATATATCTTATATTAAATTTTGTAATTTTATATAATGGAGGCAAAGATGGATGAAACCAAGAAACTAATTGCAGAAGCAATAGAATATGAGAAAACGGGTAAATTACATAAGGCTATCGACAATTATAAAAAGGTTATAAAGCTCGATGAATCAAGAATAGATATCAAATTAAATCTTGCTGCTCTTTATTATGCTATGGGCTATATTGCAGAATCTATCGACCAATATGAGGCAATCGTAGAAAAAGAGCCGACTCATACATTTGCGCTTTATAAACTCGGAATTTCCTATTACAGGTTTTCGCATTTTAGCAAGGCCGTTGACATTTTCCAAAGAGTTGTCAAGGTAGAAAATGATTTCTTAATGGCATATATCTGGATGGGGTTGGCTTATTTCCATTGTGGCAAAATCGGTTCAAGCATCGATTCATATCAAAAATTTCTCGAGCATAACCCAGATTCATCGATTGCAAATTACTATATCGCGATCTCCTATAAACTAGCCGGCAAATATCCCAAAGCAATCGAGCATTTGAATAAGGTATTAGAGATGCATCCAGACCATTCCACAGCCTATTATCACCTTGGCGAGAGCTATTTGGCGATTTCCGATATTTCGAGTGCTTATGAATCATTCAAGAAAGTAACCGAAATCGATCCATCTCATAACCGTGCCAGGCAAGAGCTTATGGAGCTTACAACCGATCAAGATATGGTTTATACATTCGGTATAAAGTCACCTGCAAAGGCAAATCGCGAGGATATTGACATGATCGAGACCAATTACTATATTGGCAGGGCATATAGAGCATTCTCCGAAATCGATAAGGCTTTTAAGTTTTTCAGGAAATCGGTTCTTGAAAATAAAGACATAGATTTAGATATAGACTAAACAGGAATTTTTAATGGAATACATCCTTTTTGCTGTACTTGGCCTCGCTCTTGCCGCAAGTTGTGGTTTCAGGGTATTTATCCCGATGCTTGTTGTTAGCATTGCCAGCTTTTCTGGCCATATCGAACTTGCATCTGATTTTCAATGGATTGCCACCAAAGCTGCGCTTATTGTTTTCGCTATTGCAACCGTTTTGGAAGTTGCGGCATATTATGTGCCATGGCTCGATAATATCCTTGATGTCTTAAGTACACCGGTGGCAATAATAGCCGGCATTATTGTAGCTGCATCTTTTATCTCTGGTATGCATCCACTTTTGAAATGGGTGCTCGCAATTGTTGCTGGCGGTGGAGCTGCCGGACTGGTTCAGGGCGCTACGGCAGGGCTTCGAGTAACATCTTCGGCATCGACTGCGGGAGTTGGAAATCCAATTGTCGCTACGCTGGAAAATATCGCTGCTACGGTTATTTCGGTTCTTTCGGTTTTGCTTCCTGTTCTTGGCATAATCGTTGCTGGCATCATCGTTATAATGATTTTGATTATGCTTAGGAAACTTAGAAATAGAAGAAGAGATGCAAAGGCGCATCATTAGCGATGTTTTTTATTTACTTTTTAGGATAATCCGATTAGATTTTTGTAAACATGAAAATGGAGGATAAATTGAGTGATAAAATAGGTCCAAAATTCCAAAAGCAAACCAGGACAACGTTAGAATTTTTAAAAAACTACTCCCTCGACTATAATTCAAAGCCAGAAAGATACAAGACCTATCCTGATGCAGAGCGGTTCGAACTTGCCGATTTCGAATTTCTCGCACCGCATGATTTCAAAAAGACGGTACTGGAGAGGCGTTCGATTCGTAGTTATAAAGATAAGCCAATCGATTTTGAACATTTATCATATCTGATATGGGCATCGCTTGCTGAGAATAATTTTGAAAAGCGTATCAATTTCAGAGCGGCGCCATCGGCTGGTGCGCGTTATCCTATCGAGGCATATCTCGTGGTGCACGATGTCAAAGATCTGCCACAGGGATTGTACCACTATAATGTGAAAGACAATGTTCTCGAGCTACTAAAACGCGATGATTTCCGCGATAAGCTCCAAGAGGCTGCACAGGGGCAGAAAGTTTGTCATGATTGCCAGGTTGCATTTTTATTTAGCGCAATTTTCGAAAGAGCAGTATGGAAATATAAGCAAAGAGGCTATCGGTATGTATATCTCGATGCTGGTCATATTGGCCATGCACTATCTCTTGCGGCTACATCTGTCGATTTGGGTTCTGTTATGATTGGCGCATATATCGATGAATATATGGATAATTTGGCCGGCCTGGATGACGAAAAAGAAAGCATTATCTATGCTGCAACGGTTGCTCACCCTAAAAGCTAAAAACAATAATTGTTATTTTGACATAATTTCTAAGATTTCAGATAATATTTAGCTTTTTGGAGGTCATAGTAAAAATGAAAAAAATTTTGGCTTTTTTGATTCTGTTTTTGCTGGTATTTATAGCTTGCAGTGGTCAAAAAGGAAAGCCATTGCCTCCCGATAGATCCGATTTTGCTGGGAAATGGGAAGCCGAAAATGGTGACTGGATCAGAATCTCGAATAATGGCCGCGGTGATTTTAGAATCAGAAGTTTCAATGTTGAAGGCGGCCATGCAGTATTCAGAAATGATTCGCTCGAAATCACTCTATTCGATACTGAAAGAAAGTGGAAAGTATCCAAAAAATGCTATAGAAAGGCAAACGGCCAAAAAGCAATAGAATTAAATGGCCGAGAATTCATTGAAGTAGATAACAATAAAGACTGAGTCGGCTTGTTCTTTTATTAAAGAATGAAACAATATTTAATGAGGTAGAACGATGAAAAAACTAATTCCAATGTTTATTCTGGTTATTATGTTATTTATGGGCTGTGAAGAAGCAGTAAAAGAATTATCAACGACAATTTCAGGTACTGTAAAGGATGATAATGTACCTGTCGTCGGCGCCTATGTGTTTGCTATGGAAGGCCTTACGATTTCCGACTTGGCCAGTCTCGATGTTTCACTTAGCAGCGGTACCAAAGTGCTTTCCGATTCAGGACGCTATGTTATTCCTGAACTTAAGCCGGGCACATATCAGGTTTTTGCAATCGAAGATGTCAATGAGAACAATATGATAGACTATGATATCGATCGAATAGGGATTTATGGTGAAACCTATGAAGTCGGCGGTACTGTTTTCCCGATGAGTTTCGATGCTGTAACGATAGCAAACGATGGCGATGATATAGAGAATATCAATATTTACGAAATGGCCAATTTTCCTTCTCTGTAGGAGCAGTGTTAGAAAGATGATACATGAAGACTTTGCAGAATCATCTTAAACAGTCAGAAAAACGTTAATCTTGATCCTGACAAAAAAAAAGAACCATGATGTAAAAAGATACAAAGGATAGCCAGGATACGAAGTACGCATTTATTGTACCATATCAAGATAAATCTTTTTCATCTTGCAAAATCCTGGTTCAAAATAAATATGAACGAGAATAAAAAGAATTTGAACTAGGTTGCAAAAATGAAGATAAAAGATGTCCAGACAATGCGCTGTTCCGCATTGTCATACTTTTCAGGCTAAAACATCAGTAAAGCCTTTTGGGCATATATATTAAGCATTATATAAATGTTATATATATGGCTTTAAAAGAGGATAAGAAAAGAAATTCGTAAAATCCGGTTTTCGATCGGAGTCGATGGTACCATTTGCCACTAAAGCCCTTATAGATATCTTCGAAGTTTCTGTGGTTTTTTATGTCCTATATGAAGTGTTGTTTTAATTTATGAATGCTATAAAAATAATCACAAGGCCGAAGTGAGGATATAATAGAGTCGATACACTTCGCCCTGCGGTCGGTTATCGGATATTTGTGAATGATAGCATATATTTGGAACTGCCGCTTTCGGGTGATTAATAAAAGTCCTTTGGGCAAATCCCCCAGAGTCTAGCCCCCCTTTGAGCTGAAATGTCATTGCTTCGTAGCTTAAGGCAACTTGCAAATGGGGCAAAAGGAAGAGCTGCCATAATACGCAATTTGAAACAATGTCATTTTTTTGGCTGACTATTTGCCCAAGGACTAATAGTCTTTTCGGATTTGTAAAAAATTAAATTATAGCAGTATCCCATGAGTCTGTCAACTTATGATATTATGGAAAAATTTTGTAATTACCCTGACAACAATATATAAGGGTAGATTCCTTATATGAAATTTGTCAAATTCGTCATTTTCGATATTTATTGACATCAATATTATTTCAGGATATTTTAAACAGACTTTGATCGCAGTATTTTGGCAATTATTTTATGGCCTAATCTACGATGCTTATAAATTTCGCTTTGAAGGGAGAAATCTATGTTTAATAGAATAGTTAGTTCGTTGAAGAAATCTCGAGATGCTCTTATGGGCAAATTAAATGGCCTTCTGGGCCGTGGCAAGATCGATGATGATTTGCTCGAAGACCTCGAAGAAATCTTACTCGGCGCCGATATCGGCTTCGATGCAACAGAAGAAATTCTCGATGACCTTCGCCAGCAGGTACAGCTAAATAAAATGACAGAAGCCGATGAGATTGTATATTTTCTGCGCGATGAGCTTGCTGAACTCCTTGAAGAAGAAGACACTGCCGAGTTCTGGAATCCATCGCAGAAGCCATATATCATTATGGTTGTCGGTGTCAATGGAGTCGGCAAAACTACCAGCATAGGCAAGATGGCCTATCGTTTCCGAAAATCTGGCAAAAAGGTACTTATTGCATCATGTGATACTTTCCGTGCAGCGGCCGATGAGCAGCTTGGAATCTGGGCAGAAAGAGCCGATGTGGATATCGTTCGCTCCCAGAGCGGTGCCGATCCTGCTTCTGTCGCTTTTGATACTGTTAACAAAGCGCAAACCGGCGGCTATGATGTACTTATTATCGATACAGCCGGAAGATTGCATACAAGGCATAATCTAATGCAGGAGCTTAAGAAAATTTCTCGTGTAGTCGATAAAAAAACCCCTGGCGCACCGCATGAAATCCTTTTGACACTCGATGCCACAACCGGTCAGAACGGCCTGATCCAGTCAGAGAAATTCAATGATGCACTAAACCTGACAGGCCTTATACTTACCAAACTCGACTCGACAGCCCGTGGCGGAATTGTTCTGGCGATTCGCAAACAACTTGGCATACCACTGCGTCTTGTCGGAACGGGTGAAAAAATCGACAATATCGATCAATTCGACCCGAAGGCCTTTGCAGAGGGAATTCTGGAGAGTTCGGAGCCTATGGATGATTGAGGCTTTCAAGGGAATTTCATGATGCTTGATATTATGGCATTTTTCTAATAATATGTGCATCGAGCATGTATTATCGGAATGTAAAATTTTCTATTTTCATAATATTAAGCAACTTATAGCTTTAAAACATTAACGTAGATAGCGATTTTCAGTAACGAAATAGACAATGCTATTGCCCTCGCTACAAACGCCCAAACCTACCCTCGATAAAATGCTCAAACCCTAATACCCTCGATACAAAAGCTCTGCTTTGTATCGCAAGATTCACCGAAGCTCCGCTTCGATTTTTTCTAATACCTGACAGAATCGGAGCTTCTCAATGAGGATAAAAGTACAAGATTTCTTATCTTACATAAATTTTGACACTGAATCTGGGTATGTACCATCTGAAAACTGCAAAAGATAAGTCCAATCTGTCATATCATAAAGTTTCTTTTTTTATTGTGCTTTCGTCTCCTCTCAAGTGCCTTTGATCAGGCGATACATTGCAGTTTTCAAAGAAAACAGCTTAACTCAAAACTTGATTTATCATGTTTTGAGTAAATGTACTGAAAAAAGTATCTTGTCGTGAAATTAAAGTAATTGCTTAGATGTCATCGTATAGAATAAGAAAATGTTTGTCTTTTATCTAGGTATTAAGTATATTTTCAGAAATAGAAAGATAAAATGGAGGTATTATGCGCAAGCGTGAATATTTATTGCCAATGCTACTTTTGATATTGTTTTTTAGTAATTTAGCATTCGGGCAATTGGAATGTAGTTTTATAGTTGACCTATCACCGCCTTATATTAGTCCTGGAACGGCAGTTCCAGCGGATGGGTCAATTCTGGATTCGAGTTTTATATGCATCTCATACGATGTAACTGATGATCTTTCAGGTGTTGATCCTGCGACTATCGAGACCCGTGGTGCTATTCACAATTCTCGAACAGGAACAGTTGACTCACTGATTTTCACAGGGACAGAGTATTGTCAGAATTTCAATAATTGTGATTCTGTGGTGGTTTGTGTCCATGCAGATGATCAGATTCCGGATCTGGGCTGCTCTTGCCCGCCCAATCACATGGAGGAATGCTTCTGGTTTTTGGTACAGACCTGTACCAGCGGCCCTTATGTAGATTCAACATGGCCAGGTGATGTAATTTTATCATGCGAAGACCAAAATGGCGTTTTCCGTGTTCTGGATTCTGCAGTTACATGTAGCGGCGGAGATTATGCTATTGATCCCGCAACTTTCCTGACATATGTCGAGGTTCGAAATGGTGGAGTTGCATATTCCGATTCATTCAGAACAACAGATGCTGGTTTGACATGGGATGGAAGCGAATACCTGACATTCGATCCTTCACTGGCCGGAAGACTCTGGGAAGATGGCGATACTGTTACAATTACATTGGTCGATGTCGAAAATGACGGTGGCTGTGGCCTCTACGACATAGCAACCATACAGTTTGTCGTTGACCTTACTCCACCAGAAATCGTATTCCGCGATCCTTCATGCGGAACTACAATTAATACATCAAGTTTTACATTCGATTACACATTAGAGGACGCTATTGCCGGTTTGAACGCATCTTCAGATTCCTTCTCTATAACTGTAAATCGCGATGGTAGCGAGGCTTATACCGAAGAGGGGATACATACAGGCGAATATACAGTACCTTTCACAATGGAAGACGGCGATACGATAGAAGTCTGCATAAGTGGTTCTGATGATGTCGATGAATCCTATTGCCCTGCCAATGTTATGGCAGATACCTGTTGCGAATTTTATGTCTCGATTGGCGAGCCTTATGCCTTCATAGTTGAACCTCGCGATACAAATGTCGATGGCTGGACAATTTCTTCTTGCGAATGCCAGCCGATTATTATGGGTATCTATTCATCGCATGGCCTCGATACCGCCAGCGGCGTATTTTTCGTAAATGACGATACTATGAGCCTGACAGATCCAAGAATAACATTTGAAAACTATCCTGATTCTGTGGTTTTCACATTTACGCCCGAAGGCCCTGCGCCGTGCTGGAGTGAATGTGATGAAGTCGCATTTGGCCTAATCACAATAGATAATGGAATCGGTGCACCTCTTGTGGCATCTGTGATTGATACATTCATTGTGGATAGAAATCCACCGGATTATTTCGGATTTTTGCCTTATCCGGATACTGTGGTTACCGAAGCCGATGTCTCGATTTCTGTCAATGCCCATGATTCTTGTACTTATGAAATCTGCGATGATTCCTACCTCGATATAATCGTAAATGATACCGACTCATCGAGAGTTATGGGAATGTCTACTACTGGCGGGCCTTTCGAAAATGGCGATATCGTTCGAGTTTGTGCCAGTGGCTGCCGGGATAATCCCGATTATTGTGATCCTAATATTGGCCGAGAATGCTGGCAATTCGAAGTAGCTATAGGCGAGATTTCTGCAAGATTAATCGAACCTGTCGATGTAAATGGCGATAGTATAGTAGTTTCAAATTGCGAATGCCAGCCGATTATCTGGACAATCGACCATGCGCTTCCACTCGAAGAAGACAGCATTGCCGTTAATATCGATGGCACTAGCTATACGCTTGCTGACCCAGAACTGAGTTTCTCCGGCGATACACTCACTTTCACTCCATCTGGCCCACCTTGCTGGGAAGATGGCGATTCTATTAGCTTCGAGATTTCGAGAATCATCGATGAAACAGGTGTTGCTTTAAGCGGTGTTGCAGCTGGATATGTCATAATAGACCTTTCTGGGCCATATTATTTCTCTGAAACACCGGCTGATGGTTCTACAATTTCTACAACAACTGCCGATGTTAGCGTAGATGTCGCTGATTCGATTTGCGATGATGCCATAATCGACTCGCTTGCATATACGATAAATGGCATCGCTGGAACCACTATTCTTGATTCATTACATACAATTTTGGACGGCCTTGCTGGCGGTGATACAATCGTTATTACCGCCTATGCTCATGATGGCTGCTCTGACTATTGTGACCCAAATTACAGCGAATTCACCTGGACATTCGATGTCGAGCCGACAGATGTTAATGCTGTACTGCTCGAGCCAATCGATGAAAATAGTGATGGCCGTGTTATCTCCAATTGCGAATGTCAACATATCGACTGGTTTATCCTTCACAGTTTACCATTGGATAGCTCGAGTATCGAAATTACTGTCGATGATATTGTCTATAATTTAGATGATGCAGAATTGGACCTGATAGGCGATACTATTCGATTTACGCCTGCCGGGCCAGCACCATGTTGGACTGACGCAGACAGCATCTATTTCGAAATAACGAATCTCGAGGATGAACTCGGTGGCGTATTGACTGACGGCGCTGCCGGCTATATGATAATCGATCTTTCCCCACCGGTTTTCTCTGGCGCAACGCCAACTGGCTCTATAACAACAGAATCAAGCACTATAAGTATTACAGCTGATGATGCAATCTGTGATACGGTCGTTTATGATTCTATGTATGTCGAAATTGGCGGTATTCGAGACACTATTGTTTATTTCGATAATGAAATCGAAATCGATGGACTCGAAGATGGCGATATTGTAAATGTTTGCGCCTTCACCAGCGATGATTGCGCCGACTATTGCGAAGCCAATGATACATCTTACTGCTGGACTTATGAAGTTCTGATGGGATCTCCAGTTGCGAGTGTTATAGAACCTGTCGATTTGAATTCTGATGGCAGGGTCATATCAAATTGCGACTGTCAGCCTATAATCTGGACTATAGACCATGAATATGCATTGATTATGGATTCTATCATGGTTAATGTCGATGGCTTCGATTATTATTTGGATGATTCTCCGCTTTCCATTAGCTCAGGGCATGATACATTGTATTTCAATCCTCCTGCACCATGTTATGATAGCGGCGACAGCATCGCTTTCGAGCTTGTAACTATGGTCGATTCTACTGGTGGGCGAATGGAAGAGCCGGTCGGTGGTTATGTTATTATCGATCTGGAAGGCCCCGAATTCACGGGAGCAACACCAGTAGGCGCAATAACGGCAAGTGATGTAACTGTGGAAGTTTCTGCTGATGATGAGATCTGCCCGACTGCCGTTTACGATTCATTAGTCGTTTCGATAGATGGCATCCGTGATGCAGCCTATGCCGGAGTTCTCGAAGCAGACCTGACCGGCCTCGAAGATGGCAATACAGTCGAGGTCTGCGGATATGCTCATGACGGTTGCGCCGACTATTGCGAACCAAATGAAAGCGATTTCTGCTGGACTTTTGATGTGCTTATGGGCGACCCTGGCGCTGTTGTCGCAGAACCAATAGACATAAATGCCGATGGACGTATTATTACTGCCTGCGAATGCGATGACCAGAGAATTGTCTGGAGATTGATTCATACTTATGAGTTGGTACTCGACTCTATCGATGTTACAGTCAATGGCGACCTTTATGAATGGGGCGCACCAGAGCTTACGATTAGCACTGCACATGATAGCCTATACTATACGCCAACTGCTCCAGATGGATGCTGGGAACATGGCGATTCTGTTACATTCAGTCTTGATATATTGGCAGACTCGACTGGCGGAATGATGACTTCGCCTTCCGAAGGATGGGCGATTGTCGATCTCGAAGGCCCGGTCTTTAGCAGCGAATTCCCGACGCCGGGTTCTATACTTCGCGCAGAAGACTTTATGGCTAGTTGCGCTGCAAATGATGATATATGCGATGATGTCGTAATGGATTCATTCAGGGTTACCATAAATGGTGTCCACGATATAACCTATGATGACGCACTTTCCGGCGACATCAGCGGCCTTTCCGATGGCGATTCGGTTTCATTCTGTGGCTTTGTCCATGATGGATGCCACGATTATTGTGGGCCTCATTTCAGCGATACATGTTGGCATATCACTATTGCCGAGCTTGTTTTGAACCTCGAAGAACCAATAGACCTTAATAGCGATGGAAGAGTTATCTCGAACTGCGAATGCCAGCCGATTGTTTGGTCTATCGAGCATTCTGTCGCGATAATCGACTCCACCATCGAAATAGATATCTCACGAAATGGCGAGGCACTTGTAAGATATACATGGGGCGATCCTGAAATCAGCTTTTCTGCTGGAAGGGATTCGCTATACTTTACTCCAACAGGTTCAACGCCTTGTTGGGAAGACGAAGACAGTATCTATTTCGAGATTATACATCTTCATGACCTTGTCGGCCATCCCGACGCTTCTGAATCGGAGCTTTCTGGCTCATTTATAGTTGACCTTTCCGGGCCGGTATTCTCTGCTCTTACGCCAGCTCCGGGTGATATCATATCAGATGCAGATATAGATATCTCTGTCGCTGCAAATGACAATATCTGCCCTACTGCGGTTTACGACTCGATGATTGTCGAAGGCGAATTTGCAGGAAGGCTTGGGACATTTACATCATTCGATGAAAGTATTACAATGATCGGTAGCGATGAAAACCTTACAGTAATCGCCTATGCACACGATGATTGCGCAGATTACTGCGACCCGAACTATTCCGATACATTATGGCAGTTCCAATATCGCCCCGGTTGCGACCTTGTTGTCGATGCTGGCGAAGATGCCATAATTTGCTATGGCGAAACAATTCAGCTCGATGCAAGCCATACTGGCGGTACGGCACCATTCACATATTCATGGGAACCGGCTGGAATGCTCGATACAACAGGCATAACCGACCCCTGGACAGTTGCACTCGACAGCACGACAACATTTGTCTTCACGACAGAAGATACATTCGGCTGCATGGCTTATGATTCTGTTAGAATTCGCGTTTCACCGGAACTGGTGATCGATATTATGCCTGAGCAATATCTTTGCCCGGGCGATACATTATTACCGCTTGCAAGCCCAATTGAAGGCGGTATAGAGCCATTAGAAATTATTTGGACATCAACGAATGACGATACTATTATCGGCGAAGAGAATCCTATTATTGCGATAGATAATGATTCCGATGACCAGACCTGGTATATCGAAGTTACTGATTCTATCGGCTGTTGGGCTTCTGCCGAAATCGATATTATAGTCGATTGTGGCCAGCCTGTCGCCAGTTTCGATGTTCCTGGAACTGAAACATATAGCTGCGATGATCAGGTAATTATAATGCATCTTGAAGATACTGTTGGAATCGATGAAAGCACGATCGAATTCAATACCGGTTCCGAGACAATCGGCACCGATGATGATAGGCTCGGTTTCGATGGAGTCGAATATCTCTACTTCCACCCAGATTCAGGATATTTCTCCGAGGGTGAAGTAACTGTCATTGTTGAGAATTGCGCAAATATCAACGGTATCGAGATTGAAAATCCGGTTTCGCGGACATTCAATATCGACCTTACGCCACCGGATGCAGAATTCCTTGCTCCACCTGGCCCAATGGGCTATACGCAGGAAACTCAGCCGGAGCTGCTGTTTAATCTCGATGATAATATGACAGGTGTCGATCCTGCTTCTCTCAGGCTAACAATCGATGGCAATCTATTCGAGGGTAGCGAAGTTCCATATTCGGGAACATCGCCAAATATCATATTCCCTACTGGCGATAATGACCTTGAATTCACCGCTGGTGATTCGGTACATATTGTGCTGGAAGCATGCGATTCGCCTGTAACAGAACCGGATTCACTATATTGTCCGGCAAATTGCTCGAGCTTCGAATGGTTCTTCTATGTTTATCTGGATTACGATTGTGATGCTGTGCCGATACCATTCACTCCGGATGCCAGCAATAATAATTATGTCCAGTTCGAATATCCTGGCATGACGACAGACGATGGCACGATCTACATTTTCAATGTGCGCAATGTCCCGGTCGCCGAGATCGATGTAACCGGAGCAAACGGTGCACGAGAGAATGCCAGATGGCATGGAAATGATAATGGCGGCAATCCACAGAAACAGGGATTATATCTCTATGTTATCGAAGTGGATGGTGAGATCGTCTGTAATGGAACAATAACGCTGGCCAGATAAGGAGGGGATAGCAATGAAAAAGCTAATAATACTTGCAGCATTAATAATTCTGACAGGCTTTGCAATCGGACAGGAATTGGTAGGCGCACGTGCCCTTGGTATGGGCGGCGCCTATACATCTGTCGTAGATGATGCTACCGCACTCAGATGGAATCCCGGCGCTATTGGAAGATTGGACCAGAGAACTATATCTGGCGGATTTTCCAGATTGTATTTAGGGGTCGATAATGATAATCTGGGGCAGGGCTTTATGGGTTATGCTCAGAGAGTCGGAAAACTCGGCAATATCGGCCTTGGTTGGACAAACCTGTTCTCGAATGTATATTCCGAGAATACCTTCCATTTCGGATATGGATACGACCTTGGCAAAAATATGCCAGCAGTCCATACTTTAGGAATCGGCGTAACTGGCAATATGTTAATGACAGGTTATAATAAATCTGAATTTGTACCAAATCCTGATGAGGCGGTGGATATTCGCAATTCTTCGGTTTTTGCCAATGCCATATCTTCAACCGGTATTGCGGTCGATTTCGGTATTCTGTTCAAGCCTAATCCGAATGCTTCGGCTGCACTTGTAGTGAATAATATCAATCAGCCAAATACTTCGCTCGAAGGAGCAGAAGTCGGTGCGGTGCCACTTTCTGGCGCATTCGGTTTTTCCTACCGTTTCCGGGATTATCTAATCCCATCGGTCGATTTGCGATTTATAAATTGGGATATCAATGATAAGAATAAATTCGAGTATAATGTCGGTATCGAAAGCTGGTTCTCGGAGCAAACTATTGGGATTCGTGGTGGAATCAATCCAAATGACCTTTCGCTTGGCGCTACCTATAATATCTTATCGAAACCATCCTTTCAGATCAACTATGCCTTTTTATATCCGCTTTCCAAGATGGGCAAGGTTTCCACAACTCACCGAGTTTCTCTGACGGCGCGTATGCCGTATAAACCACCAAAGCCGAAATTCCTGAATTTCCATGCCATTTCGGTCGATTTACCCGAGGATGTTCGGGCAGAAGGTTTATATATAGAAGACAAAACGCTTGTAACCGGAAAATTCATCAAAACTGGCAAGCTCGCAGCTAAGGATGTTAATGTTCTGATGCTTGTCAAGGATCCCGAAGGCGAATATGAGATACTCGGCAAAAAGCAATTCTCGTCTGTAAGAAGTGATGACACAGTCAGCGTAAGCTACAGCTTTTCTCAATCTGAGGAAGGGAATTACGATATTTTCTTGCATGTCGATGACGACGGTTCTGCTATTCCGGAAATAAACGGCATGATTGAAGAAACCGATGAAGGCGATAATACTGCAAAAGCGACTATCAAAGTCAAAAAAGCATCGGAAATCGATATCGACCTCGAGGCAAAAAGCCTTAAGATAACCAAAGCATCTATTCGAAGAACAGAAGAGCCGCAGGTTCCAGCAGTATTTTTCGATGAAAACAGCATAGCTGCCGATGCGCGATATGACTATATGCTTCAAAAGGTTTCTGAGCGACTGGCCGACAATCCCGATGCTGTCCTGGTTCTTCGCGGTTATCATAGTAGCATAACAGAAGAAGGCCGTGAAGACCTTGCAAAATCCAGGGCACTGGTCGTCTTCCGTAAGCTTCTTATGATGGATGTCGATCCGAAACAACTTCGTGTCGATAGTACAGGCTATAACAAGGGAAAGATGCGTGCAAGAGAACAATACGCTCTCGAACGCGATAAGAGAATGGTGGCCGAAGAAAACAGGCGCGTCGAACTAACTGTCGAGATACCCCATCATGATAGCGACCTATTTGAAGAATTCACTTTTGCAAAAGGTAGCGATAAGTTCACAGGGTCGATTGAAAATGCAGCTTTATTTAGGCAGCTTTTGTCCAAGAATGAACATTTTGTTGTTCTGGCAAAGGGCATAATCGGCTCAGATGAAAGTGGCGACCCGACTCTTGGTTTGCGAAGAGCAAGCTCGATTAAAGAAGCTCTCGCTGCCGAGATGCCTGAATATGAAGACCACATTTATATCTTCGATAGAATTTCTGATTCACCGGGCGGCGGCGGAAGTGTCAAGATGCTGGCCGAAGGTATTCTCTATAAACCATATGAAACCGAGACCATGCCGACATCTGTCAAGCTTTCCGAGCGTGAAAACCGTGTGACAGTTGATTATTCTGCAAATGCGAATATTCAGAGCCATCATATCTATATTCAGCGCGATGATGGCGAGATAGTAAAGACCATTGCCGAAGGCGATGGTTCTCCCAAGCGCGAATATATGTGGGATTGGACTGATGAAAGCGGCGAGATTCTCGCTCCAGGCTCCCAGTATCGCGCTGTTGGCCAGATAGTCGATGAACGCGGCGCAGAGGCCAATGCAAAGAGCGATCAAATTCATGTCGAGGTCAAAGAGATTGTCGATATTGTCGAGAATATTCTTATCGTGAACTTCAATTTCGATACGCCGACACCGGTTTCGGAATTTTTTGAGACCAGGCTCGATATGACAGCGCGTAAGTTCATCGAAGACGCAAAGCGCGATGATTTCAAGCTGCGCGCAACTGTCGAAGGACATACCGATGTCGTTGGTAATAAATCGCGTAATCTCGAACTTTCCAAAGAGCGCTCACTTCGTGAATACAATAATATCAAACGCTATATGAAATACTTACTCGATATTAAGACTGATTCGGAGCTTCAGGCCTGGATGAGAGAGCATGAAGCCAGATTAGACTACCTTGGCGTTGGCTTTTCCAAGCCATATCAGATCAAAAAGCAGGTTGCAGGAAGCGAAGTCGAGGTTCTCGTCGGCGACAATAAACTTCCTGAAGGCCGTAATGTCAACCGCCGCGTGATCATAGAATATAAACTCATACCAAAAGGTGAGTAAATAATTAAAAAGCCATTAAACAGAGCTTTATTGAAACTCCTCGAAGAAATTCGGGGAGTTTTTTGTTTTGGCATAATTCAGGAGTAACCGATTTTGTGCATTTTTGATAGATTTTGGAGCAGGCTAATTAAGTTACAATATTAATGAAATATTTAATATTTTTACTTGACTTCCATAATAAAATT
>JBKHBT010000059.1:0-20666 GCA_046542255.1 Candidatus Zixiibacteriota bacterium | reverse complement strand
TTCTGGGTCGTCTGCTACTAAGCCATCTACAACGCCATCGATTTCATCGATAGCTTCTTGAACATTATCAGCAATAAGGCCAGATGTGCCATTATAATAACCTGAAAGTGATGCACCGGATGTTGCGGCATCCGTGCCGGCATCGGTCAAGCCGATTGTTCCGATATGGTAATCGCCTGAAATTGTAACATCAGAATTTTCGTCAACGCTAAATATTGTGGTTCCTGCATCATCCCAGATATTAAAGCTATTTGTAGTTCCTGCATCTCCGCCATCATCCAATTGGAAATTGAGATCGGCAGTTGAATAAACTCGTACACCAGGAGCACCACTAAACCTCATACTTCCCGAGATATAAGCAGCAGGGCCAGAGCCATCATTTCTTGCATAGAAAGTTTCATCAGCACCGCTATTAATGACTTGTAAGGCTCTTTCTGCGCCGGCAGTAACATCGAGCGCACGGTTGCCTGCGCCAGTTGCATTTATTTCAACCGGGGCAGAGCTTTCAACATTGATGGTTCTACCATCATCATAAGCATCCTGTAATGGATGTGTCGATGTCTCGATTCCATGAATTGCATTAGCTAATGCGATATCAGCATTTTCAAGAGTAACAATTCCATCAAGATATGTTCCTGAAGCTCCAGTATAATCTGGAACATCTGTCCCATCTTCGAGGCCTGTTCCTGTTTGTAAATCTAAAATATCTTCGTCATTATCTATAATATTTGTCTCATTTATTGAAATATCGGTTGCGTTATTAGTAATTGCCGTATTTAAATCAGATGTAGAATAATCAAGCGCTAATTTGCTCTCCGCTATTGCAGCAGTAGGACTAACATCGCCATTTACGATAACTTCGTCAGCAATTTCAGGATTAGGATAGCTGCCCTGTAAATCTCCGCCTGCTGTTCCAGTAGGAGCTGCTCCCAGTACTGTTAGTTCATCAGATATAATATCGATCGTAGTACCATCGACATTAACATCGAGAGTTGTAGTAAAGCCATCGCCGAGTTCATCGGAATCAATTCCGCCTGACAAAGCACCACCGGCTGTTATGGTAGCTGTCTGGTCCCCTTCGACTGCGGTTCCAGCAGTTACGCCGTAATCCACATTAACGCCAGAAGCATCGACTGTGATACCTGTTCCACCTTGAACTTCAACATCAGCAGGTGAAGAACCATCATATGTGAAGGCTACAATTCCATTGCCTTCGGTAAGGTCTTCTGGGTCGTCTGCTTCGAGAACATCGATTGCACCATCCAGCTCATCGATAGCTTCTTGAACATTTGCAGCAGTAAGGCCGGATGTGCCATTATAATAACCTGAAAGTGATGCACCGGATGTTGCGGCATCTGTACCTACATCGGTCAAGCCGATTGTGCCGATATGGTAATCATTGGTTACTGGTATTGTTACATCGCCGCCATCTAATTGAAGATTACTTGATGAAATGGCAACAGTGCCATCACCGGATTGTAAGGTCATTGCTCCTGTTGTCGTTGTTAAATCCATCGTTGTATTCGCAGTTAGGCCAATAAAGCCAATTGGGCCATTTGCGGCCATGTCGATAAAGCCATTTGTAATAACATTAAAGCGGCCATCGACATTAAACTGTGCATAATCACCAGTTGTAACTTCGAGATGTTCGGCAGGATTAAGAGCTATATAATCACCAGAAGTTATCTCTGTTTCCAAATCAGAATCTATTAAAATTGGACCGCCTGTGGCAGAAAGATTCAAAGTTGTAATACCATCGATATAAACTTCATCATCGGAAACATGAAGGTCGCCATCGTCATAGATTGAACCGCCGCTCGCAAAATCGATATTGGTACCATCGATAAAAAGGTTATTACCGACTGTAACATCGGTTCCATCATTTGTAAGCGCGCTACTTGCTTCCCAGGTACTTCCGTTCCATCGAAGTGTTTGGTCGGTCGCTGAGCCAGAGCCAACAGTAACCGCAGAGATTGTAGTTACACGCTCTGCCAGGTCATCGATCGCACCGCCGATTTCGGAAGGGTCCCCTGCTGGCCAATCGCCAGAAGTTGTCGGGGCATAAGGAACTTCAACGGCATTTACCTGATCGGTTCCTGTTCCCCAGTCAATATCTGATGACTGAACAGCAGCATCAGCAATATCAGGATTGGGATATGTGCCTGTCAAGTCACCACCGGCAGTCTGCCCATAAGGCATTGCCTCGCCAGGTGCAGCTGCTTCAATCAAATTCTCTATCGTATGTGCAGTTGCCATATCGATATTCATATTTGCTGTATTATTTATAGTAAGCACTTCTGGAAGGCCCTGATTAAGAGCCGAAAGGTCAGCTGTCCAGTCGGTGCCTGCTTCTGTATATGTCAGAGTAGTGGTCGTATGGTCATAATCACTTGCTGTAATTAGCTCATTAGTATCATCGGTATCTAAATCATCTGTTACATGATCATTGAAGGCGTTCCAGTCAGTGCTCGTAAGGTAACCGTCATTTGTTGCATCGGCAGCAGCCATTTCAACATTAGCACCACCTGTTACTTCATCGACCGTAACAGACATCGGTGTGCTTGCAGTCATTGTAAATACATCTGTTGGAGAATCGGCTATAGCAGTATTTGTTCCATCGGAAATACCCTGGAAAATATCCTGCAAGCCACCAGCAGCAGTAATTGCACCATCGAGGTCATTAAGTATTGCCTGAACATTATCGGTTGTGGAATGGGTCATACCAGAAGCATCAGCAGGAATGTCCGAAGCTTCGACCTGGCCTGAACCAAAGCCCCAATCGATATCTGTATCATCGATTGCACCATCCTGAACAGCAACTACGCCCAAAGGGTCCACAAGGACATCGCCTGTAAACCAAGCATTATCTACGCGAACTTCTCCAGAGAAACCATCGCCAAGTGGCGTTGGGGCAAAACCGCCGATAATTCCTTCTCCACCGATAAGCTCGCCAATCACATCACCTTGAACAGCAGTACCAGCACTATTGCCATAATCAACATTCACTCCTGAAGCATCAACAACGATACCTGTTCCAGCATGGACTTCCCATGTTTCTTCGGATGAACCATCATAGTTGGCACCTGTCAAACCATTACCAGCTATATGATCTTCATCTTCTGCGGCAACTAAATCACTGATGGCATCTGTATTATCGTGAACTCTTGAATCAAGCTCTCTATCAGCGGCTTCGAGATTTGTGGAACTTGTTAAATAGAAAGTGGATGAATAATCAGGGGCAGCACTTCCTGCTTCAAGGCCTGTTCCTATTTGAAGATTTTCGATTGCATCGCCATTAAAAACAATACCCGTAGCATTTGTTCCAATTTGAGTCTCGAGATCCATAAGAGCACCGTGTACATCACCAGCAGTTATAAACGAAAAATCGCCCGGTGAAGAAATTGGAACTTCGAAATCTTCCTGATCATCAGTTCCAGAAGCATCATCACCAAATGCCCACTCTGTTCCATCAAAAAATAGAACCTGTCCTGGTGTTGGAGTTCCATCGATTACATTAGCTAACTCTTCGAGATTATTATCGGTCAGGTCATCTGCTTCAATATTTATTGTTGCTGTAACATCGCCACCGGCATCGGTTATAGTTAATGTATTTGTACCATCATCAAATGCAGCACCTGTATTGTATTCATTAGTTGGGTCCATATCCATATCAGCTGCTATATGGTCATCGATAGCAGTCTCATTATCTGCAATATCTACACTATTGCCTGCAACTACTCCATCTAAATCAACCAGAGCATCATGGACATTCGTTCCAGTAACAATGGAAAAATCGCCAGGTGAAGTAACCGGCACTTCAGTGTCTTCCTGGTCATCAGTTCCACCTTCATCTGGTCCCCAGACTATATTGCCTGATCCATCGATCTTCAAAATCTCATCAGGCTCGCCATCATCGCCATTTATGTCGATGACTGTATTATCGCCAAAAAAGATATCATCCCAGGGATTAGTAGCTGAGCCTAAATCATAGCCAGCTTCTGCAGGAACAATATTGTCATCAACTGTAACATCTCCATCAAAAGATGCATCATCAGAATTCATTATGAAATTTCCATTGAGATCAATATTCGAATGAAATAGAATCTCCGTATCTGTATCTTCAGCACTTATATTATCAACAAATGCAGTTTGGCCATCGCCAACAGTCAGATCGCCACCAACAATATCGACATCGCCAACAAAATAACCAGCATGATCTTCACCAGTTGCATAAACACCATATCCGCTGGCTCCGAGATAACCATAGTTGAGCGCATTAAAATTACCATATACACCATAATATTCAGTAGCAAGCCATGCCTCTGCACCGGATTCAGTCGATTTTGCGAAAACTGACTTTTCGCCGGCTCCACCAGTACCAACTATGTGTAATTTATTGGATGCATCGGGGGTCGTTGTTCCAATTCCAATATTGCCAGCATCATCCTGATAAATTTCAGATGCTTCAAGTGCAGACGTTCCGTCCCAACGTACGATATAATTATCTGTTCCGCCACTAACGCCGGTTCTTGCATAATCAGCAGTATCGGCATGTATGGAACGAATTGCATAAGGAACAGCGGAAAATGGTTGTCGCGGGGCTAGAACCTCGGAATTGACTTCCAATTCGAGCCAATATTGCTCATCAAATTCGAGTCCGGAAAGCGGAGTTATATCACCTAGGATAACATCGAATAAGCCCTTGTTTACATGGATACTACTGTGGGACTCTGTCCATAGAAGAGTACCTCCTGATTCAGCATCGTATAAACGAAAAGTAATATCAACCGGGCCTATTAACGAAACACCATCGGGATTGGTCAATTTTCCCTGGTAGTTTATCTTTTTGGGTGCCTCTGCCATGAGACTCAAGGCAAAAAACAGAACTAAAAACAAAACAGTCATCATTCTCTTAAACACAAAATCCTCCTTTTATACATTCTTCAACAGCATTTTTATTAAAATAAATCAAAACAGTTAAAAAGTCAATTCTAATATTAATAACTCCATATACTATCTTTATATTTTCATCCATAATATCAACATCATCCTATAATATAACAATGAATTTTAAGATTTCAAGTTTTATATTAAATTCTTATTGACTTTAGTAACTAAAAAAATAAATTTCATTGAAAATGAAGAGAAAAGAGGTAATATGAGAATAATGGTCACAGGCGGAAGCGGCTTTCTTGGAATCAATTTAATTAGATTTTTACTTAATGAAGGCTATGATGTCCTTTCCTACGATTTTGCAGAATTTGAATATGACGATTGTAAAGATAAAATAGATATCGCTCTCGAAGACATACGAGATAAAGAAGCAGTTGAAAAATACATGAAAAACGATATCGATATGGTAGTCCACTGTGCTGCTGCTCTACCTCTCTACACTCGCGAAGAAATTTTTTCCACCGATGTTGGCGGAACAAAAACGCTTCTGGAAGCTGCATACAAATACAATATCAAGCGATTTGTATTTATATCTTCTACGGCGGTTTACGGTGTCCCGGACCATCATCCCCTATACGAAACAGATGAGCTTGTTGGCGTTGGCCCTTATGGCGAGGCAAAGATCCAGGCGGAAAAGGTATGCGAAGAATTTCGTGACAAGGGAATGTCGATACCAATCATAAGACCTAAATCTTTTGTTGGCCCGGAAAGACTTGGCGTTTTTGCGATGTTCTATGAATGGGCAAAAGATGGCCATGGCTTCCCTGTTTTGGGCAAAGGCGATAATCGTTATCAATTGCTGGATGTTGAAGATTTGGCAAGAGCTATTTATTATTGCCTGACTCTCGAAGAAGAAAAAACTAATGACACCTTCAATATCGGCGCTAAGGAATTCACTACTCTCAAAGAAGATTTTCAAGCTGTTCTCGATGAAGCAGGATATGGCAAGAAAATGAAGAGTATGCCTCTTAAACCGCTTATTTTTATGCTTCGTATTTTGGAAAAACTTAAGCTCTCACCACTCTACCAGTGGATATACGACACTGTAGCCAAAGACTCATTCGTTTCTGTAGAAAAGGCGGAAAATGTTCTTGGATTTATTCCCAAGCATTCCAATAAAGATGCCCTTGTCCGAAATTATAAATGGTATCTGGAAAATTACGAAGATATCAAAAATAAATCTGGAATCACTCATAGAGTGCCATGGAAACAAGGCGCTCTTAAATTAGCCAAAGTATTTTTCTAATAGTCGATTAACTTTAGCCATTAAAAAAAGCCAACCTGTTACAGTTGGCTTTTTTTTAATATGTATAATTTTTCGTTTTTATTTATAAAGCGATAAGAAAATACCGGCAGCAATTGCAGAACCTATAACTCCGGCAACATTCGGCCCCATTGCATGCATCAGTATGAAATTATTTGGGTCTTCCTCCTGAGCAACCTTCTGAGCAACCCTCGATGAGTCCGGAACAGCCGAAACTCCAGCAGCTCCAATCAAGGGATTGATCTTCGTCTTCAAGAAAAGATTCATGAACTTAGCAAATAATAGCCCGCAGCAGGTCGCAGTACTAAATGCCAGAAGCCCCAGAATAAATATCTTAAACGAACTCCATTGCAAAAAGACTGAAGCCTCCGTCGATGCTCCAACAGAAAAAGCAAGTAAAATGGTCGCTGAATCGATTAAAGCATTAGACGCGCTTCTTGCTAATCTGTCTGTTAGCCCATTTTCCTTTAGCAGATTTCCCAGCATAAGCATTCCGATAAGGGTCATGCTACCAGGTGCGATTAAAGCAGCTAAAATAAAAACAATAATCGGGAAAATAGTCTTTTGGACTTTCGAAGCTGGTTTAGCAGGTTTCATCTTTATTAAACGCTCTTTTTTGCTCGTCAATAACTTCATAAATGGCGGCTGAATAACAGGAACAAGTGCAATATATGAGTATCCAGCAATCGCGATCGGGCCAAGAAGTTTCGGAGCCAATTGCGATGATGTGAAGATTGCAGTCGGGCCATCAGCACCACCAATAATACCAATCGAAGCTGCCTGTAGATGGTCAAAACCCAATAGCAAAGCACCAAAGAATGTAATAAAAACTCCAAACTGAGCCGCAGCACCCAAAAGCACCGACTTTGGATTCGATATCAGATTCGTAAAATCTGTCATTGCGCCTAATCCCAGGAAGACAAGCGGTGGTAAAATTCCTTTTCTGACAAGAAAATAGAAAAAGCTAAAAACCGATGCATTTCCTTCTGGATGTAACATATCGTATGCAAGCTGGTTTGCAGTTGGATTCACCTGTGTAATACCGTCATAAACACCAATCGGTAAACTTGCCATATGCGGAATATTAGCCAAAACAATACCAAATCCGATAGGAATAAGTAAAAGCGGCTCATAGTCCTTTTTGATTGAGAAATATATTGCCAAAAGTCCCAGTACTACCATTATCAAATTACCAATCGAACTTGTTGGTACTTCGGAAAAGGTCGATGGTAAATTATTGATAATTTCGGAAAAACCAGAACTATTTAACATTTTGTTTAGTACGGGGTTCATATATCCTCCGTTATTCCAGCTCTATGAGCGGCGCTCCCTCTGCAACCGAATCGCCCTCATTAACCAAGATTTTCTTTACTTTACCATTTGCGGTACTGGGAACATGATTTTCCATTTTCATGGCTTCCATAACTGCGACATTTTGTCCGGCTTTGATCTGATCACCAACATTGACAGTTATTTTCATGATTAGACCGGGAAGAGGTGCCAGGATTGCATTCTCGGATCCTGAAGCTGCCGATGATGCTTGAATCTCTTCAGGTTCATTCGATGGAACAAAAGCAGTGGATGCAGCCGTTGCAGCTGGCATTGCCGAACTCGTAGGCATTGCACCACCGATATTGATATTCGCACTTTCCACAGCTTCTTCTATCCCAAGGTCCTTTAAATTGACTTCATAACGGCTATCATCGACTACGATGATGGCTTTTGAAACGCCAAATTCTTCGATAGTAACCGAATATTCTTTACCATTTAGCTCAAGTTTCATTTCCTTCATAATTACCTCTATGATCTTTGGCCATACATCTGGCCCATTTTCCAGCTATTATATGATTCATTACTGCGTCTAATTGATAAACCACCTTTCGGAATATCGAAATGCAGCCGCCTGTAAAGCTCGACAGCAGCGAAAATCACTGCGATATGCTCGGGTGGAATTTCTTTAGGTTTTTCTTCCTCAAAGGCAGGCTCTTTTTTTGCGGCTTTCTCTGGCTCTTTCTCTGTTTTGCTTTTATCTTTTCGATTGAAAAAGTGGTTCATTACAACGACAGCTATATTAATCAGCACAAGGCCAAAGAAAACCAGCAAAATACCACCGATAGATATCAAAAAACCATGATTTGCTGTAACATTCTCTAAATGAAACACATTGCTCCTTTATAGTGGAATATTTCCATGTTTTTTAGGCGGATTTGCATCTCTTTTATTCTGCAACATATTCAGGACTTTCACCAGCTTGAATCTTGTATGCTTCGGCTCGATAATCTCATCGATATAGCCCTTGGATGCTGCGACATAAGGATTTGCAAATTTCTTAGTGTATTCTTCAATTTTTTCTTTTATCTTAGCTTGTTTATCTTTGGCTTCCTTTATTTCCTTTCGGAAAATTATCTCACATGCACCTTTAGGACCCATAACAGCAATCTGAGCAGATGGCCATGCACAAACATAGTCACCGCCAAGCTGCTTGGAATTCATAACACAGTATGCGCCGCCAAAGCCTTTCCTGGTAATAACAGTAACACGCGGAACAGTGGCCTCTGCAAAAGCATAGAGCAATTTTGCGCCCTGCTTTATGATTCCACCGTATTCCTGGACTGTTCCCGGCATAAATCCTGGAACATCCATAAATGTTATGATAGGAATATTGAAAGCATCGCAGAATCTAACAAAACGCGCGCCTTTGATCGATGACTTGATATCCAAAACGCCAGCCAGAACCTTTGGCTGATTCGCTACGATACCAACACTTTTGCCGGCCATTCTTGCAAAGCCGATAACAATATTCTGCGCATGAGCCGGCTGAATTTCCATAAATTCGCCATTATCGACGATCTTTCCGATAACTTCTTTGATATCATATGGTACATTAGGATCATCCGGTACCAGATAATTAAGATCATCGTCCATTCTTCCCGGAGGGTCACCGGTATCGGCCATTGGTGCTTCTTCGGAATTATTTTGCGGTATAAAATCGACTAAAGAGCGTATGCCTGCAAATAAAGATTTTTCATCGGCATAGGTGAAATGAGTAACTCCGCTTTTTGTTGCATGGACATCAGCACCCCCAAGAGCTTCGGCAGTAACATCTTCCTGTGTTACTGTCTTGACAATCTTGGGCCCGGTCAGGAACATATAAGCAGTCTTCTGAACCATGAAAACAAAATCGGTAAGAGCTGGCGAATAAACCGCGCCACCAGCACAAGGGCCGACAATTGCGCTTATCTGTGGAACTACTCCTGAAAGCTTGACATTCCTGAGAAATATTTCGGTATATCCAGCCAGAGAATCGACACCTTCCTGGATTCTTGCCCCTCCGGAGTCATTTATCCCGATAATTGGTGCGCCAACATCAGCAGCCATGTCAATAACTTTAACAATCTTCTCGGCTACGGTCTTAGAAAGACTTCCACCAAGTACAGTAAAGTCAAAAGCATAGACAAAGACCGTGCGGCCATTTATCGTTCCCCAACCAGTAAGCACGCCATCGCCTGGAATTCTCTTTTTATCGAGTCCAAGGTCGGTTTTTTCATGCATCTTGAACATATCAGTTTCTTCGAAACTGTCCTTGTCGAGCAAGAGGTCGATTCTTTCGCGGGCGGTCAATTTTCCGCGATTATGCTGCTTTTCGATCGCTTTTTGACCACCTCCAAGTTTCGCCCTGTCGATTTTCTCCTTCAATTTGAGAAGTTTTCTTTCAGTGCTCATCTACTATTCCTTGATTTTTAAGTTTTGGTTTTCTGATTTTTATCGTCTTTTCCACATAATTCAGTAAGAACTCCACCAGTAGATCTTGGATGGAGAAAAGCGATGTCCATATCATGAGCACCTTTTCTTGGTACTTTATCTATAAGACGTGCGCCTTTTTTATCTATTGAATCAATGTCTTCTTTGAGAGCATCGCTCTCATATGCAATATGATGAATACCCTCTCCCCTTTTTTCTATAAATTTGGCAATCGGGCTATCAGGTGAAATCGGCTCCAGTAACTCGATTCTCACATCTCCAACAGAATAAAAAGCAACCCTGACTCCCTGATCTTCGACAACCTCTTCGCCATCTTTTTCGAGGCCTAAGAGGTCTGAATATATTAAGCCTTTTTCATCTATTGAAGAAACCGCTATGCCTATATGGTTTATTTTCTTGATCATTAAGATATTCCCTTTAAGTAATTTTCGAGGTTGTTATCTATAAGCTCATATATATTAGCATCTTTACTATACAATACTTCAATCCAATTATCGATTTTTTTATCATCGAGAACATTCTTTTTAGCAATATTGAAAAGTCTTTCTCGAATTATATTTTTTATTTCGCCTTCGATTCTTTCCTTGCGTCTTTTGACCAATTCGCCAGATTTCAGCAAATCGATGAAAAAGTCATCGATTGCTTTGGCCAATTTATCGATACCCTTATTGAATTTGGCAGAAGTCATAATTATTCTAGAGTCTATATCGCCATTCTTTTTATTTTCGAGATTATATGCCACTTCTGCCTTAAGTCTATCAGCGCCATCTAACTCGCTTTTATTTATTACGAAAATATCACCTATTTCCATAACTCCGGCTTTCAAAACCTGAATCTCATCTCCCATTTGTGGCACGAGTACCAAAACAACTATATCTGCCAGCTCCACAATTTCAATTTCATTTTGCCCGACACCAATTGTTTCAATAATTATATTATCAAAACCCGCTGCGTCAAATATTTTTATTATATCGGCCGAAGATTCTGAAACTCCACCCAAATGGCCTCTGGATGCCACAGAACGAATAAAAACACCATCATCCGAGCCATGTTTCTGCATTCGAATCCTGTCGCCAAGTATGGCTCCACCGGTATATGGCGAAGAAGGATCGACTGCTATGACAGCAACAGACTCTTTTTGGGCCCTGAGATTATCTATTAATTTATCGACTATCGTGCTTTTACCACTTCCTGGGGCACCGGTTATGCCGATAACTCTTGAATTGCCAGTTGACTTATAGAGCTTATCGATCATTTCGGATTTTTTATCTGAGCGATTAACTACATAACTAATTGCT
Organism: Candidatus Zixiibacteriota bacterium; assembly: GCA_046542255.1. GTDB lineage: Bacteria > UBP14 > UBA6098 > JBKHBT01 > JBKHBT01 > JBKHBT01. The sequence continues at coordinate 9,389 of JBKHBT010000059.1, read as the reverse complement.
CTCGAAATAGCTCTTGAACGGCCATTTAAAACATCGTCTATGATAGTCATTAGCTCTTTTCCGGAAGGTCTTCTCTATGCTTTTCGATAAATGCTTTGATTTCTTCGATTGGAGAGCCGGGTGTAAAAATAGCTTGCACACCAGCTTTTTTCAGTTCCGGTATATCGCTTTCAGGAATAACCCCGCCTCCAAATACTATTATATCTTCTCCACCTTTTTCACGAAGCAGTTCGATAATTCTTGGGAAAAGCTCATTATGCGCACCAGAAAGGAGACTCAATCCAAGAAAATCGACATCTTCCTGTAAAGCAGTGTTTACTATCATCTCAGGCGTTTGCCTGATTCCTGTATAGATAACTTCATAGCCAGCATCACGAAGTGCTCTTGAAATGTACTTTGCGCCTCTGTCGTGGCCATCTAATCCAGGTTTTGCGACTAATATTCTAATAATTCTATCACTCATTATTCTTCTCCATTAAATTACGACTGATTCATTATATTCGCCAAAAACGCCTCGAAGCTTATTGCATATTTCTCCAATGCTGGCATAAGCCTGGACGGCATCTACAATATAAGGCATAAGGTTGACTTCGGTATCCAAGGCAGCTTTCTCAAGTTTGTCCAGAAGTTCCTGGGCTTTTTCATTGTCGCGTTCATTCTTGACTTCAGCAAGTTTGTCCATCTGTGTTTTTTGGATAATTGGATCTACTCTCAAAAGTTCAGGTTGAGGTTCGTCATCGATTTTGTACTTATTAACACCAACAACAATGCTCTCTCCTGATTCAATCTTTCTCTGATAATTATACGCACTGTCCTGTACTTCCTTTTGGACATAGCCTTTTTCGATAGCCTGAACCATGCCACCCATATTTTCGATTTTTTCAATATATTCCATTGCTTCTTTCTCGATTTTATCCGTAATGCTTTCTACATAATAAGAGCCAGCTAATGGATCAATAGTATCGGCTACTCCAGCTTCTGTCGCTACAATCTGCTGCGTCCTGAGTGCGATCCTGACAGACTGTTCTGTCGGTAAGGCAAGAGCTTCATCGCGCGAGTTGGTATGCAAACTCTGCGTTCCGCCAAGAACCGCTGCTAAAGTCTGGATTGTTACGCGAATGATATTATTATTCGGCTGCTGTGCTGTTAATGTGCTTCCGCCGGTCTGCGTATGGAAACGAAGCATCATAGATTTAGCCTTTTGGGCATTAAATTTTTCTTTCATAAGCTTTGCCCAGATTCTTCTGGCAGCTCTGAATTTAGCAACCTCTTCGAGTAAATCATTTTGAGCATTAAAGAAAAAGGATAATCTTCCAGCAAAACTATCGATATCAAGGCCGGCTTCGATTGCCGCTTTCACATATGCTATTCCATCGGATATTGTAAATGCAATTTCCTGAACAGCGGTCGAGCCTGCTTCACGAATATGATAACCAGAAATGCTAATTGTATTCCACCTTGGTACATTTTCTGAACAATATTCAAAAATATTTGTTATAAGACGCATCGATGGTTTTGGCGGGAAGATATATGTACCTCTTGCGATATATTCTTTAAGAATATCATTTTGAATTGTTCCTCGAAGTTTTTCCGGGCCAATTCCTTGCTTTTGTGCAACGCCGATGTACATAGCGAGCAGTACAGAAGCAGGAGCATTTATAGTCATCGATGTCGAGACTTTATCCAGTGGAATGCCATCGAATAGAATTTCCATATCTTTCATCGTATCTATAGCAACACCGACTTTACCGACTTCGCCAATGCTCATCGAATCATCCGAATCATAACCAATCTGCGTAGGAAGGTCGAAAGCGACAGAAAGGCCTGTCTGGCCTTGTTCTAATAGATATTTATACCTTTGATTAGATTCCTCGGCGGTGCCAAAACCGGCATACTGCCGCATAGTCCATAGCCTTCCACGATACATCGTAGGATATACACCACGAGTATAAGGATATTCTCCCGGAAAACCAAGTTTCTTAATATACTCAGAATCCGAAAAATCTTTTGGTGTATAGATTCTTTTTAATTCAAAATTAGAAGCTGTTTTGAAAACAACCTTCCGCTCGGCTCTCTTCTGAATAAAAGGCGAAAGTTTATTTTCATGCCATTTATTAAACCGCTCTTCGATTTTCCTTATATTATCCATCTAATCACCTCGTGGATACATAAATAATTTGTGAATTCTAAGTTATAGGGAAGTTTATGACTCGGTTCCAAAATATGCATTTTTAGCCTCACTTGTTTTCTCGACACCGAGTTTGTAGAAAATATCACAATGAATCATTAAGTCAAGTATAATATCCTACATAGAACAAATTTCATGCATTTTTTCCTATTGCTTCATTGCTTTTGCGTAAGCGCATTCTTCCAATTATCATAGAGCAGATGATTAAAATACCGCCTAAGACTTCGACTTTTGAAAGACCTTCACCAATAAAAATATAAGCAAAAAAGGTAGCAAAAAGTGGTTCTGCAATATAGACCAGAGAAGCTCTTGATGATGTAGTAAATCTTTGAGCAAACATCTGAATTCCAAGGGCACCGACTGTTGCGAATAATGCAAGATATATAATCGCATAATATGCAATATTATTTGTGGGAAATTTTATATCTTCAAAAGGCAGTCCAAAAGATGAAAAAAGTGCAATAAAGGCGAATTGCAGAACTGTGAGCCACTTCCAATCATACTTTTTTGTATATATCTGGATTCCAACTACTTGAAAGGCATAAGATATCGCAGATAAAAGCGTTATTTTATCACCGGGATTGATATCATTAAAAGAAAACTGAGTGCCCGAGATTGCCCATAGCCCGAATAAAGCCGGAATAAGTGAAATATAGATCGCCCTGGATATCTCTTGCTTTTCCAAAACTCTCGATAGAAATGGTGTAAATACAACAAAAAGTGATGTAATGAACCCACTCCGCGCAGGTGTTGTTTCCAAAAGCCCAAGAGTTTGGAAAGCGTAGCCTCCAAATGCTGCAATGCCGATTATAAATCCACCGATCAAAACATCTTTATTAGGTAAGCCTTTAGGCCTGAAAACCAGGTAAGCTATAATACTTGAAAGAGCAAATCGGGAAAAAAGCAATGCAAATGGCGAAAATATATCTTCTTTTGTAACTAAAAGCTTTATAATCAAAAAAGTCGAACCCCAAATAGCGGTAGTAGTGATTAAGAATATTTCTGCTGTATTTCTTTGAAGTTTCATAATATATACAAATTTAACTAAAAATAACCTAATAAACAGTCAAAATTAAATAAAATTGGAAAAAAATATAAAACAAACAAAAATTTTTGATGATAATTACCATTATAATGAAATTCATTAAAAAAAAACATTGACGCTTTAATTTAATATAAAACATAGACTTGCGTCTAAATTTGTATAAAATTTCACTTTTTTTAAAAAAATACTTGAAATCAGCTTGAACTCTGTATATATTGTTTTGGGGGCAAATTCCGGTAAAAAACATTTTTATTATTTATTAAGCAAGGAGGCATTGTGAGAAAAGCCAAAGCTTTTACATGTTTGTATCTGGTACTATTGTTGCTTGCAGGTATTATGTCAGCACATCAAATTAGTTACCAGGGCAAAATCACAGATTCCTTTGGCATCGGTGTCAATGGAAGCTATGATATTATGTTCAGAATCTATGATAGCCCGAGTTCGGGAACTCTAATAGCAGATTATTTTGCTGAGGATGTTTCAGTTCAAAGAGGTCTTTTTACTGCTATTATGGATGTCGAAATCGAAGAAAGCCATCTTTGGGGTGGCCTATATCTCGAAGTAGAATTCGATGGCGATGTTATGAGTCCCCGTCAAAAAATCAATGCCGAAGTTTTGGCTCTAGGTGCATTGCAGGCTGACAAAGCAAACTATGCCGATGAGGCTGCATTTGCCATGGAAGCTATTCATGCCGATACAGCAGGTTTCACAGAAATAGCTGGCGAAGCGGAAACAGCAAACTTTGCTGACTCTGCTGGAGCGGTTTACTGGGGCGATGTTTATGGTGCTCCTACCGAATTTGGCGATGGTGGTTCGACTAATATCATGGTCGATGGCCATTCCTGGCTCTCTGACAGTGTTATCCTTGAAGCTGGCCCTAATATAACGCTTTCACAAACCGGAAATCGCATAATGATTTCTTCGCTTGGAAGCGATTCTCCAACATCTGTGGATATCGATGATGTAATTCAAAATCAACTCGACTCGATACAAGCCGCAGATTTCTGGATTAATGGCCATGGGCGTTTTGGTGGCGATACTTTTTCAGTTGACATCACAGAAACAACAGGCGAAGGCACCGAAAATTCTCCTGAATACCCGATGGATGGACAAAATGATTACTGGAGAAGTATCTCTCTTATTAGTAAAGAAGAGCTAAGTGTAATCGAAGGCGACCTCACAGGGATAAGTATTAATCTCGAAGAGCTTGCTTCTGGTATGTTCGGTCACTATGTTTACTCAAATGTAGAAATATGGGTAAAACTTACACCCGACACAATCGCACCTGATATGTGGGATTTAACCGGAGCAACTAAAATTCTCGGCCCATATGATTTGTCAGTACCAAATTCACTCGGTTGGAAAACATTTGGAACAGATCCTTTTACATATGTCGAAGGTTTCAATCTATTAATCTATTGGCAGGGTGAACAGAATTCTTCTTATATAGATCCGGATTGTCCAAAATGGCAAACTACTGATATGGGCAGCAATCACTATCAAAGATATTCTGGTTCTATTGGCGGATTTCCTACAATGCTTGCTTCTGAAAATGAAAGGCCTGACTATAAATTATACTTCGAGGATGCCACATGGGCAGTAGATCTAGTCGAGATTTTCGATGGAAATATTACTGCACACAATAATTTACAGGTGCATGAGAGTGGCTGGTTTGGCGAAAATCTTGCTGTCGATGGTGTTATTCGTGGTGATATCATTTCGAATGTTACCAGTACCGATACCATCAAATCATACTCTGGCGACCCCGGTGATACTATTTGGATGAATGCTAATGTAGCTGTGAATGGCGAGCTTATAGCTGATTCTATTCAGGCCCAAGGTGATTACATCGAAATGGATGATAATGTCAATATATACGGTGAGCTGGATGTCGATGATGCTGCTTATTTCCATGATGATGTTACTATTGCTGGTAACACTAATGTCGATGGCTATTTAGAAGTAGATTCATATACCTATCTTAATGATATTCTTACCGTTAGCAGCGATATATATGGAAGTAGTTATTATTCTTTAGGCGAAACCGACACAATTCTATTTCATTCGCATACTGGCTTTGAAACAGAAATTATAGTCGATACAATTCAGCCATGGGGCGATACATTATTTATCGATAAAAGCATTAAGATCGAGAATGATTTATTTACTCACAATGCTTCACTCGATACTCTCTGGTCGGTGGATAATGATGAAATCATCGTTGATGAAAATTTTGAAATTATCGGTGATTTGATAGTTAATACAATAGAGTCCAATGGTGATACAGTGCATATCGAAGACGATATGAGAGTACATGGCGATTTGATTGTTGATGGCATAATTAATGCCGATACCGCCGATTTTGCATGGCTTTCGGATACTGCTAGAAAAGCATATAATGCTGATACTGCCGACTATGCTAAAAGACTATATTCCGATACTTTATGGAATAGTGATGCGAATATTGAAGACACTGTCATTGCAATGTCAAACTTTAAAGTACATGGTGAGCTAATTGCAGATTCGATTCAAGCTGTGGGCGATACTATATATATTGATGATAATATGAGAGTCCATGGAGATTTAAATGTAGATGGCATAATTAATGCCGATACCGCCGATTTTGCATGGCTTTCGGATACTGCTAGAAAAGCATATAATGCTGATACTGCCGACTATGCCAAAAGGCTATATTCCGATACTATTTGGAGTAAGGATGCTAATATTGTCGATACAGTTATTGCAATGTCCAATTTCAAAGTACATGGTGAATTGATTGCCGATTCTATACAGGCAGTTGGTGACTGGCTTGTTATTGACGATAAACTACATGTGAATGACAGGATAAGAGCAAATTTGATTAATACAGATATAATCCGTTCTGCTACCGATACTGTTTTAATACAAGACAATATTAGACTAACGCAAAAAGCATTCTCTGATGAAACCGATGCAGGTGATCCTGATAATACAATGATCACCAAAAAATATGCCGATGACCGTTTCGATGATGATGATGTATCCGATGATGATATTGGTGCACTTCAGAATGTTGATGAAACAGGCGCAGATTCTTCTGATGTACTCTATTATGACGGTGCAAACTGGATAACCAGTGATATGTCTTCGCTTGAAAATGATCCTATCTTCATGGCCACAGACACCGAAGCTGAGCTTGAAGATCATTTAGTCGATGTTACAAACATATACACTGATAATGATGGTTTGTTAGAAGATGATGACCTTACAGACAATAATATAGAAGAATTAGCAAATGTTAGTGCCATTACGCCAACAAATGGCCAAATTCTGAAATGGGATGGCTCTGAATGGTTACCTTCAGAAGATATCTTTAATAACGATACAATTTGGGCGAATACATTCTCCACTACGACAGATACAATCGTTGCATATGATAATTTCAAGGTCTATGGAGAGTTGATAGCCGATTCTATTCAAGCAGTTGGTGATACCATCAAGATGGATGACCATGTTTATGTCGATGGAGATATTCAGATCACTGGTGGAATTTACGATGGCATGTCTTTAGGTTCTACCGATCAAATACTGGTTGCAGATGGGACAGGCAATTTTCAATGGCAGGACCCTAATATGGATGATGACTGGGAATTCCTTGTTACTGATGGTGATGCAGATACGACCTTACAGACTATGGGTTCATGGGGAATAGCAAGAGGCGGAAATACACTTCTTGGCACCCAGGACAGGACTCACATAAATCTCGGGGTTTCATCTACCACAGACGGACAATACGCTACAGTAAGCGGTGGTTATGATAATGAAGCAAGCGATAATGGTGCAACTGTCGGTGGTGGTAGCGAAAATACCGCCAGCTTTGAATATGCGACAGTCAGTGGTGGAATCTCTAATACTGCATCTGGCGACCGTTCCTACATTGGTGGTGGCTATAATAATGCAGCTATTGATCCATATTCTTCAATAGTTGGCGGTAAAGATAATTTTGCTGACGGTTTTGCTTCTAATATCGCTGGTGGTGATGGTAATAGAGCACTTTCTGCTTATTCCGCAATTGGCGGCGGCAAAGACAATGAAACTCATGGGATTGCCTCCTATATCGGCGGTGGTTCCGAAAATATAAGCAATGGCTCTTATTCTGCTGTAATGAGTGGTTTAGCCAATGAAGTTAACGGAAACTATTCACTGATAGCTGGTGGCTATGAAAATATCATTGCAGGACAAGGTTCATTTATTGCTGGTGGAACATATCTTACTATTGGCGAGAGATCATTTGGATATCGTGGTGGTATTGGTGGAAATCCAACATCTACTATAGATGTTTCATCTGAAGATGAAACCTTCCATGTCGTAGAAACAAACTTCAGATTTAATTATTCCAATGCCGATGCCGATTTCAGAATTAGCAGTACAGGCAATGATGATTTATTTGTCATGGATGCAAGTTCCGATGCTATTGGAATTGGTACTGCCCTACCATCTCATGGCTTACATGTAAATACCGATGCCCGTTTCGATGGTGGCATCCATGATGGAACCGATTTTGGTTCAGATGGCCAAATCTTATACACAGATGGTGTTGGAGATATTTATTGGGATGAATTGCCTTCAATTATCGATTCTTCTAGATTCTCGTATTATTCAGATTCTGCAAAAATCGCAGTGGATGCATATAATGCTGACAGCGCAGACCATGCTGATGAAGCTGACCATGCAATAGATGCTGATAATGCGCTATATGCTGTATATGCCGATTCGGCTGTTCAAGCTGCGCATGCTTATATTGCTGATAGTGCTGGTATAGCAGCAATGGCAAGTGATGCACATTATGCAGATACTGCTGGATTCGCCTGGTTTGGTGATTCCTCAAGAATCGCGTATTATGCAGAGTACTCTGGTATGTCAGATTCATCAAATACTGCATTCTATGCTTGGGATGCTTTCCATTCCGAGAAAGCAGATTCGGCAGCTATTGCTTATGAAGCAGATACTGCCCACGTGGCTGGTGTAGCTGGATATGCACTGGAAGCATCGACATCTGTTTGGGCTGATACTGCATTTATTGCACTAAATGCATTAAATGCTGATTCTGCGCTTCATGCGCTTTACTCAGACACTGCCTTATTCGCAGACACATCGACTCATGCATCACATGCTACTAATGCTGATTTGGCATTATTCGCTAATCAAGCTATGAATGCTCAAAATGCTGTATATGCTGATACGGCTCTCTATGTTGCTAATGTAGACACGGCAGCCTATGCTGATTCTGCGCTTCATGCGCTTTACTCAGACACTGCCCTATTCGCAGACACTTCGACTCATGCATCACATGCTACTAATGCTGATTTGGCATTATTCGCTAATCAAGCTATGAATGCTCAAAATGCTGTATATGCTGATACGACAGATTATGCTCTTAATGTTGGTTCGGCTGTATATGCTGATACGGCTATTTATGCTGAAGATGCTAATCAGGCTATGTTTGCTAATCTTGCTCTTCTTGCAAATCATGCTGATTCTGCTAATTATGCAGACACTGCACTTTATGCTGAAGATGCTAATCAGGCAAATCAGGCTACATTTGCAGATATGGCATTAATAGCAAATATAGCAGATTCTGCAACTTATGCCGATACTGCTGTATATTCGATTAATGCGCTTTATGCGGATACAGCTATTTATGCTGAAGATGCTAATCAGGCTATGTTTGCTAATCTTGCTCTTCTTGCAAATCATGCTGATTCTGCTAATTATGCAGACACTGCACTTTATGCTGAAGATGCTAATCAGGCAAATCAGGCTACATTTGCAGATATGGCATTAATAGCAAATATAGCAGATTCTGCAACTTATGCCGATACTGCTGTATATTCGATTAATGCGCTTTATGCGGATACTTCTGACTATGCTGATTATGCTTTAAATGCCAACCACTCAAACTTTGCTAATCTTGCATTATTCGCAGATCTAGCTGATTCTGCAGTCTATGCAGATACAACTGCACATGCTGTATATTCAGATACTGCCGATTATGCAATCGAAGCTGGAAGCACCATCGATGCGGATACTGCGCAATATGCTGTTTATGCTGATTCGGCAAGAATTGCTGTCGATGCATATTATGCCGATACTGCGGATTATGCCGATGTGGCTGGG
>JBKHBT010000058.1:0-21002 GCA_046542255.1 Candidatus Zixiibacteriota bacterium | reverse complement strand
AGAAGTATGCCAATGCAGAACAGCGCGCATTGTCTGAAGATAATAAATACTATCCAGATTAAATATAATACATTTCGAAATCACATTTCAATACAGCTAAAAACTTACTATCTATATTTATAGAAATTTAGAACAAAAAGTCAAGTAAATACTTTAAATATCTTATCAAAAGTTAGATATATATAGAAGATATGAAGAATCATTGCAAATTACTTGAAATTATGCTTTGCTATTATTATACACACATATGTACGATAGGTGGATTTATAACTTCTTACGAATCCGATACCTATGTCTTTCATATCTTTGCTAAAATCATCGGTGCCAAGAAGTTGCCTTCTATTTGCAGAATCACCTTTGATAAGGTTTTGTATTGCATCTACTCCATCTTTGGGGCCACCTTGCACAGAACCAAAATAATTAGCTTTTTCATCCTTTAGCCACTCTTTGGGAAGGTCATAGCCTGCTTTATCGATTAAGAAGTTTATCCCTTTGCCTTCAGGGTTTAGCTGGCTGAGATAGTCTCTTTTGGCCATATCGAGAGCTTTTTGCTCTGCTACTTTTGCCAGCGTGTCATTCCAAATTAATGCTGGCCGGGGCTCTATGCCGCTAAGGTCGGTGCCGATTTTTTCGCCATATTCATTCGGAAATTGCCGGACATGGTTGAGATATTTGAAGGCTATTTCGGATTCGTCTCTATCAAATTTATGCATTATTTCATTGGAATCTCCGCCGCTACACATAGACATCATTGGAAACATAAATGCCAGGAATATACTAAAAAATTTCATATTTTGCTCCATAGCTTAAATTTCTTATAAAATATGAAATAAGTCAGAATTTTCAAGCAAAAACAAAAATATCTAAAGCCGATTTGTTTAGATAAAGCTTGCTATTTAGCTGTTTACTGGCTATTATATTAAAGGTTATCGGATTTTTTTCGATAATTTAGGAAAGTACTTAATAATTTATGGTAAGAAAATATATAAGAAAAGTCATTTCCAAAGCAGAAATCGATAGATATCGAGATGCTGGGTATAAAACATTCGACCCACATCTACACACTGGTTTTTCTTATGATACTATTCCTAATAAAAAAATACATCCCATTACGCTTTACAGGCAGATGATCGACCGTGGCTGGGATTTCGTTACTTTTACCGATCATGATACTTTTTTGGCACATGATACTTTTGACGAAAGCATCAAAAAGCAGGGCAAACTTATTTCGGGCGCTGAGATTTCGATAAAACCCGACATAATTGACGGCGATACCGACACACATACCTTGCATGTGAATGTGCTGGATATCTCGAAAAATCAATATGAAGATATAAAAGAAATAGCGAAAAGTTCTGATTATGAAGCTTTTCTTGATTATCTGAAAATGCATGAAATACCGAATATTCTCAATCATCCCACATGGTTGAAACGAGGCGAGACAGGCAATTGGAAGCTTCTCCCCAAAATCATAGCAGATTTCGATGTTATCGAGGTTTTCAATAGGCAACATATTCGCGAGCTAAATGATATTAGCTTTGAAATTGCAGCTAATCTCGGGAAAGGGATTGTGGCATCGAGCGATAGCCATTGCGGAACGCCCAGAATTGCAACCCTTGCAGCCGGCGATGATTTCCGTCATATGTGGGATAATATCAAAAACAATCGCTCTGTAATAGTAGATCAGCATCTCGATGTCAAAGCTATAGCATTGGAATTTTTGGGCTATGTCAATATGATGCGGACCATGGACAAAGATCTTTTCCCGGGGAAAAGGCCTTTTGTCAAATCCAAATTCGCCGATTATGCATTACATGCACATCAATTTTCTGATCTATTGTTAAATACAGAGAAACTTATGATACGCTGGCTCTATAAAGAACGTAATTCAGGAATAAGAATGATCGAACAACTACTCGCCAGAATTATAATAAACCGCCAGCAGAGAGAATATGCCAATATCAAGGCTGTTCTTTCGTAAAAATTAATTATCTGATATAAAGTATCCTATGGCTGGTACTTCTGCCATCTGCTTTTCTTAATTTAACAAAATATAAGCCGGTTTTTTGGTTTTCGGATGGTGCCCAATAGATTATGCTGCTTGAATTACGAATCTTTTTGCTGAAAAGGATTCTGCCACTAATATCATAGATATTAACTTTGCTGAATAACTCAGGTGATTTGGTTAAATCGATATGGATTCTGCTATTGAAAGGATTGGGATAAAGCTCGAAACTTTTAGCACCATGTTTAGGGAAAATTTCATGAACACCGAGAGCCTCATCTATGCTAGAATATGTCCTAAAGGTTTTCATTACTATTGTATCTTGAAGTTCTGTGATTTCTGCTTCGGATGGCGGAGTTTCCAGCCATGTTCCATAGAGATATTCAGTAGTATCATAGAGCCAGTTTATTCTAGGCATCGAAAACTCCCATATTCCATTATAGTATTCATCGAGCAATGCGCGAGTATCAATCAAAGTATAATCACCGTGATGATATGCTTTTTCCCACGTTTCTCTGGCAACCGAGCGCATTAGTGAACTATCACCAGTAATAAGAGGCGGAGTTATAGTGCTTTTGGGCATAAGGAGAAATGGAATTCCTACCGGGGGCGCTCCGAAATAGCAATACATCATCGCAAGTTCCGCGTTTTCATAGGGTTTAGTACCTCGAACTATGGCTGCCGAAGTTGTTCGGTAGCTGCTCAGGGTTCGTCTGCCAGAGGAATCTGTATCGACAAAGCCGCTGTCGAGATAGCCAAATTTGCCATTAAATGGCAAAGGATGTGGATTTTGGCCATTTCGATATAGATCGCCCATCACGTGTTTTGCAATATATCTTGTAGTAATCGAATCTATTTCTTTTGCATCACGAAGTAATTCGATTGCTCTTTGCATTCTTTCTTCGCCATCCTGGCTTGTAGTATCGCCTATGAAGGCATAGTTTGCGCGGACAATAAAACCGGATGTATCGGGATCATATCGCACTGATTCGCCATGGCCACATTCGAACATCGCGATATTGCCCAGAGAATCCATAACTCCATAATTCGCCCTTGTAGAACGTCCGGCAGTATCGCTGGAATCGACCATTGTAGCAAAATCTTCGACAGTAACACAGTATTTTAGTGCCTTTGTCATAAAGCTGCCATTTTCATCGCCCGGGATAGAAATATTCAATACAGCAGACTGCACAATACCGAAGCCCTTTTCATTGACTCCCACCCATGCCTTGTCTTCATCAATATAAGTATTTGCGGCATAGGTATATCCATCGGCAGGAACGATTGTTTTAAACTCGATATCCCAGTTCCAGATTCCACGGTTTTTGAATATTATTGGACGGCCATCCATGGTGATGTCGCCCGATATCACAGCAATAGTGCATCCACAGGCAATCCCGGCGATTAGAATAAATAACAGAAATATTTTCGATTTTGGTTTTCTTCTCATAATACTCCAATTACAATATAAATAATAGGATGGCAAATTCAAAGCACAAAGCAAATTTATTATCTTATTACAAATACGATTGCCCTTGCCTTGTCGAATTTTCGGCAGACAATCTCTTTTCGAGCTTCTTTTTTTCCAGCATTGCCGGCTCAAGCTCGCGTGGGATTCTACATTCACCGTGCCACAATTTGCACCATAATTGTCGCAGGTCATTAAATACCATTATAATACTCGGTAGCCAAAGCAAAATAAATATTGTGCCAAAAAGAACTCCATATGCCATTGAAACCGCCATCGGAATAACAAATTGCGCCTGGAAATCTGTTTCTCTGATAAGTGGAAATAGGCCGGCGACAGTAGTAACAGATGTAAGGATAATTGGCCGGAAACGCATTATGCCAGCTTCATGAGCCGCCTGCTTGACAGTCATGCCATTTTTAACAAATCGATTGAATTGGTCTATTAAGACAATCGCATCATTTATAATGACTCCGGAAAGCGCGACAATTCCCTGAATAGAAATCATAGAAATCGGTAGGCCTTCTATTGCATGGCCTAAAGCTGCAGCGCCCATACCAAGAGGCACGAAAAGCAAAACAAGGACAGCCTGGCCATAAGAACGGAAATTCAATGCAATTACAATGAATATTGCAAGAAGAGCAAAAGGAACCAGCTCGCGCAAAGAATCTTGCATCATAGAAGCGCGTCGCCTTTGGCCTTTGTAGCTGAACTCGATATCAGGATACATTGCTTTTATCTCAGGCTCTATCGACTCTCTGATTTTTTCGATGATTGGTGGTACTGCATCCAGAGGGTCCTTAAGGTCTGCTTCGATTCTTATCTCGCGCTTTCTATCATAATGATTAATACTGACTACGCCTCGTTCTATATCATATTCGGCAAGCTCCGAAAGTGGATATAGATTGCCATCTCGCGCCTTGATTTTCAGCCTTTCCAGTTGGCCTATCGTCTGGCGGGATTCTTCTGGGAATCTTACCCATAATTTTATTTCATCGATGTCTTTTATCAATCTTTGAACCTCGGTGCCATAGAAACCCGAACGAATCTGTTTTGTAATATCATAATGGTTTAGGCCAAGAAAATGTGCTTTGGGTTTGAGTTTAAGTAGAATTTCTCTTCTTCCTGTCGAAAGATTATCACTAACATCCTTCAATTCTGATATTTCTTCTAATTTTTCTTTGAGAAGTTCCTTAGCATTTTCTAATTGAGTATAGTCTCTTGCCTGAATACCTATTGAAACCGGTTTTCCCCATCGATGTCTTCCACCGACCTGGAATTTTTCGATCTCGGGAACCGGGCCTATCTTCCTTTTTATCCGATTGGCAATCTCGAAACTCGATATATCCTTGCCCTCGATATCGATAGAAATGGAAAGATGTCCTGCATGTGAACCGCTTTCGCCGAGATTTTCGGTACGGCCGATATTAATAACAGTGTATTCTATGACAGTATCGCCTGTTTCAACAATAATTTCTTCACGAACGTCCCAGACCTTCTTTTCGAAGTCCCTAAGATATCGCTCGACTTTCTCTTCTCGCTCGCCAGGTATGAATGCAATATCTATCGCAAGGTCATCGAATTGCACCTGTGGGAAAAATGTGGAACGAATTATTCCGCCACCCAGAAGCCCGAAAATAATCATCATAAAAAATATCGGCATAGTAATGGTGACCCATCGATATCTTAGCAGCCAATCGAGGGCTTTGCCATAGATCTTTTTTCTTGTCCATTCCAGTTTTTTATCCACAAAGGCAGAAAGTCCCTTTTTATTTCCCTTAGCGGATTGCTGATGTAGAACTTTACGACTCGACAAATGGCTTGGAAGGATAAAAAATGCCTCCAGCAGCGAAAATGTCAATGCAGCGATAACCACAATTCCAACCTCCTGCATCATGCTCATACCGCGAATCATAAGAAGTGGCGAAAAGGCAATAATTGTAGTAGTTACAGAAGTGAAAACAGCAGGGATTATTTCCACAGAACCATCGATGGCTGCTCTGTAGGCAGATTTGCCACTTTCGAAATGGGTATATATATTTTCAGCAATAACAATGCCATCATCGACTAATATACCGACTATTAGAATCATTCCGAAAAGCGTCATCATATTTATGGTAATTCCAGAAAGCGACATCACAATGAACATCCCCAAAAATGACATCGGAATTCCCCATGCAACCCAGAAAGAAAGCCTTGCATTCAAAAATATGCCGAGTGTCAGAAGCACCAGGAATATTCCAATCACTCCATTTTTGGTTAGCATACCGATTCTTTTATTCAGGACTGTATTGAAATCGAATCTCAGGAGTAATTCTAATCTATCATTTTTTTCATTGAATTCATCAACATACTCATTCAAGTACTTTGATATTGCAGCAAGGTCTTCTTCGGTGAGTTTGTTTATTGTCAATGATATTGCGAGATTGCCTTTATAGAGGGATTTATTTGGCGTATCTGTTTGCTGAAGCTTAACATTTGCAATATCACTTACTTTGATGGATCTTCCATCGGCAAATGCAAGGACGATAATATCCTCTATTTTATCTGGATCGACCGACCTTGCTCGAGAGCGGATTAATATCTCTTCTTCTTTGCCCTGTATGGTTCCAGCGGATATATCGCGATTATTCATCCTTATGGCATTTACAATATCATCGATTGCGATGCCATGCCTTACAAGCGCGGCCTGATCGACTTCTACGGATAATTCAGGCACCGGCTCGCCGAATATCTCGACTTGAGAAATTTCATCGGATTCCATAAGGTCGTCTTTAATATCTTCTGCTGCTTTTTTAAGTTGCATCGGGTTTACATCGCCGGAAAGTGCAAGAAAAGCAGCTCTCTGTGTAGAACGTCTTTTGGTGATAGAAGGATTTTCGGCATCATCGGGAAGATTATTGACTCTATCGACAGCATTTTTTACATCTGTTAAGACTTCATCGATATCGGAATATTCATCGATTTCGATTTCGATATTGGCATAGTTCTCTCTGGAAGTCGATGTTAGTTCATCGATTCCATCGATACCCTCTAATGCATTCTCGATTTTTATTGTAACTCCCTCTTCCATTTCTTCAGGCGATGCGCCTGGATAAGAGACAGTTACATTGATCGTATGAGGCTCTCGTTCGGGGAAAAATGAACGATTAGTCTTCGTAAAAGCAAATATACCAAAAACAATCGTCAGGAAAATTATTGTATTTGCCCAGATAGGATATTTGACAAAGAATTCGACTATCCTTTTCATTTTGAACTCCCGGCACCTTTGCCACCGACCGATTTCATTTCACTCTGATTGGATGGTTTATCGGCTTTTGGGGACATTTTGGGATTATCTTGCCCAATAATATTAACTTCCATGCCAGATACTGCATTTGTAATCGGCTCATCGACTATCTTTGTGCCTGGATTGGGGCCTCGGATTATGGCATTCATCTCTGTAGTTCTGATGATATCCAGCTCGATTTCCTGGATTTTGCCATCTTCAACAGCCCATGCCAGATTTCCATCGAAGATTGCTTTTCTTGGAAGAAGCATAGCATTCTCGATCTCTTTGGCTAAAATTTCTGCCTTCATATATTGGCCATCATAGATATTCTTCCGCCCCGGCATCCCTATAGTTATAGAAATTGATTGGGTATTCGGGTCTATAACTTCGCCGATTCTTAGAATTTTGCCACTGAAAGTATCGGCATTTTCGCTTATGATACTTGCCTTCATGCCGATTTTCAGCCATTTGATATCCTTTTCGGATATTGGCAATTGCAATTCATAATAATCGGTCGAAACGATTTTGCCGATTCTAGTGCCAATTTTTGCATTCGCGCCGACTGTGGTATAGACATTTGCAAAGCTTCCATCGAATGGCGCATAATATTTGTATTTAGAAAGCCGGTCTTCGCTGACAAGAATATTGTAATAATCGGCAGTAATTCCGCGAGATGCGAAAAACATTTTCTCTTTGTCATTTTCAAATTCGGGAATGTCGGGAAGTGTTTTACCATAATCTATCGATTGGGCATATCTATACCAGATTTCATAGCGGCCTGGATTATCAATCTTCAGTTCTGCCAGAACAGATGCCAGCTTGGTCATAAATGCACTTTTGGATGCCTTGAGAGATAACCTTGTTTGAGTATCATCGATTTTATAGAGAATTTGGCCTTTTTTGAAATTTGCGCCGACCTTAAGAGCAATATCGCCTTTTTGGACTCTTCCCTGTCCTTCGGTAACAAGTTCGATTTGGTCGGATGCCTGTATTCTGCCGTGTTCTGTTATTATATTATCGACAGTTCCGTATCGAACTTCACGGACAGATACAAAACGTTTTGCTTTGGGAGGCTTATGCCTCTGTGGAAGATTCTTAAAAGACATAAGGCCGCGCATCGATAGAAATCCAAGTATTAATATAGCTATTGCGATCGATGCAATAATGATTTTTCTCAATTTCATTTTACCTCCGATAAATTATCCATAATCAGGTCTGTTTATTCCGTACAGGTAAACAATATAAGCCAAATGAAATTGATTGCAAGTGAAACTATCTAACAAGGATTAGATAATGTCGCTTGACATAGCCTATAGCAAAAAATTGTTTATTATTTACAAAACTAGATTGCTTTAAGGGCTTCTTCTTTTGTAGCTACGGTTATAGTTTTGTAGCTTGCGCCGGATTCTTTTTGTGTTCTATCCATTTGTAATTTAGATACTACCGATTTGCCAACGACTCTGAATGTTCTTCGTGCGCCTTTTTTTGAAAGCTCCCGCTGAGCTTTTTTCATATATTCTACGCTTTTGGAAGATACGGGCTTGAATTTTGATATATCATTGACGATTGTAAAACCTCTTTCGAGTTTATCAGCTTCATTCAAAAGCTCTTCGACACCATCTTTTATTGTTTCATCATCGATATAGCCTTCGAGTGTGAGAAATAGGCAATTTCGTGCTTTGTCAATCTCGATTTTGTACATTTTTGCTCCCTTATGATTTTTCAGTTAAACTGCTGTAATTTGAATAATTAATCGGCACAAAGCTCGACACTTTTAGATATTTATCAAAAATATGTTATTGTTTACTATAATGAATTATTTTATTGCTTATGTCTAATTCAAAGGTTAAAGTAATATCTTTAGCTAAGCGATAGAAGAAGCTTATTTGTTTTGGCCGGATCGACAAAAGGCTTCGATTCTTCGGAAATTAAATCAATATCGATAATCTTTATGCCCATTTTTTTTATTTTATTCAGTTTTAGCTCGAAAGGATATTGGATTTTACTGTCAATGACGATATAGTTTAGAAGGGAATTTATTAAGTAATCTTGATTTTTATTTAGTGTCGATATTATTTTTTGGGCCTGTTGGAAAAGGTTAAGGCCGATTTGTTCTTTATCCGGGCTTGTATTTGGGATGTATATTTTTGGGCAGCCATTATTGCTTATTGACCGGCCAACACCGTCTAGCAGAAGATTCGCCAGAACGCTCGAATAGAAGCTGCCGACTGGATAGCAAATCAAATCGGCTGTTTCAATCATCTTTTTGACATCCGGTTTGATTGAAATCTGATAAGGTTCGGGCCTGTCTTTTTTCTTGCTGATATATATATTTTTGACCGGGCTTTGTATAGGTTCGACTTCTCTTCCGGTCAGAAGATGTTGTCCAATAAGTACCTCGCCATTTTCCAGTTCCGTAATAAGATGTAAGGATTTGTACGTTATGGGCTTTACAATACCGCGAGCCTCGACAAGTTTCGAAAAAGTGAAGATAACAGGGTCGATTTTACGATTATTTGTCAGAAAGCCGCCGGTGAGAACAAGATTGCCTATACTTGCACCTCTCAAATCGAAATCCTTTTGCATCATCTCGATAAAGTGCATTAGATGCGAACATATGATACTCTGCATCGGCTCGCCGATATTCTCGATAAGCTCATTATTTCCCTTCGACATTTCGAGCAGTCTATCGAAAAGCTCTATTGGATCAGCATCTTTGGAGAATCGATATGAGAAAAGCCGAAAAACTTCATGATTACCTTTCAATGACTGGTCGGCTAATGCCATAAGCCTATTTCTGAGGTCCCCGATTGCGAGCATTCCATAGGCATCGCGAAGCTTTGTGCTGGAACCACCGGAATCGAATGCTGTGATAAGATGTATCGAATTATGCGTATATTCTATAAGATGCCGGCTAATATCTTTCAATGCGCTACCACCGCTAAAAAATAGTATCTTAGGGCCAAGCCCAGGCGTTTTTCTATAACGCTCCAGCTTGATATCATCTGGGATTTTGATTCGTTTTGTTAGTTTTATTTCAGTCGTTCTCATCTAAAAAATTTAAATATTGCCAGAAATAATCCGCAGCTTTATCGAAATCGATACTGCCTGTGATTTCAAAAATATCCATGCCTTCTAAGTATCTAAGATATCTTTCTTTGGAAAAATCCGGCATCTGGCTTGTTTTACTCATAAAGAAAAGGCCGGGGTTTTTCATAAAAGCCGGGAAAAGAGCTTCTCTTTCTTCCAAAACTACTTTGCTGATTTTGGTCTTACCTTTACTGATGTGCCAATTTAGGATTACAAGAGCATCGCAATCTGCTTCGAGCTGAAATTTGCCTTTTCCAAAAATCTTATCTATGAAGGCATCGTATTTTTCTTCGTGATCCCAGAGCTTGCTTTTGGGCATTTCGAGAAATGCCTCGATATCTTCATCATCGAGAATATCATGGAGGTCTTCATTGTGTACTATGGTGCCGGGATTTATTCGGGGAAATTTAGGAACTCCATAGATAGGATGCGCCTTTCCAGTCTTTTTCAGTAAGAGCCTATCATTTGAGATAAAGCCTGCGCCGCGGCTCATAAGATGAAGAGCCAGAGTCGATTTGCCCATGCCGGAAAATCCACAAATAGCGATAGAGTTCGAACCATTGAAATTCGCTGCAGCATGAAGCAGAATATGGCCTTCATTGATTTTACGCTCGATGAATCTATTATTAATGAAATTGACTACCTGATTAAGGTTCTTCGATGCCGGGCCGATTATCAGATTTCTATTTTTATCGAATAGGATTAACATATCGGTGCGAATTTTCCTAACTACCCTTATTCCATCGGTATCGATGAACTCTTCTTTTGGCTTTTTCCCAGGAGGGCGCTTTTTCAATGTATAATCGAGATTAAGCTTTTGTGGCTTGTCTTCTATGGCATGGATTGTAATATCTGCATTTTCTCCGCCAGAAGCGATAAAGACACAGAAATAGTCTCTTAATCCATCGATTATTCCATTTGAATTTGAAAGTACTTCTATTATGATTCCAGCCAAATAGAGCTTTATCGATTTTTCTCTATCGGCTTTTTGAATTTGTTTTTCCAGATATTCTTCTATATTCATAATGTCTCAAGCTTTTCTATTACATAGCTGGCATATAGCTCTGCTGCATCTATTCCATGAGCCGATTTCAATCCTCTGAAACCTCCGAAAGCCGAGACCTCAAAAACCATAGGGCCATCTTCTGTCTCGACAATATCGACCGAAGTAAAATCCAGTCCGAAAAGAGACTGTGCTTTGTGTGCTATTTCTATTAAATTCTCATCCGGCTCGAAAGGTTCGTATTTACCGCCGCTTCTTGTGGTGGTATTCCATGAGTTCTTACCTGCTACTCTTGCATAGGTTGCTATGTATTTCCCACCGAGAAAAGCCATACCAAGGTCCTGCCCGGGGAGATTCAGGAATTTTTGAATATACAATACCTTATTTCCAGAATTTTTATAATCCTCGATTTTCTCTTTTAGGTCTTCATCATCGCTTGTGTAAACTTCCATGCCGCGAGCTTTGGAAGTGTATAAAGGCTTGAAAACAACTTTGCCGAATCTTTTGACAGTATCCAGAGCCTTATCGATAGATTCAGTTATTACAGTCGGCGGTATTGGGATCCCTCCTGCTTGGAGAATGAGCGTGCAGGATAGCCTATCGACACACTGCTTTATGGCATTAGGCAGAGAGAATATCGTAAGGCCCTTTTCTTCAAGATAGCTGAGTATTTCGAGCCTTTCGAGAAGGTCGGGGCTATAGAAACTGCCTGCTTTTTTTACTACGAGAGCATCCAGAGCCATCAAATCGAGATTCTTATAGAAAACACTCGATTTTTCGGAATCGAAATAAATTTCGCCCAGGTCTACTAATATTCTCGTACCTGTTTTTTTTTCGAATTTATCTGCAAGGGTCTCGGATGACCAACCACCGATTACTCCAATAACACCAATTTTCATCTTTCCTCCATATCAATAAATAACAACATTTTCATCTAATTTGAATTCTTCGAAAGGTTTTTTACCTGGCCCGAAGTCTTTCAATTTTTCCAATAGATAAAGACCCCTTAAAAACATAGCGTCAGCAAATTCTTGATTTAGCTCGAATCTTGTGGATGTGATAAAGCTTCTGACAAGGCCGAGGGCAAGTCGCGCATCAAAGGTATTGTCATTATTTTTGTTAGCAAAGTCTCGGCTGAATTCAAGAAATGCTTGAATGACGGTATTTATCCTATCGCGAAGGGGATTATCCACAAATGGCAGCCGGAAATTAGACATAATAAATACCGAAATATCCTGCGCATAGTCCATATATTTCGAACGATGCACATCGATATAATATATTCGGTCCAACTCTTGATTATAGATTATATTATCGCAATTGAAATCGCCATGAATCATCACCGAGTAGGGTGAATTGAGAATTTCGTCATAATTGCATGATTCATCGATTAGCTCTTCTAAATTATGCACATCCTTCCCCCCGATTGATTTGTGTTCCAGTTCGAAAGAAGGATGGACACGATAAACATCATCGAGCCTTTTTTCTAGCTGGGCAATAAATTTCGCATTAGCAGACTCTTTAATTTTTGTTTTTGTCCAGACAGAATTCAGAGTTTGGAAAATGCCGCTCAAAGCCTTTGTCAATAGCTTATCATCCTGCCCAAGAACGATCTCCTGAAAGTTCAACCCCTTGAGAAATTCTATTAGGATGATCGCATAATCGCTGTTTTCTTCAAAACCAAAAACTCGCGGCGTAAGGCCCGGGAATATATCATGCCACATTTCGAGGCATTCTTTTTCTTCTATTAGTTTCGTTAATTTGCCTTCTTTGAATATCGTTTCGGGTTTATTCTCTTGATATGCATCTTCATCTTCAGGAATGACCTTTCCGATACTTGCTCCGGATGATGTTTCTCCGCCAATTCCTTTAAGCATGAAATTTTTCTCCAGGTCCATAACCTGCTTGAGTGCAACATATTGCGAGATTCTCAATTTATCGCCGACCAGGCCCGATATTATTGCTTCCCCGATATTAAGTAATGAATCGCCTAATCTTTCGAGGTATCTCAGTATAAATAGGGTAGTTATGAGATCCTCTGGCGGATTGTTTTCACGCAGCTTATGAAGAACCGAGCCGATGTCATCCTTGTAGTACTCATCGATGATAGCTTCGCATTCACAGATTTTCAATGCGCTATCCATGTCACCCTTAAAAAGGCCAGGCCTAATATGTTCGAAGGCAAGAAATATCTTATCGTAGTAGCGTTTATAGTCGAATTGTTTTATCGTGTCGAAGGACTTGAAATGATCGGTTTGGCTTATAATATTAACTGTATAGTCGCCAATTCTCTCCAAATTATTAACGATTGTATTAAGGCTCATCATAAGAGCGACAATAGGTTCATCTTCGCCCGATAGATCCAGGATGCGTCCGAAGGATTTTTTCATTATGATATTTTTTAGGTAATCGATGTAAGTTTCACGGCTTTGTAGGCGAGATATGTTGACTTCTTCGGGTGAATCCAGGGCATCCATCGATTGTTCGACCTGGCTTTTTACATGGAGCAATAGAAAACGTATATTCTCATCGAGCTTTTCAAACCTGAACATTATTTACTCATCATCACCAGAATTGGCATTGATTTTAAGCTTTTTTCCCTCGGATTTGCCATTTTTTTCATTCCACTCGATAGATATGCTAAATTTGACTCTTTCGCTTTTCTTTTTGGCTTTAACCTTCATCTGCAGAAGGCCAGATGGCTTGAGCTGGAGCTTCTCATCTGCTGATTCGAGATTCAGCTCGCCCATTTTTATGCCATCGGATATGGTTTCCAGATATTTCAAAATAGAAACCCTATCCTGCACAGATTGATGTTTGAATTCCTTTGTTTCGGACATTGGCTTACCTCCATGCCCCCCGTTTAGTTTTATTATTCAAACAAATATTACTCTTCGAGTCTTTCTTTATATTCTATAATAACTCTCTTTCGTGAGAAATTCCCTCGAATAAGGCTTTTTCTTATATGCATATCATCCCATGCCGGTTGGAATCCGATTTCTCGATTGGCCTTTTCGCGTTTTTGGTATTTTGGTGGTAAAAGCTTAGCGCCAAGATGTGTATCATCGCCCATAAATACTAAAATTGGTTTTTGGGAACCTTTATTGTCGCTATTTTTCTTATTTACGACATTTATTAGAAATTCTGTATATTGCCTTGATTGTGGATTCCATACTTCATAGCCATCGACATCGTAATCTGCGAGAAGTATCGGCCAGAACTGCTCAGGATGTGGTACTACTATACATCCGCCGAGTGATCTTGCCTCTTCTATTATCTCTTTGGTCTCATAGAAATAGTCCAGTTTGAAATCTCGCTTGACTATCTTCTTGACTCTCTTGATAAAGCTTACTAAATGATGCACAAAATGCTCTTCGTAGATATCTTCGAGAAGCACAAAGTAATTGGTGAGCAATTTATTTCGGATTGCTGTTGGTGGTGTTTCTGAGTAGAACTGCTCGAACATCATTTTATGCTTTTTCGCATGAATTATTGCAAAATCGACCAAACCTTCATCTGCACCGGTATCGATTGCTGCTTCTTCGATACGATATTTGAATTTGGGATTTATCAGCGTCTCGAGAAATTCGTGAAACTGTGATGAACGGTATTTGAAGGTATGTTCCAGCATAGAACGAAATACATCTCCATTTTCGAGCTTTTCCTTTTTAAAATGCATAAGTAATTGCACTTTGCGTTCGAACTCTGGCGAATAGCAATCGACTTCTACACCTGTGAAACCGTCATAGGTAAGAAGTTGATTGTGCTGAGTAGGTATGATAAGTTCTTCTTCTTTATTGGGGAACATATTCTCGATTCTTTTTCGTACAATTTCCAGCGGCACAATCTCGGGATGCCAATGGACGGCGAGTACTTGTTTTTGTCTCGGAAATATCTTATCCGGATTAACGAGTAAATCAATATCTTCAGGCTTCAGCTTATCTGAAATGAGCGATTTGTATGTTTCAATATCCCATGAAGTAATTTCTTGCGAATAATCTTGAGCTTCTAATTTTTGCATATAGTATCCTATTCAAAACGCACATAATATTTACAACATTATTAATATATGCGATTTCATTGTCATTTCAATGAATAATCGTTATTAAGCCAAATCTTAACATTTGGATAAAGTTTTGGCCTTAGCCTTTCAATATTAAAGCTGCTCTTGACGAACCCAAATATCACTCTATATTACCACCATGAATGAGAAAGAGAAAAAACTAGCTGAAAAATTCATAGAATTTTATAGAGTTGTAAGCACTCTTCGCGACCCTGAAGACGGTTGTCCATGGGATATTAAGCAGGATCATAAATCGATTCGAGAGAATTTCATAGAGGAGACCTATGAAGCAATCGAAGCCATCGATACTGATGACATGGCATCTCTGAAAGAAGAACTGGGCGATGTGATGCTCCATGTGCTTTTCCATGCGGACATAGAAGAGAGAGCAGGGGAGTTTGATATCGGCGATGTATTCGACGGTATCTCGAAAAAGCTTATCCGCCGCCATCCTCATGTCTTTGGAGATGAAAATATCGATAATCCTGAAGAAGTCCTACAAAGCTGGGAACAGATCAAAAAGGAAGAAAAGGCCGAAAGGCGCGAACAAACCGGCGATGATGTATCATTATTGGACGGCGTACCCATGTCCATGCCAGCTCTTATTGTCGCTCAGAGAATTCAGGAAAGAGCATCGAGAATCGGTTTCGATTGGGGCGAGAAGGCTCCTGTCTGGGACAAGGTTTACGAAGAACTCGATGAACTCAAGCACGAAGATAATACTCCCGAAGAGATCGAAGATGAGTTAGGCGATGTTCTTTTTGCCATTACCAATCTTGCAAGGTTCATGAATGTCAATTCCGAGATGGCTCTTCGCAGTACAATCAAGAAATTTTACAGACGTTTCCGCCATGTAGAGGCTCGCATCATAGAGGAAGGCCTCGAAAATCCGTCATTGGATGTGATGGATGGCTTTTGGGATGAGGCTAAGAAGGCGGAGCGGGATGATGAATGAATTTTGAGTCTTTTTCCATGTCATCATCAAATCGAAGACTTGACTTTTCAGATTTCATGTGTATATTCATTGTAGATACATTCCGGAGGTGAGAAATGGTCACAAAGATAACCAAATGGGGTAATAGTCTGGCGATTAGGATTCCAAGAGCGTTTGCATTAGAAACAGAGCTTGAAGAGGGTAGCGAGATTGAGATTTCGATCGAAAATGGTATAATTTATTTGAAACCAGTCTCAAGGACAGAGATTTCGCTTTCTGATTTGCTCTCAAAAATTACAAAAGATAATCTGCACAAAGAAATTGATACTGGACTACCTCAGGGTAAGGAAGTATGGTAGAGAATTACATACCCTCGCGTGGAGATTTGATATGGCTTTCTTTTTCACCGCAATTGGGTTATGAGCAGGCTGGAAGGAGGCCAGCATTAATCATTACAGGTTTTGAATACAATTCTCTAACCGGCCTTTGTCTTGCTTGTCCTGTTACTAAAAAAATAAAGGGGTATCCATTTGAAGTAATAGTCCCAGAACCACTTCCAATAGAAGGGGTTATTCTGACAGATCATATCAAGAGCTTGGATTATGATACAAGAGATGCCGAATTCATTTGCAAATTGCCTCTTGAGGCTTTTGATGAAACACTTGCTAAGCTTGAAGCATTGATATTTATCGATTAAAAAAACTCACCAATGCAGTTTCACAATCTCTTAGTATAAATTAAGCTCCCTATCATTTTCCCACTTATTCACGAAGTAAAAATTAATCTCAATTCTATAAGTTGGATTAGACTTAATAAACTTAGTAATAGTTTTTCATCTTGATTGGAGATATTTCCCCTTGCCAAAATCCAAAAAAATAGCTAGATTGCCAAAAAGAAATATTCAAAACGCAAAACCTTATAAGGAGTCAATATGCGAAAGATTATTATCATTTTATTGAGTGTGTTTATTGCATTTTCGATTTTTGCAGACAATACTCAAAACAAGACAAATAATTTCAAAGGCATCAAACTCGAAAGCTTCAGAATTCCCGGACCAACGGAGCAACCGGTGGCTCATCGAAGCCGAAGCCACAATGATTACCACTCTGAAAAGCCGGTGCCTGAGCCTAGCCGAAGGCACCTATCACGTCCGCAGGAAGAAACCGAATGGGCACCCGCAAGTTATCTTAGCCTGATGTCTATCACAGATTATTGCTGGACTGAAGGCGGCCAGGTTTTCGCAATGATTGGAGCTACTGCGCCGCTTGGAGTCGATGATACTTCATTCTCCGGAACTGTTGAATTTGATGTGATCGAAGAGAATCCCAATGGAAGCGTTTCAATCTATAATGGCATGATGCCGGGAGAGCCGATCGAAGAAATAGACTTGTCGGGTGGCGAAGCATTTATTCTAATTGAAAATTCGGAAGCAGAATTTATCGGTATACGCGTTCTTGATCCGGAAGGAGAACTAAAACCATCACAGCCATATGGACTGGATTTTCTCGAAGGTGGAGAATATGCTATCAATTGCCATATCGATGGGGCAAAGCTCTACGCACCAGAATTCGGCGGCGAAGGGCCATTTGTATGGTCGATGTATCTTGTCGATGATGAAGGCAAGCCGGTTACCCAGGATGCAGACAGCTTCGTTGTATGGATAGAAGAAGAAGAAATCGATGATGAAAGTGCGCTAATTGCAAGCATGTTTGGTGGAGCACCGGCTAGAAGAATAAATTCTATGGCTATTGGAGGCAGAACATATTTCAGGGTTTTCAATGAGGAGCATGAAGAAGTTACTCTATCGGGAGCGGTATATTATGGCGACCTCGTTTGGGAAATAGATGAAGAATTTACCATTTCGGCAGTCGATTCTGGACGAGCGATAGCTATTATTGGCTTTCCTTCTTCCGGGCCGGTCGCTACAGTTGGCAGGGAGTTTTCTCTTGCTGCTATGGCTTTTGTTCCAACGACAAATTCACCAGACTTTACCAATAATACGACTGAAGTAAATTTGCAAATCCATGATATTACCGGCGAAGAATCGGCTACATATTCCCCTGATGGTTGGCACTCGCTTGTTTCCGGTATCTTTGGTTTTAATATCGAAGATTCCGAAGCGGATTCTTTCGGGATTTTCGTGGATATAGACACTCGCGAAGAGCCGGAACTTATTAACATGTTCAATGTGCCGATATCTGTAAAAGCAGAGGATGCAGCACATAGATTGCATATTATTGCCCCTAGTATTGCTTTCACGGGCGATACTGTATCAGTATTTGCAAGGACTATCGATGCTAATGGTAATTATGTCGAGGATTATCATGGCTATTTTGGGCTTTCGGTATGGGGCGATTTTCATACCCCGCCAGTGCCAACTATCATGATAGATGATTTGGTTTATTCTTCCTATGAATCAGAAAATCACTATGCAGAAACCGAAGAAGGCCAATTAGAATTTCTGATGCAACACGGTTCTTCGGATACGATTATGCTGAAAGCCTTCGATGCAGAAATTGGTATGTATTATGACCAGGGTTATATTGGAGAAAGCGCAGAATATGAGGTTGTTTTTGTCGAGGGTAGTTATGATGCACCTTTTGTATATGATATTTTTCCGCCAAATGAGGGCTTTTTAGAAACTGGAAGAGAATATATGGTTTCAGTGGCTGCATTGGACGAAACAGGTATGCCTAAACGTGATCATATTGATACGGCATTGCTTGAAATTAGCGGTTCTGCAACCTATTATCCCGATGAGATTGTATTTGAAAATGGCATTGCCAATTTTATCGTATCCAATGAAATAAGCGAGGATGTTACTGTGCATATTTCTGGCGGTTTCCCTGAAGATGCTACTGAAGAGCTTCATTTTATCGGCCCGGGTGATCCCGGTGCGATATTTATTCCTATCGAAGATTTTATGGTATTTGCTGGAGAAGATGTAGAACTTCCCATAATAGCTTGGGGAGCAAGCGGATTTATTACTTCTTATGATGGACTTGTCTATTTTGATGTTGAAGAACCGGATATGGATGGGTCATGCGAATATATTGAGTCGAGCATGTTATCAGGAGGAATTGGTTCGATAAGCCTCAGTAATTCGGATGCAGAAGTTATTACTATTGTCGCAACTTCGGATAGTCTCGAAGATGCTGCCTATGAAATGCCTTTTTTCTGCCATCTTGCGATGGGCGAAGTCGATACCGCTCTACACACCGAATCTGATGTAGAAATCACCTTTGCTACTTATGATGGCCCCTGGACAGATATTGTGGATTATAATGGTGTCTTCTATGCTGGTATCATAGAGGAGTATCCAAATGAATCATGTTCGTATGACACGGTTGTTATTGTAGAAGATGGTTTTGGCATTATGAATCTTTCCAATACTGAAGCCGAATCGGTATGGGTAGCTGTTGTAGTCCCCGATGATGAGCTTATGGTTCCTGATTGCGATTATTATTATGATGAATACTGCATTATTGGCCAGGCACATTTCCAGGAAGAGGCCGTTTCAGAAAAGAAACCAAATTCATATGAATTTAAAAGCTTTATGCCAAACCCATTCAATTCTTCGGCCAGGGCATATCTCTATTCGGAAGAAGCAATGCAGATGGAGTTTGAAGTCTTCAATGTATTGGGGAAAAGGGTCGAAGGCCAGGTTATTGACATAGAAATTGGTTCTAATGATATTGTCTTTGATGCCCAAAATCTAAAAAGCGGAATTTATTACTACCGAATTACCGGAAAAGACTATATCTTAAAGGGTAGAATTTTATATGTGAGGTAGTTAAATTGTCACCAAGGGTAAATTTTATGGGAAAATTAATTCCGGAATTATTAGAAGATGCCGCAAGGCGCGAAGCCAATCGCCCAGCATTAAAAGTAAATCGAGGTGATGGGACCTTAGATTTTCTAACTTATAAAGAGCTTTTAGATAAAGTAATGAAGCTGTCATCTTTTCTTCAGAATAAGGGTTATAAGATGGGGCAACATATCGCATTACTCGGCAAAAACTCCATGGAATGGGCAATTAGCTATTTTGCGATTCAGATGGTCGGTTGCATTGTAGTACCCATAGACAGGATGCTTACCGCTGTCGAAATGCGACATATTATCAGACATAGCGATGCTGTCGCAATTTTCCATGAGCAAAGATATGGCGACAATTTCATCGAAAATGATAAGTCTCTTTTGGATGTAAAACACTATAACCTCGAAAAAATTGATGATTATATCAAGAACATTGAAACTCCACTTCCGCCAAGACTCCCAAAAAGCGATGAAGAAACTGCAGTTATTATTTATACATCTGGCACTACTGGCTCGCCAAAGGGCGTAATGCTTTCACATCGCAATATTGTCGGCGATATCGAGAGTATAGTGCCAGTATATGACTTCACTCCCGATGATACATTTTTATCGGTATTGCCAGTGCATCACAGCTTCGAGGCCACCGGCGGATTTCTCACTCCGATATCGATAGGCTGTGGAATCTGTTATGCAAGAGCCTTACGCGCAAAGGAGATTCTTGAAGATATCGAGGCATCCAATGCTACGATTATGCTTGGCGTGCCACTTCTATTCGAGAAATTCTATGCCGGAATAAATCGCGGAGTCAAAAAGAAAGGCACATTCGCCAAGACAGTTTTCTCAACAAGCATGAATCTTTCCAAACTAATCGGAAAAGCCACGAATAAGAATCCAGGCTCGAAAATAATGAGCCCATTTCGCAAAAAAGCCGGCTTTGGCAATATGCGTCTTATGATTTCTGGTGGAGCTGCTATTCGCCCTAAAGTCGTGGAATTTTTCAATAGCTTTGGCATAAATTTTGTACAGGGCTATGGCCTTTCGGAGACATCGCCAGTGCTTACTGTTAATCCTGCTGAAAAGAATAAATTTGCATCGGTAGGCCCTGCTGTCGAAAAGGTTCAATTGAAGATCGATTATGTTCGTGGCGATATTGGAGAGGTTCTGGCAAAAGGTGTTCCAGTATTCAAGTGCTATTACAAAAATCCCGAAGCCACAAAAGCTGCATTTACTGATGATGGCTGGTTCAAAACCGGTGATCTGGGCAGGCTCGATGAAGATGGATATCTTTTTATCGTGGGAAGGGCTAAGAATCTTCTGGTAACCGATGGCGGGAAAAATGTCCATCCCGAAGA
>JBKHBT010000009.1:0-61686 GCA_046542255.1 Candidatus Zixiibacteriota bacterium | reverse complement strand
CTTAAATAAAATAAGAACCGCCCAATGGACGGTTCCTTATTACAAATAGTCATTTTTATTAGTGATTAGTCTAAGAGCACTTTTCTTGAGAGCCTGATTTTGCCTCTATCGAGTCCTATGACTTTTACTTCGACTTTATCGCCGACATTCATCACATCTTCGACTTTATCGATTCTCTTTTTATCAATTTCAGAGATATGCAATAGCCCATCGGTGCCGGGCAATATTTCAACGAAAGCACCATAAGGCATTATCGTTTTGACAGTACCGAGATATGTTTTATCCAACTCGGGTTCTGCACTAAGTCCTTCGATATGTTTGATTGCCTGGTCGATTCCATCTGCATTGACAGAAGCGACAACAACTTTGCCATCATCATCGATAGATATTTTCGTACCGGTTTCTTCTTGTAAACCACGGATATTCTTACCGCTAGGCCCAATCAATTCACCGATCTTATCGGTTGGAATATAAAGGGTATGAATTCTTGGTGCATATCTTGAAAGATTAGTGCGAGGTTTGTCTATCGTTTCATTCATTTTATTTAAGATGAAAATTCTGGCTTCGCGAGCCTGTTCGATAGCATCTTTCATGATTCCTAAAGAAAGGCCGTTTATTTTGATATCCATCTGGAAAGCTGTTATTCCATCTTTGGTCCCGGCGATTTTGAAATCCATGTCGCCATAATGGTCTTCTTCGCCAAGGATATCTGTCAGGACCACATAGTCGTCTCCACTTTTGACAAGGCCATTTGCAATACCTGCAACATGTGTCTTAATTGGAACTCCAGCATCCATAAGTGCCAGTGAACCTGCACATATAGTAGCTTGAGATGATGAACCATTGGATTCTAGAATATCAGAAACGATGCGGACCGTGTATGGAAATGCATCTTCAGTAGGTATAACTGATGTAAGAGCAGTTTCAGCTAAGTGGCCATGGCCGATTTCACGGCGTCCCGGGCCTCTTGCTGGACGAACTTCACCAACACTAAATGGTGGGAAGTTATAATGAAGCATAAATGACTTCCAGGATTCACCTTCGAGATTATCGATCATCTGCTCATCCAATTTTGTACCGAGTGTCGTTGCAGTAAGGCTCTGGGTTTCTCCACGAGTAAACAGAGCAGAGCCATGTGCGCGCGGAATAACACTTACATCGATATCGATATTTCTAATTTCCTCGGGCGAACGGCCATCGATGCGCACTTTGTCCTTCAGGATACGATCGCGGATTATCTCTTTGAGGTATTCTGTAAAAATATCTCCTATATTATCTATTTCGTCTTCGTATTTTTCTTCTAATTCGAGCTTTATTGTATCTTTAACCTTCTTGAAACCGCTCGAACGTTCTTCTTTATCTTTTGCATTTTCTATAACTTCAGAAATGCCATCTTTTGCCATTTCACGGACTTTTTCTATGAATTCTGTATTTTCTTCTTCGGCTTCCCATTCGAATTTTTCTTTTCCACAGGCTTCAATTAGTTCATTCTGTACTTCAGAAAGTTCTTTGAGCCTTGGTTTGGCAAATTCTAATGCACCAATAAGTTCATCTTCGGTGATTTCGGCGCCATGGCCTTCTACCATTGTAATATCATCGCCATTTCCCGCGACTATGATATCCATGGAGCTTTCATCTCGCTCTAAAACCGTGGGATTGAATACATATTCAGACCCAATTTTGCCAACTCTGATAGCAGCATAAGGTTTTCCTTCATAAGGTATATCAGAAATTGCTATCGCGGCTGATGAGCCTAAAATACCAAGCACATCACCATCAAATTGCTGATCAAAAGATATGACCCATGCAAAGACCTGTACTTCATTTCTGTATCCTTTTGGAAATAGAGGCCTAAGTGGCCTATCGATAAGCCTGCTGCTGAGAATTTCTTTTTCAGACGGTCTTCCTTCTCTCTTGAAAAAGCCACCAGGAATCATTCCTGCTGCATAAGCTTTCTCTCTATATTCGACCGAAAGTGGCAGAAAATTAAGGCCT
This sequence comes from Candidatus Zixiibacteriota bacterium, assembly GCA_046542255.1. GTDB lineage: Bacteria > UBP14 > UBA6098 > JBKHBT01 > JBKHBT01 > JBKHBT01. The sequence continues at coordinate 59,691 of JBKHBT010000009.1, read as the reverse complement.
TCTCTGGGTTCTTTTGAGCCACAGATAGTAACCAAAACCTTCGTCTCGCCCTGTTGGATGATAACCGAGCCATTAGCCTGTCTTGCCATTAAACCCGTTTCGATTATAATGGGCTTTCCATCTACATTTACTTCTACTTTTTTCATCTTTTCCTTCATTGATTCTTTTCCTTCATTCCTTCGTTCGCTTGAATTTATAAATAAATGGCACGGGCAACCTTTACTTAATTACAAGCATAATTAGCATTGTCATCTATTGACAATTTTTACTTACGTATTCCTAATTCTTTGATAACCCACTGATAACGCTCTAAATCTTCTTTTTTGAGGTATCTGAGTAATCTCTTTCTCTGGCCAATCATTTTGAAAAAACCGCGCCGTGAATTATTGTCTTTTTTATTGTTCTTAAAATGAGCCATTAGTTGATTGATACGTGTTGTTAGAAGCGCTATTTGAACTTCAGCTGAACCAGTATCGTTTTCATTTTTGCCGAACTTTTTCATAATTTCAGCTTTTTCAGAAGCCATTAACATAACTATAAACTCCTTATAATTTTAGTCATTCCAATTTTCCTTTCTAATTAAAGCAATTGTGCGTTCTTTGTCAATAGCCAACTGTGAAATTAATTCATTTCTGTTGGCAAATTTTTTTTCATCACGAATTTTTTCAAGAATTTCGATTGAAATAGTCTTAAAATCGAAATCAACTATATCATCTATAAAATGAACTTCGATAGTTTTATCATTAATATCGAAAGTAGGCCGGTTTCCGATATAAAGCATGCCAGCTTTGTGGCTTTCTCGTGATTCTATAGCATATACGCCATTAGGAGGAAGGAGCTTTTCGGGGGACGGCCTGAAATTTATAGTAGGATAACCGAGTTTCCTGGCTAAACCAAGGCCTTTGACAGTATTCCCAGATATATTATAATTATAACCGAGAAAACAATTGGCTTTTTTAATTTCTCCCTTTTTAACCAAATCCCTAATAAAAGAACTTTTCACCGGTTCTTTGCCAATTCTAAATGGCGAGACAATGTTGACATAAAACGGCATATTAAGCAATTTTTCGGGAGAGCCTTCTTTGTCTTTACCCATCCTGAAATCATAACCCACGACTAGATATTTTATATTCAATTTTTCCTCTAAAATTTTTCTGACAAATTTTTTCCAGGATGTATTAACAAGTTCTTTATTAAAGGGTAAAACTAGAAGATAGTCGATGCCGATATTTGAAATAATATCGATTTTTTCGCTTAATGTTGTGAGATTTTCGATATTGCCCTTTGAAAAAAATCTCTTCGGTGGTGGTTCAAAGGTAATCATTACCGAAGCCAAGTCTTTATTTCTGGAGATATCCTGGACTTTTTGGAATATAGCTTTATGCCCTAAATGTACACCGTCAAAAGTACCAATTGTAATTGCGCTTTTGATCTGGAGTGTCTGTCTTGGATGGAGAATTCTCATTATTTTTGCTTTCAGAGAACTCTTCGAAATTCATATTGGCTATCGCCGATGGCTTCTGCTATTGCGAGCAGTTTATTATCATGGGAGATGCCGAAAATACCCTCTTCAGGTAGGTCATCGAATCTAATTCTTGTTCCATTTTTTACAAGGCGGGCCTGTTCTTCATCGACATCTAAAACCTTATATAATTTTTCTATAATTTCTAATGGAGTTAGAATATTTATATTTTCAGCCATATCGAGTTTTCTTCTTGTCAAAGAATTTTCCAGGGTGAAAGGGCCAATAGAGAGCCTTCTAAGCTGAAGCAAAAATGCTCCGCAGCCTAATTTTTTTCCAATTTCATTGGCAATCCACCTGATATATGTTCCTGGGCTACAGCGAATTTTAAGAAGCAGAATAGGGCTCATAAATCTCTCAAATTTTATATCGTAGATGGTAACTTCGCGAATCGGCGCCTCTTTCGGTATGCCACGTCTTGTCCAGTAATAGAGAGGTTTGCCATCGACTTTCACTGCTGAATACAAAGGAACTTGTTGTTGTATATCACCCTGCAGCTCCTCGATTATCTCTTTTATGTCTTCCTCTTTAACATTAACAGGATTATCTGCAATAACTTCACCTTCGGAATCCCAGGTAGTTGTTCTCTGGCCGAGTTTGATTGTGGCTTCATAGTTTTTTTCTGTTTCGAGAATATAATTGGATAACTTAGTCGCTTTGCCTAGTAGAACGATTTGAAGCCCTGTAGCAATAGGGTCTAAGGTGCCTACATGGCCGCCTTTTCTAATACGGAGTTTTTTTTGAATATAATCGTCCCATGCTCTGGATGAAAATCCACCAGGTTTATCAGTTATAAGGATACCGGTTTTTACATGAGGATAATTTTTTCTTCGTGAATTTTTCTTGCTGTGCATTAGTTAACTCCAAGAATCGAAATATAAAATTCGAGATCTCATCTTAGCTAAATATCCTAGCCAGATTCTTACTTCGGATCCTGTATTTTTTTGAATATTGTATCTCATGGTAATCTATTATAATAAAATTAAATGCTATTTTCATATTTCGGCCATTTCTGATATTTCATCGATTATCATTTTCTTTGATTTTTCGATATTTTCGTGGATATTACAACCAGAAGCATTGAATCTTCCACCACCGCCGAATTTCTTTGCTAATTTGCTGACATTTATACCATCTCGGCTTCTAAATGATATTCTCGTCATATTTTCATCTATTTCTCTAAATAGTGCTGTGATTTCGACACCCTTAATCATAATCCCAAGATCGATTATTGCCTCGGTTTCATTAATCTGCTTTTCTGTCTGCATATCTTTTTTTAGCAAATACACAAATGATACTTTTTTATCGAAAAGCAGCTCGAGGCGATTAAGTGCAGCCTTCATATTAAGGATATACTCATGAGGGAATTCCCAGTAGAGATGCCTGGCAATTTTGGCAGGCTGAGCACCGTGGTCTATTAGGAAGCCTGCGATTTTAAGAGATTCTGAAGTTGTACCAGCAAATGCGAATTGGCCGGTATCGGTCAATATAGCAGTGTACAGGGCTTCTGAAATCTCCGGTGTAAAATCTGCATCCATATCCTTCAAGATTTCATAAATCATTATTCCAACTGCTGGATAATCCGGCCTGCTCCATTGGATGCCTCTGAAATCTGGCGTACCTTCATGATGATCTATAACAATATCAATATTAACTTTATCGATTGCTTCATCGGCATGCAAGCGATTTGATGAAGAGCAATCGAGGACGATGGTTGTATAGTCCCTGCCTTTAGTATATGGTTCAAATAGAGTTCTCGAGTTTTCAAGGAAGCTATATCTAATTGGAAATTTTTCTGGATATGGCATATACACCCGTTTTCCCAATTGCTTTTTCAGAAAATGCGATAGTGCAATAATAGAACCCAGAGAGTCCCCATCTGCACTATGATGGCCTAGCAAAAGGAAATCGTCTTTCCTTTTGAGTAAATCGATTATCTTAGATTTAATTTCAGTCGATTTCTCCGCTGTCATTTTCACTTTCCGATTGGGTTTTTTCAATCAATTCTTCCATTTTCTGAGCTTTGGCCAGTGTATTATCATATTTGAATATAACTTGCGGTGCATATTGAAGATGAATAGTCTCTGTAACCAGTCTTTGAATGTACCCTCCAGCGCTCTCGAATGCCTCTTTGACATCATCTCGTTCGGTTTCATCGCCCAAAATACTATAGAATACATTGGCATGTTTAAGGTCTGGCGACACATCGACACCAGTAATAGTAATGAATTCCAGGCGAGGGTCTGATACATCGTTTAGAATAATTTCAGAAATTGTCTCTTGCAGAAGCTTGGATACTCTTTTAGTTCTGCGGCTCATTTTGGATCACCTCTATAAAAATTTCATTTTACTGTCGATAACAATCAGTCTTGAGTCATGCTCGACAAATTCATTAACTTTGGAAAGTAGCTTCTCTGCCCTCACTACTTCATTGGAAATAGTTACAACTACAAGCATACTTCTCTGCCAAAGATTTTGGAAATCGGTCTCGGCAATAGATACATTGAACCTGGCCTTTAATCTTTCTCTCAGGCTCTTTATGACAAAGCGTTTTTGCTTCAATGAATTGGATTCTGGTACGAAAAGCTCGAAGCTACGAATACCGATTATAAAATTCATATCAACATCATCATCGTATTTTCTCTCATATTTCTGCGAGACAGCCTCAGCAGACTCCTCATCTAATTCCAAATGCTTCAAGAAATCTTTTTTAAATGAATCACTCATCGAGCTCCAAAAGAAAGTGGCGAGTATTTAATATGATCTTATTTTCGTTTAAGCCTTCTTATGACTTCTACTTCTTCAAAGACTTCGATGGTATCATTCGGTTCAAAGGATGCGGCATCATCGACAGTTAGCCCACATTCATATCCTTCTTGAACCTCGGAGACATCTTCTTTAAATCTTTTCAAAGAGGTAACTTTTCCTTCTGCAATCAAAGAGCCATCACGATAAACTTTTGCAATCGCATTTCTACGCACAACTCCCTTTTTGACATAGCTGCCAGCGATATCGCCATATTTAGAACTTCTGAATACCTGCCTAACTTCAACAGTACCGATTTGCTTTTCAACAATATCCGGCGCCAGAAGTCCTTCGAGAGCGGCATATATATCCTCGTGAAGTTCATAAATCACGGAATAATGCTTGACTTCAACTTGCTCACGTCTCATAGCTTCACGTGCTCGAGAGTCGAGTTTTACATTAAAACCAATGACAATAGCATCTGAAGCGGCAGCGAGTAAGATATCATTTTCTGTTATTGTGCCTACGCCAGCATGTTTAATCTCGACTTCTGTATCTTCAGTCTTAATAGATTGCAGAAGGTCTTTAATTGCTTCGGCTGATCCGAAATAGTCGGTTTTTAGGACAATATTCAAAATTTTCTTTTCTTTTTCTGCCATTCTCTCATGGAAATCCGAAAGAGTCATACGTCTGGATTTTGAAAAGAGTTCTTCACGCCTTACATTGTTTCTCTGGCTTGTAATTTGCTTGGCTTCTGAATCAGACTCGGTAACAAAGAATGAATCTCCAGCTTTTGGAACATCATCGAAACCGGTAACCAGTACAGCAGATGATGGTTCAGCCGATTCGACAATCTCATTTCTTTCATTGAACATCTGCCTGACTCTTCCATAAGTTGTGCCGGCTACAAAAGGATCGCTTTTTCTCAGAGTGCCCTGCTGAATAAGAACTGTAGCTACAGAGCCAAGCCCTCTGGATAAGCCTCCTTCAACAATGATACCTTTTGCGAGTCTTTCATAATTTGCTGTAAGTTCCATCATTTCGGCCTGCAAAAGGATCATTTCGAGAAGCTCTTGAACGCCTTCGCCTTTCAAAGCTGAAATCTCGATACAGAGAGTGTCTCCGCCCCAATCTTCGCATAGAAGTTTATGTTCGGAAAGATCTTTTTTGGTTCTTTCGACATTGGCATCTGCCAGATCGACTTTATTAATTGCGACAATTATTGGAATACCTGCCGCCCTTGCATGGTTTATTGCCTCTACGGTTTGTGGCATGACGCTATCATTTGCTGCAACCACGAGTACGACAATATCTGTGACTGTAGCACCGCGTGCACGCATAGCTGTAAAAGCCTTATGTCCAGGCGTATCGATAAAAGTAATCTGGCCTTTGCCGGTATCTACCTGATAAGCACCGATATGCTGAGTTATTCCACCTTCTTCATCACCAACGACATTTGCCTGCCTGATATAATCGAGTAGGGTAGTTTTTCCATGATCGACATGTCCCATTATCGTAATAATCGGAGCTCTTGGCTCTAGTAGTTCATCCGGCTCTTCTTCTTCTTCTTCGAGCACATAGACATCAGCTGGTTTAGCGATCACATCATAGACCTCGCAAATTACCTTAATGGTTTCAAAATCGAGCCTTTGATTAATTGTAACCATATAGCCCATTTCGATACATTTTTTGATTATATCTGTGGGATTAAGGTCAAGGTTCTCGGCCAACTCGGATACAGTGTAGGACTCAGGGACATATATTATTCTTTCTCCGCTATCGGTATCTTCGACACGGCTTACTTTTTTCTTGCTCTTTTTCTTCTTTTTTCCAGTATCGAGCTTTGCCAATGTCTTCTTGACGGTTTCCCGAACCTTATTTTCATCTATTTGAGCAAGAACTTTTTGGCGTCTTTTCTTACGCTCTTCTCTTTCTTTGCGACGTCTTTCGGCTGCTACATTCTTTTGGGATTGTGCCTTCTTTGGCTTTTTCTCTTTTTTCTTTTTCTTTTTTGCATCGTATTTCTTTTGCTCCTGATTCTTCTCACTTTTCATGTGCTCTTTGAGAGCAGTCATCATCTCATCAGTAATGACACTCATGTGACTTTTTACGTTTGAAAAACCAAGTTCACGCAAAAGCTGCACAAGGCTGGATGAGGAAAACCCCATTTTTTTCGCAGCTTGATGAATTCGCAATGATTGATTTTTAGTCTTCTTGTTTTTCTTCTCGCTCAATGTTATCACCATCTTTTAATTTTTCTCTTTTATAATCTTCATCTGTGATTCTTGTAACAAAGGCATTTTCCAGGTTCACATTTTCGACAATTTCTCTGGCCTGTTTCAATAATGCCTCTGGTTCGGTTTCGAGATTTGGTATAATACCCACAGCATCGATTGTAAGCTTAGCAAGCTTCTGGATAGTATCGATTTCGAAATTGTGTAGTGCTGCTGTTTCATTTTCAGAAATTCCCGGAAGCTTTTCGATTGGAATAGAAAGGGCTTTGTATTGGGTCTCTGATAGGAGGGTTATTCTCCATCCAGTAAGTTTTGCCGCAAGTCTAGCATTTCTTCCTTTTGTTCCAATTGCAAGTGAAAGCTGATCATCTGGCACAACTATGATGATCTTCTTCTCAGAATGATACAGTTCCGCAAAAAGGACAGTAGCAGGCGCTAATGCTCTAGAAACATACATCTCTGGATCCGGGCTGAATTCTATGATATCGATTTTTTCGCCAGAGAGTTCCTTGACGACTGCCTGCACTCTGCTTCCTTTAAGTCCGACACATGCACCAACGGGATCGATTTTGGCATTTGTGGAATAGACTGCGATTTTGGAACGCTCGCCAGGTTCTCTTGCTATAGATACTATCTCCACGAGGCCCTCATAGATCTCAGGAACTTCAAATTCAAACAATTTTTGGAGGAAGTGTGGCACAGTTCTCGAAAGAACAATTTGTGGGCCTTTGACTTCTTTTTCTATTTTGATGACAAGGGCGCGCATATTTTTCCCTGCTGTAGCCATATCACCTGGAATTACCTCTTTGGAAGGAATAACTGCTTCATTTCTACCAATATTAAGATAGATATCACCACGGTAGATTCGTTGGACCACTCCGCGCATTATTTCACCAACTTTATGCTGATAATCTTCGAAAATCTGTTCCCTTTCGGCCTCGCGTATCTTTTGGATAAGCTGCTGCTTTGCCATTTGGATAGCATTTCTGCCGAACTCTAAAGGAGGAAGATTAACCCAGATTTCATCGCCAGCCATGGCATCTTCTTTTATCTCTCTCGCTTCATGTTTTGATATCTCTGTGGCAGGATCCTCGGGATTTCTAACCACTGTTTTCAAAGCTTTAATTTCCAGTATGCCGTCATCGGGTTCTATTGTGATTTCTACGTTGGAACTTGTACCATAGCGTTTTTTTATCGCTTTAAGAAGAGATTCCTTAATTGTATCGACTACAATAAAAGTTTCGAGTCCTTTTTCTTTTGCTATATTGTCTATCGCTTCTGCAAATGAAGCGCCTATTGAACTATTTGACATAAAGCCTCCATTAAGGCATTATTTGTATTTTACCTTTTTTGATATTTAAGATTTCAATTTCGCTAATATTGCCACTATCATCGATGACAACATAGTCTTTACCTTCGATATTCTTCGTAGAAAGAATCTCGCCTTTGCGTATTTTGCCACTTTTTAAAGTCATTTTTACATCTTCACCAACAGATCGCTGGAAATCCCTTATTGTCTTGAGGGGTCTATCCAGGCCCGGCGATGAAACTACAAGGTAGTATTTTCCGGGCATAAGATCGGCGATATCCATTGCATCTGAGATCTCACGCGAAACCTTACGACAGTCAGAAACCGAAATACCACCGGGCTTCCATATAAAAACCTCGATAGAAGTTTTTTTGCCTTCCTTGAATTCTATGTCAACCAGGTCGAATGATTCACTTTCTACTATACCGGCTATCATTTTTTCTATTTTTGCTTTTGTCTTCAGCATAGCTCTATAAGATATAGTATTTTCCAAAAATTGCAAAACCAATTTTGGCTTTTTACTCAATGTTTTTTAAAAATATAATTAAATAAAAAAAAATGTTCCTATCAAGTGCTTTTTCGAAGTATGCTCGCCCTTAAGATTAATGGCCTGTTTATTCTCTTGATGCTGTATTGTCTTAGGTAAAAAGAGTTATAGTTTTCCAAATTGTTGCTTCCATCAACAACTTTTTTTGCTTACTTGACATTAGGAATAATTAAGAATATAATGTAATAGAAGATTTCGATTTTCTTTTGGAGGCAATATGAAATCTATTCTTTTGACTTTTTTAATAATTTCTTTAATTCTCTTTTCATGCGAAAGAGAAAGGCAGTCTGATTCTTATGAAGATTATATTGTCGAGATCACTTCTCCAGTTTATGGAGACACCGTTAGCGGTATTTTGAAAGTTGAAGCAAATGCCGACCCTGTGGCCGATTCTTTGATTTTCGCATTCGAGGGGCGATCTATAAATAAAGTCCCATATGAAGAAGAACACGCATATTTCGACCCGACCGATTTCATCGATACGCAAAAGTCCATATCAGTAACCGCGTTTTGGGAAGATTATAGCAAATCCCATATAGTCGATATATTCATCGATGAATATGATTGTGATTCTTTGCAGGATATTATATTAAACGATATAATTATCCCTCGAGAAAGATTGACTTTTGACTCCAGTGGATGCCTGATTGAATTGGATTTATCAGAAATGTCTCTAATGTCACCTCTTGCACTTAGAGGCCTTTCTAATTACTGTCTTAAATTAAAGAGCCTCGATCTATCGAGCAATGAGCTGAACAGTCTTGATTTTACTGAATTAGAAGCATGTCTTAATTTGAAATATATCTATCTTTCGGAGAATTCATTATCGGATTTTGATTTCGGAGACATTTATTTATGCCATAATCTCAAGTTTTTTGGCTTAATGAATAATAATGTGCATAATATAAATACTGACAAAATTTCGGAGTTAGAAAATTTAAGCTGGCTCTATCTCGATGGAAACGATATAGAGAATATTGATTTATCAGGCATCGCTGGAAATGATAGTTTTGAGATTTTATCTCTAAAAAATAATTCAATATCCGAGATAGATTTATCATTCATAGAAAATTGCCCACATATGTCCCAGCTACTTTTGGAATCGAATGAACTTACAGAGTTAGATATTTCTGCTTTCGAAGGGCATACATCGGTAGAAAGAATTTCATTCAGCCGAAATAATATCACGGCTTTTGACCTATCGCCCCTTCAAGGTAATAATACTCTGAAATATTTATATTTTGAACAAAACCAAATCAGCCATCTTGATCTATCGCCGATTATGGAAAATGAATCTCTGACGGAATTAATAATCTATGATAATGATCTAAACAGTGAATCTTGCAATTCTGTATGTGAATTCGAGAACCTTCATCCCGATTGCCATGTGGCATCAGATTGCGATTGCCGCTAATTAATTAAGCCCGTATTCTTTGACTTTCGAAGACAGAGTATTTCTGTGAATTCCAAGAATTTGAGATGCTTTGGATATATTTCCATCACAATCCGCCAGAACTCGCCTGATATGTGCCTTTTCAAGCTCTTCTAAGGTCATATTACTCGGCGTAATAGATTCATCATTTTCCGCTTTTTCCGGTTTTATTCGAATATCTTCTAATCCGATATGGTCTTTTCTGGCAATCACTATAGCACTTTCGATAGAGTTTATTAGCTCTCGAATATTTCCTGGCCATTCGTACCGAAGCATCGCATTGCGAGCCTCTTTCGTAAATCCTTTTATATTTCTATTGTATTTTTTTGCAAATTTTTCCAGGAATGTATCGGAAAGAGCGATTATATCTTCGGGACGTTTTCGCAGAGGTGGCAAATCGATTTTTATCCCTTTTAACCGAAAATACAAATCCTGACGGAATTGCTTCTCTTCGGTCATATCCTTAAGGTCGCGGTTTGTGGCTGCGATTATTCTGATATCCGGCTTTAGAAGCTCAATGCCGCCGATGCGATAGAAGCCATTTCCTTCGATCATTCGCAAAAGCTTGGCCTGTAGATTTATAGGAAATTCGCCGATTTCATCCAGGAAGATAGTGCCTCCATCGGCCATTTCAGCGAGTCCTCGCTTGCGTTGCGAAGCTCCGCTGAAAGCACCAGGCTCGAAACCGAAAAGCTCCGATTCAACGAGATTATCCGGAAGGGCGGCGCAATTTAGTGCAATAAACCTTTTATCTTTCCTATGAGAACTGTCATGTATAGCATGTGCTATAACCTCTTTGCCGGTCCCTGATTCGCCAGTTATAAGGACAGCCACATCGGTAGGAGCTATTCTATTTATCAAAGATAGGACATCCTTCATATTAGGTGATTCAGCTATCATATCGCTGGAATATTGACTTTCAATCTGCTCCTTTAGGATTTTGCTTTCGCTCTCTGTAAACCACTTTTCTAAAGCTTTCTCTACGAGAATTAATAGTTGTTTAAGGTTTACCGGTTTTTGGATGTAGCCGAAAGCCCCTCGAGACATACCTTTTACAGCATTTTCTACGCTACCGAATGCTGTCATGAAAATTGCTATGAATTCAGGATCGATATCATGAAGCTTCTCGAGTAATTCTATTCCATCCATACCAGGAAGGCGAATATCGAGAAGTGCCAGTGAAAACCCCTGTTTATGAAATGCTTCAAGGGCCTTTTCGCCGCTTCCAACAGAATAGACATCATAATCTTGCTCTATTAGGAAATTTGTGAGTAATTCTCGGGATGATTTCTGGTCTTCTACAATTAATATCTTTGGTTTCATCGTCCTTCCTCGGGTAGTATAATAGTAAAAATTGTGCCATCCTCTCCAGATTGGACATCTATATCGCCATGATGCGTCCTAATTATCCTATAGGCAGAAAAAAGGCCTAATCCGTATCCACTGCTTTTCCGTGACGCAATAGGCTTGAAAAGCTTGCTAATGATTTTATCTGGTATTGGATTTCCGGTATTGTGGACAGAGAAGGATATACTCTCATTGTCTCTTTTTCCGGATATTCTTATCTCGCCATCTTCCGGAGTTGCTTCGATGGCATTTTTTATGATATTCCCTATTGCCCTTGTAAGCTTTTCGCGATCTATCTCGGCTTCATAGCCATTGAAATCATCAAAAAGAACTATCTTGATATTGCTACTATCGGACATCATCTGGGCAAATTCATAAAGATGCCTAATAAAAGTAGAGAGATTTGTTTTGTCTTTTCTTATAGAAAGCGGCGCAGAAAGAGATAGGAATTCTTCGACCATCTTATTGAGATTGTGGATTTCATGATTGAGGGTCTTGAGTAGTGCTTTCTGCTTTGGATTATCATCAACTATCATATCCAGCTTTTGCGAAGCAATCGAAATAGCATTTAATGGATTACGAATATCATGGGCAATAGTCGATGTAAGCTCTGATAGCCCCTCCAGATGATGAAGGCTCTCTGCTCTTTTTCGGAGGTCATATAATTCTGTGGTATCAAATCCCATAAGATAGTATCCAGCATATCGGTCATCTTGAGAAAGTCGTTCGGCTATGATATTCATGAATCGCTCGCCTAATTTTACATCCGATATTATTTTAGCATCTTTGGATGATTGGAGTTTTTTCCATTTATTATGTCCAATAATATCAGGGAGTTTTTCCAATTCTTCATCGATTTCCGAGAATAATATCTTTGCAGTTTCATTGGCCTGCAATATTTTACCATTATTATCTGTTTCTATATAGATTACCCCTGTTTTTTGAATAATTCCGCTTGTAAGGATCTCGGCTTTTCGCAGCTTTCTGGAAATTACTATATTATAAACAAGTAGAGCTATCATTATAAATAAAAGCAAGAAAATAACAGCGAAAGGCAAAGAAATCGCCAGAAGAACTGCTTCATATTCTCGAAGTGAAAGCCCGATTCGGAGTACGCCATAGAATTGTCCCATTTTTGGGAATTCCGTGACAACCTCGTATATCTGATGTCCATTATAATATTCGAAACGGCCCATTGGTTCATCCTTTTCGATAGCTTTTTGCAGGAAATCATCGCTTGCAAATTTCGATACACGGTTTACGCCTCTGGATGCCAGAACAAGGCCATTTTCATTTTGAAGGACAATATAACTAATCGAAGATTCTGATGCTACATTTCGTATAAGATAGCCCAACCCCGTTTGAATTTTTGGCTCCATTTTTGTATCTGCAAAAACTGTTAGGATTCGATTGCCTCTTTTTATCGAGATGCCTTTGGGCAATTTGTTGCCGGGGAAATCGAGATCGATACCGAAGAGATATTCTTCTCTGGAGCCAGTGTAAACGGGCTTCGAAATAGACAAGAAATTTTCACTCCATTTGAATATTTCAGAATCGATTACTTCTGTTTTATAGATCACATCGCCTTCGAGATCGGTTAAAATAACCAATGAGAAGCCAAGATTTTCTAATTGCTTTATTTGTTCTATATCGGAAAGCTCATCGAAATTAGCCGAAATACCCAGGAGTTTATTCTGAAGTTGCTTTTCGGATGATTTTTGAATCTCGAAAACAGCCTTCGCGCCCTCGATGACTGTTCTGGATAATGATGTGCCATTGGAAAAGTGAAGAGTCTTCAGGTTGCGGCGTACATAATCATTACTGAACTTTGAAAAGACAAAAGCCATCAGCAGAATCGCTAATGTAACAACTATTCCTATGATTGTTCTTAGCCATTTTTTCATTTTTTTCTTTCGATTTTAAATTAAGAAATAAAATACCATCTAGCAAGCTATTAATATAAAGTATTGTCAAAACGATTCATTCATAGAAAATTTATGGTTATTTTTTAAGTAAACTGTGAATTTGCATTAAATTTTTAATCTAATGCTTGACTTAGATAGTAAATGCTATTAAACTTATAATGATATTTGAAGCGTTATATTATAAAATATGAAAAACGAAAGAAAATGACAGAAATTAATATACAAAATGACTTCTTGTCAAATATTTTTGATACTTTCAAAGAAGGAATTGCTGTAATAGATAAAAATCGGAGAATTGTCTATATGAATCAGGCCGCTCAAAAACAGCTTCCGTCATTTAATACCGATGACATTTTTAATTACGATGCTTTCCTTCTTTATCGACACACTTTCGATATTATAAGGACTGATAACGGGCAATTGCTCGAGATAAGCAAATCGCCCTATCTCGATGAAGAATTTACAATTATAACATTGCGAGATATCACTAAACTGGAGCGGCTTACAGAATCACGAGAGAATGCGCTCGAACTCCTGATAGAACTGGATAGTGATTTTTTATTTGAATTGGAGATTAATAGGGGTGGAGCAGTTTACCTAAAATGGGCATCGCCTGATTTTTTCGAGATCACTGGCTATAAGCCATTGGAAATTAATGCCTTCGATGAAAATAATAATTTGATCTGTAAAAAAGATATACGAATTTTCTTGGGCATATTAGATAGAATTAAGGATGGTTTGGAAGAGTCGATCGAGATAAGAATTCTCACTAAAGACAACAGAAATATTTGGATTAAATTTGCATTCGTACCAATCTTTAGTAAAAAGCAAGATAGATACACGAGTATTTTTGGTTCGGGAAGAGTAGTGCTCGATAAAGTTCCTGAAGATATGGACAGTTCTAAAAATGGAAATGATTTGTCAACATTGATTCGAAGTGCTTTCACCAATATGGTCGATGCAATTTTTATCACCGACCTCGAAGGTATGATACTGTTTGCCAATAAAAGTGCTTCGAGGATTACCGGCAAAAAAAGAGAATACCTGAGTGGAAGATATATAGATGACCTCTTAAATATAAAAGATATCGATAAATCTGAAGCTATCGATTGGAAAAAGCTATTTGCTGATAAAAAGCTGCAGGCAGAAATTTCAGATCTAAATCTATTTGTCTCGAGTGGCCTTCGAAAAAATAGTTATTCAAATCTATTTATATCATCGATAATTGATAATGATGGAGTTCAATTAGGATTGATGTTTCAATTTCACGATATTTATCGTAAGATCCATCAGAAAAGAGAAAAACAGGCTCGCGAAAGGCTCGAATCTATTAGCCTGCTTTCAGGAGGCCTTGCTCATGATTTCAATAATATTCTCATGGGCATAATCGGTAATCTGGACCTGGCCAAGATGCTAACTTCAGAGCGCGATGTGAAAGAAAGACTCGATAAAGCGGATGACTCCATACAACGAGCAAAACAACTCACGAAACAATTGCAAACTCTTGCCAAAGGACGAAAACCCTGGAAAAAAGCAATCGATGTTCGTGAACTACTCAATAATACGGTAAGATTTGCATTAAGTGGCACAACTATAAATCCAGTTTTTCGTATAGCAAAAGATATATATGATATCGATGCAGATGAATATCTTATCAATGAAGCTCTTAATGAATTAATCCGTAATTCAGTAGAAGCTATGCCCGAAGGTGGCAATATGATTATCAATGCCCAAAATACAATAGTCGATGATATCGATGGCTTGCCACTGAATCCAGGGAAATATGTACTTATTAAAATAAAAGATAGCGGCAAAGGGATCGAGAATAATGTACTGATGAAGATTATCAATCCTTATTTTAGCACAAAGCCTGGTTCTATGGGGATGGGGCTTCCCACTACACATTCAATAATTATTAGCCATAATGGCCATCTGAAGTTGGAATCAGAGCTGGGTAAGGGCACTATGGTGTCGATTTACTTACCTGCTTCCATTAACATAATAAAAGAAAAAAATGAAAGAGTAGAAGAAGAGAAATTCGGCAAAAATATTCTTCTGATAGACGATGAGATTATGGTGAGAGAAGTGGCTGGGAAAATGCTTAAAAAACTTGGTTATAAAGTAGCCTATGCATGTGACCTTAAGTCATCGGTCGAAGAGTTCGAAAAGGCGATAGCAAATAAAAGCCCATTCGATGGCGTTATTATCGACCTTGTTATAAATGGACAGAAGGGCGGTATAAATATCATAAAAAGGCTACTCGAGATCGATCCAAATATCAAGGCTATATTATCAAGTGGATATTCCAATGATCCAGTAATTATCAATTACTACAAATATGGTTTCAATGCAGTGATGTTAAAACCATATACAACAATGGAACTAAAAGAGGTCCTCAAAAACGCTTTTCACTCTGATAAAAATAATGATAGAAACAATAGTCGAACTCGATAAGAAGATTTTTAATGTTACCCCAAAGGCAAGATTGATAATCTATATAGCAAATATATCGAATATTTCTTAAAAAATCTTATATAATAATTTATGTCCGGAAAAAATTTGGGAATTCCTCCTTGATTGCCCTTGAAATATTTCAACACGTTGATTAAATTAAGAAAAAATTCAAATTGGAGGAAATATGAAACACGAAGTTCTCTACAGCCCATCTTATTCATTAGTTAAAATCGATATGGCAAAAGGCGAGAAGCTGATTGCCGAAACTGGCGCCATGGTCAGCATGTCGGCCGGTATAAAAATCCAGACGAATATGAAAGGCGGATTTTTCGGTGCATTGAAAAGAAATATTCTCGGCGGGGAAAGTTTTTTCATGAATACATTCACAGCAGATGATGATGGACATTTGACACTGGCACCATCTCTGCCTGGCGACATAAAGGCCATCGAATTGCAAAATAGTGCGCTCCTTATTCAGTCCGGAAGCTATATTGCTTCTACGGAGGGAATCGAGATCGATACAAAATGGGGTGGCGCTAAATCCTTTATTTCTCGTGAAGGCTTTTTCTGGCTAAGGGCACAGGGTAGTGGAACGGTATATATATCCAGCTACGGTGCTATTCATGAGCTGGACCTTGCTCCGGGAGAACACTATACAGTCGATACCGGCCATATGGTAGCATTTGATGAGACGGTCAATTATAGCGTTCGCAAAGTCGGAGGGTTAAAATCGACATTTCTAAGCGGAGAAGGCCTTGTTTGCAATCTAACCGGACCCGGCAAGATCACGCTACAGACAAGAAGTGAAGATGCATTTTTGGGCTGGCTCATTCCAAAGATTCCGAGCAAGAAAAATTAGTAATTGATTTAGAAAAGCAGGCCCTGGGGCCTGCTTTTTAAAATAGAAAAAAGGGCGATAAAAAACGCCCTCTTTCTCGCGAAAGGGACCATCCAAACCTCGCCATAAGGTAAGGTTTGAAGGATTTAATGTCGCTTAGAGTATCTTGCATTCGCTGCTTCTCGAAAGAAGGTCTCGGCGGGAACTCAACTCTCAGGGACCACCTTCATTTGGATAAGTGTTAGAGGTTTTATTAGCCCCTTTCGCTATACACAAATATACCAAAATCAACTTAAATTGCAAGTTGTTTTTTTGCTTCGAAGCTATAATTTGCAATCAGTATTTATTACATTGACCTTTTTTTAAGAATGTCTATATTTCAACCGATATATTTTGAAGAAGGAAAGGATAGAAGTGAATAAGAGACTATTATTAGCAGGTGTTGTAGCAATTATATTTTTCGCTGCATGTGGCGGTTTCACATATCATGGCAAATTCATTACAACAGAGGTCGATCAAGAGCCTATGGATGAATTCAAAATTGGGCAATATGTTGTTCTTGCATTCGAAAATACCGATAAAAATGCAAGAGATAGCTGGCTTTATGGATTTAATGTCTATTATCGTGGCGAGATTTTTAATGAATATTTTATTAGAGCTGAGTCGGTCGGTACAAGAAGATTCTATCTTAAAGAAGTCCATGACAAAAGGCTTATCACGAGAGCATCTTTTGTTACAGAGCCGACGTATGAAATGGCGAAAGAAAGAATGTCGTCATATATTAGATCTTTGTAATAGCCAAAGAAACAAATTTCAGAGTCCATATTCAACTATATACTTTCCAAAATACGGAGAATCTGGTATCTTAAGTATATGAAATACTTGAAATACAGCCTGTTATTTCTGATTATTGCATTTTATAGTTTTGCTTTCGAAATCGATTATGTAGATTCCTTGTCTGGCCAACGGAGAGATGGTTCGAAGCTATATGATATTTATTTCAATATTTATGACTTAACCGATTCACTCGAAGTAAATCTAGTAGTTATTACAGATAGCGGGGACAGCCTTAACCTGGAAACTTTTTCATCCCCGAGTGATACAGGAAGAATATACACATCCGGGCTAAAGCATATAATCTGGAATATTGGAGAGGATATACCAGATAGAGAATTCTACACAGACAGCATAAGGATCAGGATTATGGCAACCGAAATTGGTTTTCGTCCCGATGATTGCTATTCTAATGGCTTTTGCAATGTCCTGAGTGATGGCTCGGATAAGATTCCCTTTGCCATAGGAGAATTAGGCTCTGATAACTATTATCTTTTCATGGTGCGACAAATCTCAACTGGCGGCCCATCTCATATCGCCTTTTCCAGATTGGACTCAGTTGGAATAGACGAGCTTTCATATACTTTTGCCACTTTCAATTCCATTTCAAATCCCCAGGCTATCAAAAAAGATCAAGCAAGGTTTCTGATTTCTGGAGCAACTATATCAGATAGTGTTTATGCCAGTGATATTCTGCTTTGCCAGATAGATACTTCTATGCATTTAGAATTTGCATATACATTTTATGACTCCGTCAATCCATCTTCAATCGAGATTTCGCATGATATCGCAATGACAGAAAGTAATGATATTTTTCTTGCCGGCCAATATTCAGCTTCTACTGATTCGGCAAGCTCGATTTTACTTATGAATTTGGATAGTCTCGCTAATATTAATTGGGCCAAGAAATTAGGTGGCCCAGGCCATGAAGAATTCCCGAAGATATCCTATTCAAATGTCGATAGTGCAATCTATCTGTCTGCTCATACGAGCGGTTTTCACGGAGGCGGTATTAGTATCATAATAATGAAACTATCTCTGGATGGCGATTTGATCTGGTCAAAGAATATCTATGACACAGAAATTCTCTTTAATGATGATATTGTCTCCTGCACGGATGGCGGATGCATCGTATTAGCACACAGGCCATCGACATTTGATATACTTGTGATGAAACTCGATTCTGTAGGAGAAATGCTGTGGTCCAAAGCAATTGGTGGAGATTTTATGGCAGACCCATATCGAATAGAAACTATCGAGCCATCAGGCTATCTTGTTTCAGCATATACAAGAACCGGGTTCGATGCAGAAAGACATGCCTTACTCTATGCAATCGATAATTCGGGTAATCTTTCCTGGCAGAGGATTTATGACTATGATCTTGCCAATACCACCTCGAGAGCAATTTGCCAGAATTCAGACGGGACATTCATTACAGCCCATACATATATTACGCCTTCCGGAAGTTCTGAAAATATTCTCATAACCAAATCGGCAGAAATCCCCAATAATTATTTTTGCTGCATGTATGAGCCATTATTGTCGATTCGAGATATTGTCTTTTCATCGGATATGGTTTATCCTGAAACAGAGAATCTCCATTATAAATCAATGATATTGGAAGTCGAGATTTCGAATACTGATTTTTATCAAATCAGGATTTGTGAATAGGCATATTATATCGTGAAGAGATTTGTATTTAAGTTTATATGTGCCATTTGCTTTATATGAATAGACATGCGGCACTTATTGTAAACATACTTTATATTACCATGGTTTTCAAATAGCAAAATGTAAATCATCTTTATGCCATATTGGCAAATATCAAATGCCAAAAAGACACTTTGACTTTTTGCCAAAAATTCTACAGTCAAGTCCATAGCTCCTAAGTTATTGTAATTCAATATTTTATACGGCAATTGGCTTTTTGGCATATTTTGTGCTATTGTTACTATTGAGAATTTGAAAGCGGTTAAAAGCCGCATTTT
The DNA here is from genome assembly GCA_046542255.1 of Candidatus Zixiibacteriota bacterium. GTDB lineage: Bacteria > UBP14 > UBA6098 > JBKHBT01 > JBKHBT01 > JBKHBT01. Next base: position 40,516 of record JBKHBT010000009.1, on the reverse strand, counting down.
ACATCAAAAGGTGTAAAAAAACAAAAGGAGGACAAAATGGAAAAGCTCGAACAACTGATCGAAAAAGGCTATCAAATTGCTGAAGCTGATGGTGTTTACGATCGAGAGAGCTGGCATCTTCCTACCTGGCTTAGAGCATCCCTCGATGCTGCACATTGTGCATTGATAGATATCGACTCTGGGAAGGATGAGAACTGTGATGAGTCGGATCTTCTTACAGAAAAACAGCATCTTCTAAACCAAATACTTGAGTTCATTACTTTTACCGGTGACACGAAACTCGAATTCCACCTTAATGAATATTTGAAAGCAGAAGAAGACGATATTAAGGCCGATAGAAAACTCAAGATTCTATATTTCGAAGGAGTTGTCAGAGAAATAGAAGAATATATCACAGAGAGATTACCTTTCTGGAAATATGACGAAAGATTGCTCGATTATGGTTTCAGCCCGGTCTATTACAATGCTTCATATCATATTTCAGATAAAATCGATATTAACCAGCAAGTTGGTTTAGCGGTTTTATAAAAACTCTCCAATATATCAGGCTAAAGGGTTTAGGGTTTCAGGCAAAAAGCGCTCCATAGAAAAGAGTGCTTTTTGTTTGTAAATGTTTTTGTAAATTTTATTTAGCAGAGAAGTACATCTTTGTTTTTGCCAAGACAATGCGCTGTTCCGCATTGTCATACTTTTCAGGCAAAAACATCAGTAAAGCCTTTTGAGTATATATATTATGTATTATATATATAAATGGCTTTAAAAGAGATATACACACATCTTCTTTCTGTAGTATTCAAAAGAAAAAATTCTTTACACTACAAATTTTAGCTCTATATTTATTCCGGTGAAATATGGCTAAAAGACCCAAAAAAAGAAAAATCTATAAAAAGAAGAAAAAGCAAGAAAAAAATCCATTTTATAAATCGAAGTGGTTTTTCATTGCCATTATGATATTTGTTGTTATTGGGGGAGTTCTTGCTGCTATTCTATTGCCTTTACAAAAAGAAAATGCCAAGCCAAAAGAAATAAAGCCGCATACATATAAACTCAATAGGAAGTATCCACATGATCGTTTTGCTTTCACGCAGGGGCTTCTATATCATGATGGCTACCTTTACGAAGGCACCGGCCTTTATGGCCAATCTCAAATCAGGAAAGTTGAATTGGAAACGGGTAAAGCTGTCAAATCACATAGCCTCGAAGATAATCTCTTTGGCGAAGGTATTGAAATACTAAATGGCAAGCTATATCAGCTTACATGGAAGGCTGGGATTGTCTATATCTATAATATTGAAAACCTCGAGCCGATAGATTCTTTCAAAATAGAAGGTGACGGTTGGGGATTGGCCACAGATGGCGAAAAACTCATTATTTCAGATGGCTCTGCCACTCTCAAGTTTATCGATCCAGAATCCAAAGAGATTTTTACTAAAAAAGTCGTTACCGATGAAAAAGGCGCAGTGGATAGACTAAATGAACTGGAATTTATTGACGGATTGATCTATGCAAATGTATGGAGAACATATAAAATAGCAGCCATCGACCCGTCTTCCGGCAAAGTCCAGTTTTGGATAGATTTGGAAGGAATTATCAATCCGGCAAATTATCGCAATATCGATGTGATGAATGGGATTGCCTATGATAAAGAAAATGACAGATTATTCGTAACAGGCAAGAATTGGCCATATATTTACGACATTTCAATTGTTCCACCAAAATAAAGGAATTATGAAGACATTTGAGCTAAGATCGAGAAAGCCGGAAGAGATAGCATTCGCAAGGCGAGACTCTCTTGAAGAAGCCTGGAAAGAATGGAAGAACGGCGATGATGTTATGCTTACCTGGGAAGAAAATGGCAAGATTATTTCCGAGATCGTAACGCCGACTATTCTGGAGGCAGTCTCAGAAGGCTATATCAGATTGTATTCGGTTGAATCGAAATAAAAAAGGCCAGCAAAATGCTGGCCCTTATCCAATTTATTCAATGACAATCATGTTCTTGTACTAATTAATGGTTACACTCTTCTGAGTGCTCATGCTCGGATTCTGCCTGATGACTGTCTTCTAGTGAATGATCGTGAGCATTTCCGCCAAAGCGATATACAAGGCTAAGTCCATAATTCGTTCCTATTAAAGGCCCATAGACAAGGTCGCTCGAAACGCCTGTCGCAAATGGATCCGCAGTGCCTTGTATTGGTGAAAGCTCTTGCTTCATATTGAATATATTGCTGATATTCAAGCCAAACATGAACTGCCCAATTTCATAAGCTGCATCAAGACTTGTTGTGGAGAAGATCTCGGATTCTTCTTTGCCAAATGCATTTTCCGGAAGTTTCTGGGGGCCATATAACATGGTGGTCGAGAATATTCTAAGGCCGCTAAGGCCAATAGGATTACGCCAGGAGAATTCGCCAAAGGCGCGATATTTTGGTGTAAATGGCAATTCACTTTCAATACCCTGATTACTAAAGCTAGTTTGAGTAAAATCGAAAGCAATTTGCGCATCCAGTTCATAGGGCAGGAGAGCATTAATTCCAAATTCGCCACCGTATATCTCTGTTGGGCCATCGGCATTTATATAACTTATTACTCCCTCGGTTTCAGAATAAGGGATTATTCTTTCCTGGATTTTAGTAAAATATCCCATACCAGTAAGAATAAATGTTGAATTTCCACTAAAAAGCTTCCATTCCATTCCGAGATTTGCAGAAATCCCGTTTTCTCGATTTAATCCCGGCGGTATATCGATTAAGATTGCCTGGTCATAACCTTCCATTAAATCCTGAACAGATGGCCTAAACCTTCCACCGGAGCCAAGCCTTAGCGTTGTCATAAAATTATGTGTAGGTGTATATTCGAGGTTCATTCGAGGGTGAACTGCCCATTTTCGACCATCGCCATTGACATCGCCATTGACATCGCCATCTGATCTAAGCCCAAAGTTTCCGGTAAGAGCATCAGAGATAGCTATGGTTTCTTCTGCTACAAGCGATATTCGGTCATCATTTCGATTTAGGATACCTGCTTTATCATCGATTGTTTCATATCGGTATGAAACACCGCTATAAAAGCTTCCGCCAAAGAGGGGCCTGGAGTATCCGAGTTCGCTTATGATTCCACTTTCATCGATTATGTATTGCTGATCCGCCATGATCTCATCGTAGCCAACAAATGCACCTGTAGTATTGAAATCTAAGAAACTTTGGTACCCAAGTGGTATTTCCAGATCAAAACTCGATTCAAAACGATTTGTATGGACAGACATAATCCAATTTGGTGGTTGGCCATAATCTATTCGGTCGACATCGACCATTCCGCCAGCTATTTTTTCATCGATGTAAAGTCCAGAAATGCGGGATTTTATACCCAAAACATCATCGAAGAACAGCTTGAATTTGGTGAAATGCCTTTCTCTTGCCGGTGATTCAGACCATCCATCATCGTCTTTATCGTAGGGATTAGCTTTTAAATATGAGACGGCGAATTGTGTACCTATATTACCATTCTTGCTGGTTATCTCGCTCTGTAATTCATTTCCGCCAACCACTCTTGTAATAACAGAAATACTACCTTGCGCGGGGCCTGGCATAGGTTCTCTGGTCATAAGATTGACATGCCCACCGAGTGATTTTGCCTGAGACCGTGCCGAAGATGGTCCCTTGTTGACCGATAGCCTGTCCACACCAACTGCTGGATATGAATAAAGGCGATAGCTCGAAGCCAGGCCACATATTTCAGGTGAACCATCGATTGTGATCTCAGTATATTCACCGGGAAGCCCGAGTAGGCTAAGCGATGCTGTATTATGTAAGCCACAACAGATATTCATTTGCATTCCGGCAATTCCATCAAGAAGGCCACTAAGGGTCGAGGTTTCAACCTTTTTCCTTTCCATCAAGTTAGACCCATATGTAACGCCGTGTCCATCTGTTGTTTGATTTTTTGCGGTTTCGGTAACAACTATGCGCTCTGTCTCTTCGATGTTTTCGATTAATTGAAAGTTATAGTAGCCTGCCTGAGTGATTGAAAAAGTATCAGGTTTATAGCCGATATGCGATATTTCTACCCTAATGGGTAATTCTTCGACATTCAGCGTAAAATTCCCGAATATATCGGTTGCCGCACCCTCTGGTTTTCCGAGCACATTCAAGTTTGCTCCGATAAGAGCATTGCCAGAATCTCTGGAATTGACTGTACCTATAATTTCGATTGCCTGTATACTTATTGCTACTAATATAGATATTAGTAAAAATCTATAGAATTTCATTATTCCTCCTTTTATTTAATGTGATTTTCCTGGAGAAAATTACATTTTAACAAAGAAGGACGTTATTTTCGATGTATGTAGGTTTTGATAAGAATGCTGATTTATCTTCGAATAGGGATAAGCGGGAATTTGTATTAAAAAAACTGCTAAAGATAAAGGCTTCCTGATTTTGATAGAGGTCATTTCTTTGGCTAAGGCGACTTGATATTTGTCTTTGATCGACAGCAGCGATGCTTTTATTCATATAACATGAATGACAATTATCATCATTTTGATTTTGATTCTCATTGCAATGGCAATTTGTATCATTCTTGCAATGTTCATCTTCGCTATGCGGATGGCAACAACCAATCGATATCGGTCCAATGGCCAAATAGATTACTAGGAATGTTACAAGTGCAATATTTTTAACTATTTTGCTTCTCATACCAGCAAGATATCTTTTTGAAATGCATTTGTCAATAGATAAAGATATTAATTAAATTATCTCGATTCTGCTTTATAGAAAGGTAAACTTTCCTATTTTTATAATATTAAGAGATTTATGGCTTTGGAAACTTTAACCCAAATGTTGATATCCAGTAACTACATAAACAAGGCTGGTGCCCTCGGTTCAAAGCTGTGGATGCCGTCTCTTAATACCAGTCAGGTCTTCGATAATCAAATCTTCGAAATTGTTACTCAGATAAGAATTTTTATATTCAGGCTTGGGACTCTTTATTAATTTGAAATTTTTCGATAAGAAATACTTGTCTTTAATCTATGTTAGTATATATTAGTTATAAGGAAGTAGGGCAGAATATTTTCTTTAGAAATTTTTTATATTCTAAAGATGATAAATAATATGTAGTTAAATATTTATCTATTCACGGAGTTAAATCCGGGTCATGACATATAAACGTCGCAAAAACAGGGATTATCTCGACTTATGGATAGTCCTTATTGTTTCAATTATTCTGGCTTTTTTTTCTATTTCTATTCAATTGACTGGATTTTTGCAAAATCTAGTAGGACCCTATACTTCATTTAAGCTATTTGATTTTATAATAAATCTAGCTTTTCTTTTGCTAACGGGAATCCTTTTAGTGCTCTATCGACGCTGGCATAGGGCAAGCAAAAGAGAGAGTGAATTATCAAATATCATAGAGAGTATAAGCCCGGATGTACTTATTGTTATAGATTCCAATCGCACTGTTACGATGTGCAATGGCTCGATAGAGAGAATGTTTGGCCTTACAGTCGATGAGATTTTGGGCAAAAAAACAGATAGGCTCTATTTCGATAGAAGAAATAATCCAAATGATTCTGGTGAAATATATGAGATTTTGGAAAGTGAAGGTTTCCATCTTGGGCTTGCCACAGGAATTAAAGCAAATGGTAAAACTTTTCCTCTTGAGATAATCACTGGCAATCTCACAGGCATAGAAGGCGCAGTACTTTTGCTTCGAGATATCTCGGCAAGAGTCGAAGCGCAGCAGCAGCTTATCGCCAGCGAAAAACGCTTCAGAGACCTTTTTGAAAGCTCACCAGACCCTATACTTGTAACCGATGAGAAGACTCGCATAATAGATGTTAATCCCGCTGCTTGCAAACTCTATTCTCGAAATAGAAGCGAATTGATAGGTAATAATTTCTACGATCTTGTTCCGGTGAAGTTTGCTTCTCACGCACGGAAAAACTACAGTTTATTGCTCGAGAATAAAATTAGCTTCATGGAGAGCTATATTATTGATAAAAATGGATTTACCATACCAGTCGAAGCGGCTTCGAGCAAATTGGATTTTTTCGAAGGAAATGCCTATCTGCTACATCTCAGAGATATTACAATAAGATTGGCCAATGAAAGAGCACTTGAAAAAGAAAAGGAGTTTATACAGGCAATTCTTAATAATTCCTATGATGGAATAGCTGTTATTAATATTAGGGGTGAAGTTCTAATGCTTTCACCGAGCATGAAAAAACTATTTGGTTATGAACTCGATGAAATTCCTACTGTCCAGAGCTGGGTGGATAAATGTTTTATCACAGAGCATGGACGAAACACAATGTTAGATCTAATGGAAAAAGCGCGAGAAAAAGAGAAATTATCCGAGAAGATATTTCTTGTAGCAAATAAAAATGGCAAAAGGCGGTGGCTTAAATTCCACATGTCTATGATGGATGATGAAAACATTGTTGTCAATGGCCAGGATATCACAGAAGGCAAGATAATCGAGCAACAGCTAAAAGAAAGCGAAGCCAAATATCGGCAGGTTGTAGAAAGAGCAAATGATGGTATTTTGATTATTCAAGATAGAACTATTAAATATTGTAATGAGAGATTAGGCGAGATTATTAGATACGATACCGATGAAATCGAAGAAAGTTTCTTTGACTATTTCATAGCCGAGGACAAAAGAGAAGAGGTTCTCAGTTTCTATAAGTCTAGAATTGCTGGCGAAGAAATTCCAGCAAGATATGAAACAGATCTAATAGATAAGGAGGGCGAACGAGTACCAGTAGAAGTCAATGCTGGAACTTTTGTATATAATGACAGAATTGCAGACCTTGTTTTTATAAAAGACATTACAGAACAGAAACTTGCTGAAGCAGATATAGAATATCATCATAATTTCGAAAAGATGGTATCTAATATATCAACAAACTTTATTCATCTAAACTCGGATGAAATCGATGAGGGAATCCATGAAGCTCTGGCGAAAGTGGGCGAATTCTCTGGCGTGGATAGAAGTTACCTATTCCTAATTACTGATGACAAAAAGCATTTTAGCAATACGCATGAGTGGTGTCGTGAAGATATTGAACCCCAAATAGACCATCTACAAAATCTTTTACTCGATGAATTTCCATGGCTCAAAAAGAAATTATTTGAAAAATGCGATATATTTATTCCAGACATCGATATGCTCCCCAAAGAAGCAGAAAACCTTCGCAGAATACTCAATGTACAAAGCATTAAATCCTTAGTCATGGTACCTATGGTATTTAAAAATGATTTGATGGGTTTTATCGGATTTGATGCGGTGCGAGACTATATGTCATGGAATTCAAAAGATAAAGATCTGCTTAGAATGATTGCCGAAATTTTCGTTAATGCACTTGTTGGTAAATCAAATGAAGAAGCGCTTAGAAGTTCCGAAGAAAGATATAGATTAATAATCAATTCCGCACACGATATAATATGGACGCTCGACAAATGTGCCAAACTGACCTTCATAAATAGCCGAGGTACAGACCTTACCGGTTATGATTTCGATGAATGGATTGGCAAAGAATTAGGCGAACTAATTCATCCGGCCGATCTGGATACTTTCAATAAAATCTGCCAGAATACTCTCGATGGCAATTCTAATACATTTGAACTAAGAATTGTTGGGAAATATGGTGAAACATATAATCTTCTTGTGGATTCCCTTCCTATTTTTGAAGATGATATGGTGGTTGGTACAGTGAATTTTGCAAGAGACATAACAGTTCGTAAACATGCCCAAAGAGAACTTGCCAAATCAAGAGAATATTACAGGAACCTCTTCCAAAGCTCACCGCTTGGTATTATTACATTTGATGCAAAAGGGGAGTTTAGCGATGCAAATAGTAGGATAATCGAAATGCTTGGACTAACTGAAACCGATTATGATGTAAGAGTTGAATATATCAAAAAGAATTTCATGAACAAAACCGGCCTTATCGATGCTTTCTGGGAATGCCTCGAGAGAGATAAAATGATCGAAGTCGAGAGCAAATATCAAGCAAGAGATATAGATTCCTATTACCATGTCAGGGTTGTTCCGCTTCATGCCCCTAAAGAGAGCATTTCTGGTGCTTTGTTTATCGTAGAAGACGTAACTGAACGCAAAAAAGCCGAAAAAGCTTTGCAATATTCCGAAGAAAGATATAGAACTCTCCAGGAGAACGTACCTGTTGGAGTTTTTAGAAGTACTATCGATGGACGGATTATTACCGCAAATCCTGCAATGGCAAAATTATTCGGCTATGAGAATGTCGAGCAATTTATTTCAACCTCGGCAAATGAAACATATTTCGATTCTAAACAGCGTGATCAATACCTTGAGCGCCTAAAAGATGTCGGTTCAGTAGTTGATTTCGAGACTGTTTTATTGAAAAAAGATGGCTCGTCATTTTGGGTATCCATAAGTGCCAAAGCTATTTATAATGAAAAGGCCAGGCTTAAATTTATAGATGGAATAATGAAAGACATAACAGACGTAAAACACGCCAGAGAAGCCCTAAAAGCGTCAGAACTCCAATACAGGACAACTATCAATTCAATGGATTACAAAATTTTCCTCGTCGATTCCGAGCTAAAAATAATAATGCATAATAAAACTCTTGTGGAATGGGCAAAAGAGCTTAATCTGCCATTTGCAAATGATATACTTGGCAAAACCGTGATGGATATTTTCGATTTTAAAGCCGACCAGATAAAAGAAGAATATGAACATGTCTTCCAAACTGGGAAGCCACATATTATTGAAGAGATTGAATATTTTGATCATAAAAGGATTATTACCGAAACCAGGAAAATACCGGTTTTTGAGAGTGGAAAAGTTGTTCGCACAATAACAATAATCCAGGACATAACCAAAAGAAAAGAAGCTGAAGAAGAGCTTAGAGTGCTGGCCACGACAGACGCACTTACCGGTACATTGAATCGAAGAAGTGGCATAGAAGTACTTGATAATGAAATTAAAGAGTCGAGAAAAAAGAATTATTCCTTTACTGTTTGTTATTTAGATGTAAACAAGCTAAAGCTTATCAATGATAATTTTGGACATATCGATGGTGACAAAGTTCTTATGAATATAGCGCGAATTGTAAAAGAAAACCTTAGAGATAATGATAGCATTCTTAGAATGGGCGGCGATGAGTTTTTGCTTATATTGCCTCAAGCAGATATGGAAGATGCTATGAGAATATGGGAAAAAATAGATGAAGGCTTTGATAGGTTCAATAAAAAAAGCTCGAAGCCCTATGAAATAACTATCTCTCATGGCTTTGCAATGTATAGTCCAAATCAAGATATCCCGGTCGATCAAATAATAGCAGATGCTGATGCAGCAATGTATAGGAATAAGAAAAATGATTAATTAGTTCTTGATTCGGAAGCTTTTTTTTCGGCCTTTTTTGCCCTTCGCCATTCAATGAATTTATCCCACCAATAATCGAAATCGACAGTAGCACTACCATCGAAGTTTCTCTTGATTTCAGACGATGTAATTACATCATTTAGGTTTCGATCCTCATATACCTCTCGATAACTGATTTTAATCTCAATGGTTTCGTGAGCGCGAAATTCCAGTTCTGCTCCCCAGCTCGAGCCATCACTTATTAACTTGAAAAGATTATTGAAATTGCGATTTTCTATGAAGATATTGCTGCTGATAAAGATATCCGAAAAAGGATATTTGTTTTTAAGCCTTAATGAAAATTTTCTATCATTATGATTACCACGATATATATCACGAAATCTTGTTTTCAATTCGACATACCTCGGTATTCGAAGCGAGAAAGAATTATTCCATCCATAGAGCCAATTATTCTCATCGGATAGCTCATCGACTCTGGTAGTAATGATAGTATTGGAGTCAGCATCTATTATGAAGCGTGCTTTTTCAGTCTCATAATTTCGGCCGAAAATCCACCCATCGAAATTTGGTGATTGCAAATCGAGGCCAGCACTGATTGAAAACCATCGATAACTGAAAGACATATTGGGAAAACTAATGCCTGTTCCAAGTTGCGAGTGCATGGCAATTGCGCCAGAGACGGAAGTATTTAAGTCGCGATTTGTTAGAATATCATAGTCTCCTGACAATTCGAATGTATGTATTTGTTTATTATCGACTTCATCGAGTGAATTTATGTTATTAGCAGTAATTATACTGTCTGTTTCATCATTTGCGATATTTGGTTCGGGATCGATTTCATCTGGATATGAGTCATTATCAGAGTCTTCTATATGTGCGAGAAGGTCCAGATCAGATATAAAGGATATTCCCATAGCAAATTTATCGGTTATATCAATCTGAGTTTCTCCGCCAATAACTCTGGGATAACTGATATCATTTACAAAAAGCCCGCTTTTTACTTTTTCCAGGCTAAGGCGAGTTTCGATACCAGATAGCCGGTCGAAGGGCAAAAAAACAGAATTGTTATAGTTCGACATCAAAAGGCCATAGCCATAGTTAAGATTTTTTAAAAGGCCTATGCGGAAATAGAAAGGGTCATTCGGCTCGAATAATTGGATATATTCTATATGAGATACCAAATCATCCCACTCATCCCACGCTTCATCGTAGAAATTACCAGAGCTACTTATTGCTAACCAAAAATCATAGGCCATTTTAAGCTCCCAAATTCTTGCTTGCAATATAAGACTGGCATAGTAATATCGATTATCTTTGTATGTTGCAATTCCCCCGGAACCGCTCGAGCTATAAGAAAACAATTTCTCTTGTCTGCTCGGATAGTCGAGATTAAATGTTTGAGAAGGTATATTGTCTTCTTTAAGATTAAAAATAAGATAATCAGCATCTTTACTGTATCTCGAATACCATCTCTTTTCAGGTTCGAAGAGGCCTGCTGAAGTGATAATTTGCCCCTGTTCTAAATGATACAGTGAATCATCGACCATGATTTCTATTGAACCGTAAGAACCATATCTAATGCTTCCCTTATTAATATCAAATTTCAGGCAAAGATCATGGGTAGTTTCATCGGTGAATATTGTGAGTTGACCCTTTTGTAATTCGATATATCTTAATTTGGGGTTATATTCAATGACTGTGAATTTCTCAAGACGCAAGATGTTATTACTGCATAATTCAAAATATGCTATTGCCTTACCACTTCTAATTTTGCTTTCTTCCAATACAGGAAAGCCAATAATCGAATCGGGATAATAGCCTTTCAAAGAGCTTATGCGAATATCTTTGCCATCGATTAGCCTAAGATTTGCTAAAAGTGATGAGACGATTAAAAATAAAAACAAAAAAACTATATAACATTTTTTCTGCATATGTAATTTCTCTTAAAGACTAAAAAATAAATCTAAAATCTTTATTGGCATAGACTCAAAAACGTTCTATTCAGTTCGTGGCCTTATATCGATTTTCATGATAACGGTTTCTTCATTATCAAATAGACTCGAATATATTGGAGAGCCAAATTCTAACCACAGGAATTGTCTTTCATCAGGGGCCACTGAATAGCCAGCCGGGCCAAAGATATCATCTGTTGCCCATGCATGGAAAGGCTTGACACAATCATAACTAAACGAGAATGGTCCTGCTGCAGTTGAATCTTCGGAGAATTGGCCACGTAGAACAAATCTGCTATATCCATTTGTGCATGAACTTTGCCATGTTTCAGTAGTTTCGACAACCGAAAGACCATAGTCGATAGGAATAGTGCTAAAGTTTGTTACGCGGAACATGTCAGATTCATCGATTACTGTCCATGTATCGGCATCGACAGTATCTAAGTTCCACTCTGTGGATGAAAGCCGGAATTCGAGAACAAATAATTCTCCATTATAATGAGCAGTCATAGTATGTGTTGTATCCATGGTGATTGTCTTCATAGAGTCATCGTCCAATGGGTCATCATTCCAGTGATCGAAAATCCATAATGAGTCGGGGCCAATATCCATAGATGAAACCTTAAAATCTACAACTACATCTCTTGGATACCACATATTTACCTCGGCTACAGACTCGAAAACAGAATCATCTACTGTTATGGACCCATAGAATTGAACCGGATCCTTTATGATTTTTAATAAGAATTCATCATTGTAATACGCAGTAAGCGTCTCAGGTTCAGTTATTGTCGCTGTTTCATGGACTCTTCCGAGGCCATCTGACCAATTATCGAAAATGAATCTATGACCGGGAGTTCCATCCGGGCTGCTACATCCAATTGTCGCCGTAGATCCGGCATCTACCCAATTTGTTAAAGAACTCGATAGATATACTGTATCGGTATCGAAATATAATTCTCCATAATCCTGTGCTGGTGACTTCAGCAATGTCAGCGCATACTGTTTACGATAGCTTGCAGTCCAGCTATCCGGGCCGCTAATTGGGCCGATATTATGCGCTCTGGCACCAGAATCCGACCAATTATCGAAAATATAGCGAGTACCAAGTGTATCATGAGACTCGACTACTTCGATATCGTGGCGTGAACCGATTCCCCACCAGAAAACCTCTTCGTGAGTGTCTTCGTACCAGACGCCATCTGCATAAATATCTGTCCAGCTATAGGAGCTATCAATATTTATTGTGCATGGGACAGCTTCGTTGTAGAGGGCAATAAGCGTACATGGGGCAGAGACAGTTACCGTTGTGGGATGATGGTAAATATTTTCGACAACTATCGATGAAGGGATGCGTTCCCATCTCATAAAACCGAACATCTCGAAAGTCTCTGGATCCGAGACCGAAGGCTCTGTCCAAATATCTGCATCGGAGCCGGCTAGATACCAGTTTTCGCCAGTTTGCAATGGAGTTGCATCACCGCAATTGAAATAAAGCATTCTCAGATAATATTCCTGAGACCATTCCCAATCTAAACGGGAATCTTCATTTATGATAAATTCTACTACATCGTCTTCACCAGAAGAAGGAACAGAACCAGAACCAGAGAAACCGGTGCAGCGATATCTTTCGCCGGAGCTGAGGTATACAAAAGAATCCGCATAAGCCCTTACGAGAGTACCATTTGGAATATAGCTAACACCAACCGCAGGAACTGGATAGCCGTAATCTGACGTTACAGTTAGCGTGGATATGTCATCGGAATTAGTCCAGCGCCATGTCAGGGTTGTGGGGGCAGTCATCATAAAGTCAACAAAATTACCAAAACCATCTCCAATAGAACCGACTGCATAGTATCCAATACATGTGAAGTCGCCATCTTCGCGGTCATTAAAGCAGTTTACTTCAGTTGATTCGGAATACCAATAGCTGCCTACATCGGGAGAAGGCCTTCCATGACCGTCTGGATTAAGAATTTCGAGTTCATATTGATGCTCCCAGTTCCAATGAATGGAAGAATTTTCTGTTAGTGTGAAAGTTATACTTGTGTCAGCGAAACTCGAAGGAGCCGAACCAGCACCGGTTCCTCCAGTGCAAACATGTCTATTATCTGATGCATGGTAATATATTGCCGTATCCATTCGCGCCTCGACCACAGCATCACGTGCAAAATAATGTGTTCCCGGGGATGGATGAGCATCGCCATAATCCGATGTAACATGTAATGATAGTATATCAGATGCATGTGTCCATAGCCATTCAAGCTCGGCGCGGCCGGTTATGATAAATGCAAATTCATCTGCGCCGGGTTCAGATTCCAAACAACCTGCTCCTGTATAACCGGTACAATACCATTCGCCATCTGGATTGGGATAGATGCGGCCGGTAACGAGTTCTCCCGCTTCGAACCAATGATATCCAATATCCGGTTCCGGAGTTCCATGGCCATCAGGATTGCTAATCTCTAAACGGTATTGATGTTCCCAAAGCCAAGTAAGCTCGCCGCTTGCGACCATAACAAATGTAACGGAATCGCCTATTCCTGTTGGTACGCCTCCTGTGCCTCGGAAGCCAACACATTTGTATCTTTCCCAGGGGGCAATGTAGATAGCACTGTCGCAAGTGGCCGTAACAACGGTGCCAGATCCAAATACATGTTCGCCAGTATCCGGGTCGCAACTTGCGTCATCGTATTCGCTAATAACAGTCAAAGTAACATTATCGGTTTCCCAAATCCATGTAATATCGCTGGGATTGTCGATTGTTCCTTCGAAATAGTTAGTGTCGTCGCTTGCAAAAGAGCCAGTTCCTACATAACCATTGCATTCCATAGAATCTTCGAAAACAGCATCGACAGAACCTGATATAAAAGTCTCCGGATTGTACCAATGATCACCATAGGGCGGAGTAGGAGAGTCTATTCCCGGAGGGTCAGAATCGATAGAAAGCCTGACTTCTTCTTCCCAATTCCAATGAATTTCGGAGTCGGTCCAGATTGTCCAAGAGCCTGTCGAAGAGCCAGAGCCACTCGGTGCGCTTCCATAACCGGTAAATCCAGTGCAATTCCATCGCCAGCCATCCATGCCAGCAGGATAATATGGCGATGTGACTTCGCAAGTAACTGGAGTACCTGGCACATACCAACCAGAGCCAGAAGGCTCCGGATCGCCATAATCGGAGTAAATAGTAAGAGAGACTACCTCTTCGGTACTTGCCCAATTCCATTGAATCGATGTAGGCGCTGTTATTGTGAATGTGACAGAATCTCTAGGCCCAGAAGTCGGGTAAACAGAGCCGGAGCCGGTGTATCCTATACAATGCATAACACCATCGGGTGAAGTTACCCATGCCGAAACCTCGGAGCCATTTTCATACCAGTGTTCGCCAATAGGTGGCATCGGTGAATCATATCCACCGGGATTTGTGATAGTTAGTTTGTATTCGTCCTGCCAGAGCCATGTTAAGGTACAGTTTTCTGTTATAATAAATCCGATTTCTGATGCTGAGCCGGAGCCAATTACGCTCGTGCCCTCATAACCTGTGCAAACCCAACGATATGCCGAGCCTAAATCAAAAGGCGTAAGAACAAATGCTTCGACAAATGTCCCGGGATCATACCAATGATTACCAACAGAGGGCGTTGGTACGCTCCATGGGCTAACTACAGTCAACATCGGCTGGTCGGCCCAATACCATGTGATGGTTGAAGGTTCATCTATCCGGATAGTGACTTCTTCAGTTGTTCCAGTAGTGGGAACTGCGCCTGTACCGCTAAATGATGTGCAATACATATGATCGATTGTATCTGGTGAGCCTGCGTTGAGATATACCTCGGAACCGACATCGAACCAATTCATGCCCTCTGGAGGGTCAGGATAGCCATAGCCATCCGGGTTTATCACCTCGAGTGAATATTGAACATTATAATTGGCAACAATTCGATATGGGCGATTGACTATGACTTCAGTAGTCGGGGAAGTAGGCTCATCGAATATGGCGCCTTCGGGAATTGAGGACCAATGTGAAAATCCGTATCGTATTCCAGAAGTGCTATCATAGCCTGCAGTGGCAGAAATTGGTGCCCATGTTCCAGTTTCATACCAACCGTCTCCTGTCAGGGCCGGCGTGTGGCCACCTGTGATGCCGGTATATTCAAGAGTGATATGATAATGCGGCGTGAAATATGCTGTGAATGTTATTGCATGTTCAGGGACAGTGATTTCATGCGAGAAGGTTCCGCTATCTGACCAATGTGAGAAATAGTATCTTGTCGAATCACCGAATTCCTGTGGGCTAATGGCTGCGATTATATGAGTCGATGCCGGGCCCCAGAGCTGCGTATCTGGAGATGCAACAGTGTGGCCATCTACATTGATATTTCCACCCTCGTCAAAATCATTTTTAATTATGACCATCTCTTCATTGCGATAGCGTATTGTTGTAGTGAAGTAGGAAGTTGGAATAAAGTAAGTCGTATCCACGGCATGCCACCCGTTTTCGGTGGAGTCTGAGAAATCCAGTTCAGAGCCGCAATCGACCCATTCATTCCATTCATCGAATAATCCGCATTCACCAATCTCTTCGCCATATAAATAGTAAAGATCAGTGCAGACAGAATTTGTATCTGTCGGGCCGAAAAGATGGATAAGAGGCTTAAACTGAAGGAAGTACAATGGCCGAATTGTATCGGATTCTGTGATCGTGCCGATTGTGTCGTCCGAAACACCAGCCCATCGCTGGGTTGGATCGAGCGCGAACCAGCCTTGTAAATTATAGTCTGAAAATCGATCTACCCAGTCGTTTACTATTCTGCTATCGCTGCAGGTTTCTTCATGTATTGTTCCAAAACGGGTATAATCCAGTCCGACATCTGGCATAGTAGCATCGCAAATGGAATCATTACCACGTTCTGGCCAAAATACGATATTGTACTGATGATAAAAATCGACATCGAATTCACCGCCTGAGTCAGGAGGTTTCAAATAAATATCCGGAACGACCGACCACCCACCAGGATTCTGGCAAGCCCAACGTTCATAAGGGGTCGAGCCAGACCAATATTGCTCCATAAGCGGACTCCACGAATGATCAGTATCATACCAAACATTATATGTTCGGGGTAAATTAAACTCAATTTCATATTCTTCATCGAATGACCAATATTCAAAAGACATCGGATCCCATGGCGGATAATCAGGATTTATAGTAACATTAAGCCTGACACCTTTTTGATAATTGCCATTATAAACAATATCGCCAGCATCCCAGCGATCATCCCACCACACAATTGCAATATGCCTTGTCCACGGTTCTTTGCGCGAAGCTATCGATGGCCAATATTGATTGTGGCCTCCCGATTCCTGATTGACCATTATCGGCTCAGAGAATGTCTCGCCGACATCATTAGAATAAGATAGGTAAATATCGGGATAACCAGTTCTTTCATCGCGCCATATAATTATTGGATTTCCCGCGCCATCTGTAACCATATTCGCATCTACTTCATCGGCAGCCACAGTGGATACCGCTGTCGGTGTTCCGAAACTTGTGCCGCCATCGGAGCTTTTTCTATAATAGACATCTGCATTTCGAGTATAGGCTACCTGTGGATTACCGGAAGGGTCTGTATCGACGCCTCCGGGATATTCATCGTAGGTATAAGTAGATATACCAACAGCGGCTCCAATAGAAGGGCTGCTCGAGCCTGCATTTGTAACTTTGCGGTACATTACATCATAATCTGTCCCGCTACCACCATCGTAGTCATAAGTATAGACACAATGCAAAGTGGAAGAATACCCGGAACCAAAAATCCCGAATTGTGGCATATATTCGTCTTTGGAATCAGAAGCGATATAGCGCGCGCCATACCAGCTCCCACCACCATCATTCGATACAGCCAATGTAGCATTGACTTCGATATCCTCATCATCGCAACCACCACCAGTCCACCATGCATAAGTATAGCCAACATAGACATAGCCAGAAGCATCGGTCTCGACAGTAGGATGATCTGAATAATTTCCATTTGAGGAAATTGAAACAGCATTTGGGAAAGATGCCCCCGCATTTGTCGAATACCGGAGAAATACATCCTTATCGAAGTCCTCTGAGCCATCGTAATCGTCATAATAGACAAAAGCGATAAAGACCTTTGCCGAAGAACCAGTACCAGAAACAGCAATAGATGGCCGATTGACAGCTTTTGTTGATGGCCCATAGGCTACTGTGGCTGTATAGAAAGTTTCGCCGTCATCTGGCGAGCGTGTTGCATAAATTCGATATTGATCATATGCATCGACTTCTGCCCAGCAAACGTAAATCGTTCCATCATCGCCGATAGCGACATCGGGATGGAATTGCTGCCCTAAAGAAGGCGTATTCACTTTGGCATCTGAACTAAAATCGAAGGCACGAATCGTTGCGGTATCGATTGGAGCAGGTTCATCAGGGCCATCGCCAGAGCGATAGAGCGATGAATTAAAATCCCTGCCCGCATAATAATCCTTGATTGCACGGAGTTCTTCTGTTTTGCTTTCGACTGTTATGTACTGTTCTGCTATTTCTTTTGGGATTGGAAAACGGTTATGGCCCTTTTGTGATACTGCAGCTTCTTCAGATTCGATTTCATGTGGCGTTTGAAGAATTGGATCACTTGTAAAGGTAACACCGAGTAACAATAATCCAAAAAATACAAACTTTATAAAATATTTCAAATCTATTTCCTCCTTATATATATTACTTCATATATATTTTAAAAACAAAACAAGGAAATGTCAATCATTATCGTTTAAAGATTCGCATTTAAATTGATAAATTCAAAAATGTTCTGGACATGTCAAAAAAAATGCATACTTTCATATTGTGAAATTTTGGAAAAGAAAAGCTTCCCAAAATATCGTAAATTGTTATTTTTGGGTCAAAAATTAAAACACAGAGAGTTATGGAGTTATCACACACTGGAAAAATCACAGAGGAATTGAAACTTAAGAAATGGCAGGTCGAAGCAACGATTGGTTTGCTCGAAGATGATGCCACTGTCCCTTTTATCGCAAGATATCGAAAAGAGAAGACAGGTTCTCTCGACGAGGTACAGATAACAGATATCAGAGATCTTTATGAAAAAGCTCAGAACCTGGAAAAGCGCCGAGAAGCGATCTTAAAATCGCTTGCTGAACGCGATATTCTCGCCGATGAACTGAAAAAAAGCATCGAAGCAGCATCTACAATTGTGGAGTTGGAAGATATATACCTTCCATACAAACCCAAGAAGCGAACACGAGGCACAGTCGCTAAAGAGCGAGGTTTAGAACCGCTCGCACAAATGCTATTTGCACAAAATCCCGAATTGGATGTGGAAAAGGCAGCAGAAGAATTTGTCAATGAAGAGAAAAAGGTTATTACCGCAAATCAGGCACTCGAAGGCGCAAGAGATATAATTTCAGAATGGATAAATGAAGATAAAGATGCTCGTGAGCAGCTTAGAGAGTTTTTCTATAAAGAATCAGCACTGAAATCGAAAGTCATCAAAGACAAAGAAGAAGATGGCTCAAATTTCAGAGACTATTTCGATTGGGAAGAGAAAGCATCTAAAGTGCCAAGTCACCGCTATCTGGCAATTATGCGTGGAGAACGCGAAGGCTTTTTACGTGTTAAAGTAAGACCCAGTACAGATAAAGGCATTCAAATGCTTAATGAAAGATTTGTAATAGGCCAATCGCCAGCTTCAGAACAGGTCGAACTTGCAATAATCAGCGCGTATAAAAGATTACTATCGGTATCTATGGAGACAGAATACAGAAATCATTTGAAAGAAAAAGCCGATGATGAGGCTATCATTGTATTTGCGAAGAATCTTCGTGAACTCTTTATGGCACCGCCTCTTGGACAAAAACCTGTTATAGCCATCGACCCTGGATATAGAACCGGTTGCAAGGTAGTAACTCTCGATGCGCAGGGTAAATTCCTCGAAAATAAGACCATATTTATAACTCAATCCGAAGAAAAAGCCAAAGAAGCCAGAAAAATAATGTCGGATATACTTGAAAATCACAAATGTAGTGCTATTGCCATTGGAAATGGCACTGGTAATCGAGAAACATTCGAATTTATCGAAAGCCTGGATTTACCCGATGGTATTTCTGTTGTCAATGTCAATGAGTCGGGTGCTTCAATATATTCAGCATCCAAAGTTGCAAGGGAAGAATTTCCGGATGAAGATGTAACTGTTCGTGGCGCTATTTCTATCGGAAGAAGGCTACAAGACCCGCTGGCAGAATTGGTAAAAATCGATCCCAAATCTATTGGAGTAGGCCAGTATCAGCATGATGTTGACCAAAAAAAACTCAAATCGGCTTTGGACGATGTCGTAGTTAGCGCTGTTAATGCCGTTGGTGTAGAGGTCAATACTTCCAGCAAGCAATTGCTCAGCTATGTATCCGGACTCGGGCCAGCTCTGGCAGGGAATATTGTCGAATATCGAAATAAAAATGGACCTATCAAGAAAATCGATGAGCTTTTGAAGGTCAAAAGATTAGGGCCAAAGGCATTTGAACAAGCTGCAGGTTTTGTCAGAGTTCGGGATTCAGAAAATCCACTTGATAGAAGTGCTGTTCATCCCGAAAGCTATGCAATAGTCGAAAAGATGGCTAAGTACCTCGATGTCAAGGTCAAAGATCTTATGGAAAATAAAGAGCTTCGCCAGAAGATTAACCTAAAGGATTATGTAACCGATGATATCGGAATGCCCACACTCACCGATATTATAAAAGAACTCGCCAAACCAGGCCGCGACCCACGTGGTGAATTCGAAGCATTTTCCTTTTCTGATAAAGCCAAAAAACTCTCTGACCTCGAAGTCGGCATGGTTTTACCCGGAATCGTAACCAATGTTACTAAATTTGGTGCTTTTGTCGATATCGGTGTCCATCAGGATGGTCTCATTCATATTAGCGAAATTGCAAATAGATTCGTAAAAGATCCCGCTGAAATTCTCAAGGCTAATCAGACAGTAAAAGTTAAAGTCATAGAAGTGGATAAAAAAAGAAATAGAATTTCTCTTTCTATGAAAGCCTTGCAACCCAAAAAGCCGAGAAAACCAAGACGGAAAAGAAAAACATCACCGACCAAAAAGCAGCAGCATAAAAAGCCGCCAAAGAAGAAGGATAATAGACCACCAGAGCAGAAGCTCAAGGACTATTTCAAAAGCCGTGGTTTCAAGGTTAGGAAGCTGAAAGATTAGGGTTTTGTTTTAACAAAAAAAGATTTAGCAAAAATTAGGAAAATAAGGATTTTGTATCATCAGGCAGCTGGCTTTGTTCGCCTGCATTGTGCTTCTTGAGAAATTCGATAAATTCATTTTCATCCATAATATTGATATCGAGTTTTTGGGCTTTTTCCAGCTTCGAGCCGGGATTTTCGCCGACAACTAAAAAATCGGTCTTTTTAGATACCGATGATGTGGGTTTTGCGCCGAGTTTCTGCAGAAGAAGCTTGGCTTCGTCTCTTGTCATGCTGCTTAAGCTCCCTGTAAGAACAAACTTTTGTCCATCCAAAGGCAGTTCGGATTTTTCTTCCACATATAAGCTCGATTCTGGATCGATGCCTATTTTTTTGAATTCATCGATTAATTTGATATTTTCTTCGGCTTTGAAATAATTGAATATATTCTCTGCGATAATTGGGCCGATTTCATCGATCTCTTCGAGCTTTTCTGCTGATTGCTTTTCAATTTCATCGATATTTTTGAAATTTTCTGCGAGTACCTGTGCAAGGTGACTTCCGATAGTCGGTATTCCAAGAGCATTAATAAAACGCCATAATGGCCTTTTTTTACTTTCTTCAATAGCATTTAGAATATTTTCTGCTGATTTTTCTCCCATTCTTTCAAGAGGCAAAAGCTCATCTTTTGAAATATTGTATAAATCAGCCGCAGTTTCGATGATATTTTTCGATAGGAATTGCTCAATTTGTTTCTCCCCGATGCCATCTATGTCCATTGCATTTTTGGATACGAAATGAATAATGCTCTCTTTGATTTGCGCAGGACAGGAGGCTTTATTAGGACAGCGATGGAAAGCATCATCTGGAGCGCGGTAAAGCTTTGTGCCGCATGAAGGGCATATTTCAGGTGGCTGAATTTCTTTTTCAGAGCCATCGCGAAACTCATCGAGTGATTCTTCTACATAAGGTATAACATCGCCAGCACGTTTGACCATGATCCTATCGCCGACACGAATATCCTTCTCGGCAATCAAATCTTCATTATGAAGGCTAGCTCTTTTGACGGTAACGCCACCTATTTCAACCGGTTCTAATATTGCCACCGGAGTAACCGCGCCAGTCCTGCCAACATTCCAGATTATGTCATCGAGTTTGGTCATAGCACTTTGCGATGGGAATTTCCATGCGATTGCCCATCTTGGCGAACGGGATATTGAACCTAAAGTTTCATGATAATCCAGCCGGTTAACCTTTATGACAACACCATCTATCTCATAGGGCAGAGACTCTCGCTTTTCAGATATCTTCTCGAAGTAATCTTTAACGGCATCGGGATTTTCGAGTTTACCAGAATCTTCGACAGTTGGAATACCAAGATTTCGCATATACTCGAGTTGTTCGGAATGAGAATCTAATGAAACACCATCTAATGTACCAATATCATAGAAAAAAGCCGAAAGTGGCCTTTCTGCGGTAACCGAAGGATCCAGTTGTCGCAAAGAACCAGATGCTGCATTTCTGGCATTAGCAAATTCATCCTTTCCTTCATCACGGCGTTTTTGGTTCATCTTCTCGAAATCTTTCTTTTTGAAGATAACCTCGCCGCGAGCTTCTATAGTAGCGGGAACATCTTCTTTATCGGAGTTAAGAACAAGCGGAATCGGTTTAATAGTGCGCACATTCTGCGTGACATCTTCTCCAACGACACCATTGCCGCGTGTAGCAGCTTTTACAAGGTGTCCATCTTCATAGATTATCTCCAAAGCGAGGCCATCAAGTTTTGGTTCTGCGACATAATCAAAATCAGGATTTTCGATATCGGATTTTGATAGTTTCTTAAGTATGCGTTCGTGAAAATCCTTGAATTTCTCAAAGGATATAACCTTGCTAAGAGAAAGCATCGGCACACGATGTTCATAAGTCGAAAAACCATCCTGAATCTCGGCGCCAACTCTTTGTGTGGGCGAATCTTCAGTGATTAAGTCGGGATTTTCTTCTTCAAGTTTTTTTAATCTATCGAAAAGAGAATCGTATTCTTCATCGGAAATGACAGGTTCATTTTCGACATAATAATGATAATTATGTTCTCTAATCAGCTTTCGCAGCTTTTTTATTTCTTCTTTTGCATTGCTCATTTATTCAGGGTCGCTTTGGAGGTATTCTTTGAGTAATTGTTTTCTTTTCATACCCGCTTCGATGCGGTCGAGAAAAGTTTTAGCCGGATTCTCACCATAAACATGAAGCATAAAATTCATCGCAATGACTTCGGTCAAAGTAGATATGTCTTTTCCAGGGGAAATGGGCAAAGTAACAAGCGGTATTTGTATGCCCAGAATCTCCGTATAATTGTATTCTTCGCCAATCCTTTCATAATCTTCGAGAGCATCCCATGGCATAAGCCGGACTTCAAGCTCGACACGTTTCTGCATCCTGACGGAGTGAATGCCAAATAATTTTTCTATGTCTATGATGCCGATTCCTCGAATTTCCATGAAATGGCCCATATGCTCTTTGGCATTAGCGATTAAGACATCGTCATTTCTCTTTGTTATTACTACATAATCATCTGCCACCAGCCGATGTCCGCGAGCGACAAGGTCTAATGCACATTCGCTTTTGCCGATACCGGCCTTACCGCGAATCAAAAGCCCGACACCGTAAACATCGACCATTACGCCATGCAAAACAATATTTGGGGCAAATTGATATTCGAGAAAATCACCAAGTTCCGACATAAGTTGATATGTAGAGTGCCTTGTACTTAAAATAGGTATATTATGCTTATCTGCAAGCTCAATAACTACATCCGGCGGAACTAAATTTTTGGCAAAAATAAGACAAGGGATAGGAAAACTAAAGAGCACCTCGAAATTTTTCTTGAGCATTGGCTTTGGCAATGATTCGATAAAATGCATTTCATATTGGCCGATTATCTGTATACGTTTTTCAGCAAAATGCTCTGTATAACCACCAATAGCGAGGCCGGGCCTTTGTAGCTCAAAAGTTGTTATCTCACGGTTTAAGCCCTTTTTACCAGATATTGGAGTAAGCCCGAGAAGCCTTTTAGATTTCCTAATAAGCCCTTGAACATCGAGCTTCTCGATCAAAAGTCATCCTCCTCTTCATGGAGTATTTTTTCTCGTGTCATATGATCGGGGCCTGTGTGGTCTTTCATTTTTTCTTTGCGCTTTTTCAATTGTTTTTCAACTTTTTCGGATACTTTATCGATAGATTCGTAAAGATCCTTTGTCTCAGATTTTGCCGCGATAGCTCCGCCCGGCAGGTGTAGGGTTAATTCTGCAATCTGGCGATGCTTTTCGGACATAAGTACCAATTCCGCATCGATAATCTTATCGAAGAATCTCTTCATTGGGATAATCCTGTTTCTACTGGCTTCTTTGATAGCATCGGTGAGATCAAAATGCCTGGCAGTAATTTTAAGCTCCACGGTAGTTCCTTTCGTTTTAGTTTCTTTCTCGAATTGTCATGCTCGAGTATCATAAGGACTTTAATGCTCCTTATGAGCTATTCATAATTGCCTTCTCGTACATCTGGTCCGCTAGATAACTGCTTCTAACAAGCGGGCCAGAAAATACAGCTAAAAATCCTTTAGAATATGCATATTTCTCATATTCAGCAAATCGCTCCGGATCGATAAAAGCCCTGATGGGATAATGCATCTCCGAAGGTGCGAGATACTGGCCAATAGTGACCATTTTTACGTCATTTTGCTTTAGGTCATCCAAAAGCTGATATACTTCCTTTTCTTTCTCGCCTAAACCGAGCATAAAGCCTGATTTTGTGAGAATATTAGTCTTTTGGGCTGTATATTTTAATAATTCGAGGCTTCTCTTGTATGAAGCTTGCGGCCTTATGTCTTCGTAAAGACGGCCGATAGTTTCAATATTATGATTTATAACATCGGGTGATGCTTCAATAACTCTACCTAAATTATCTGTATTTCCCTGCATATCGGGAATTAAAACTTCTATCTTGCAATTTGGGCTGGAGTTTTTTATTGATTCAATTGTCTTAAAAAAATGATTTGCGCCCCCATCTTTCAGGTCATCTCTGGTAACAGATGTCAAGACTACATAGCTTAGTTCCAAATCCTTTACAACGCTCGCTATTTTTTCTGGTTCTTTGTGGTCTAATCTACGTGGACTTCTGGACTCGATTGCACAAAAGCGGCAGTTTCTTGTGCAGATATCGCCCATAATTAGAAATGTGGCATTGCCATTGGAATAACAATTATTTCGATTAGGGCATTTGGCCTCTTCGCAAACCGTATTAAGATGGTGTTTTTCAAGCAAGCTACGGACCTTATTGCCAATTTCTGTCGATTTAATGTTTTGTTTGAACCATGAAGGTTTTCTTTTTGTTATGTTCATTTTAATTTTCTCATTCTTGCTGATGGATAACCAAGTTGTTCGCGATATTTGGCCACGGTGCGTCTTGCGATTTTTATTCCATCGGCGGTCAAGATATCGGCTATTTTTTGGTCTGAAAATGGCTTTGCCTTATTTTCTTTTTCGATACAGTCTCGAAGCTTCTCTTTAATAACTCTTGTGGACATATCCTCGCCAGAATCGGTCGAAAGGCCTCTTGTAAAGAAATATTTCATTGGAAAAATTCCGTGTGGAGTCTGCACATATTTATCTTTGGCAATTCTGGATATTGTGGCGGGATGAACTCCAATTTTATTCGCAATATCTTCCATTTTCATAGGTTTTATGAAATTGGGGCCTTTCTCAAAGAAGTCAATCTGGCTCTCGATTATCGTTTCCATGGTATTTTCCATATTTTGCTGGCGGAGCATGAGGGCATCGATCCACCATTTTGCGCTGTCGAGTTTCTTTTTGAGAAATTCTTTGATGTCGGATTTTAGCTTTTTATTCTTTTTTAGCAATGTCATATAATAGCGGCTTATTCGCAGCGCTGGTATATCAAAATTATTATAGATAACCTGCCATTTTCCATCGACTTTTCTAACTACGATATCCGGTTCGACTGTGCTGGAGCTGAATTTATCATCCGATTCTGAAACTGGATGAGTTTTAAGATGGTAAATAGTGTGTAATGAATCTTTGATTTTATCCATCGGTTCTTGCAGTATTTTCTGCATTTGGGGCAAATTTTTGCTTCCAAGCATATCGAAATGGTCACGAACGATTTCATATGCCAGAGCATCGAATTTAGTAGCATTTTCGAGTTGAATTAGATAGCATTCTCTAATATTGCGCGAACCCACTCCGACTGGTTCTAAGGATTGCACCTTATCTAAGGCTTCTTGCATTTCCTCGAGATGTGGCTCTTCGACAATGTTCTGCTCTTTGGCAGATTCCATTAGTTCTTCGAGAGATATTTTAAGCATTCCATCATTCTGAAGATTCCCTACAATGAATTCTGCAAGCTCTCTAATCTTTGGTTCAGCATTTATTAGAGAGATTTGTTTATTGAGTGTTTCATATATAGAAGTCTGATATGCGACCAAGTCAAATGGTGATACTTCGTCTTCTTCATCATAGGGCCGGTTTTGCATATTGGCATCCAACCTCTGAAGGCCTTTGAAAAGCTTTTTGTATTCAGCCAGATCCATCTGGTCTATTTCGTTATTATCATTATTTACAATTTCTTCAGAAAGCCGGTCTTCTTTGGTCTCGAGCATGGGATTTTCATTCAGTTCCTGCTTGAGTTTTTGAGAAAGTTCCAGAATAGGAAGCTGTATCAGCTCCATTGTCTGAACGAGTTGAGGAGTTAATATCTGCTTGAGCGCAAGCTTATGTTGTAATTGAAGTTCCATTAGCTTAACCTGAATTCCTCGCCAAGATATATTTCTCTGGCTTTTTTATTATTTAATAGATATTCAGAATTCCCTGATATCAAGACATTTCCTTCGTAAACGATATAGGCTCTATCAACGATTGTAAGGACTTCATAAACGTTATGATCGGTTATTAATATTCCCAGGCCCAGTTTTTTAAGATCGCCGATAATCTTTTGCAGGTCCGAGACAACGATCGGATCGATACCAGCGAATGGCTCATCAAGAAGCAGGAATTTTGGTTCTGTAACCAGTGCCCTGGTGATTTCGACACGCCGTCTTTCCCCGCCGGAAAGTGTATATGCCTTTTGATCTGCGAGATGTGAAATATTAAGAGAGTCCAGCAATTTTTCCAGCCTCTTTTTTCTTTCTTTTTTATTAATTGGCAATGTTTCGAGTATTGCCATAATATTCTCCTGGACAGTCAGCTTGCGGAAAACAGAAGCTTCCTGCGGAAGATAGCCGATTCCCAGTTTTGCTCTTTTATACATCGGCATTTTCGTGATATCATTTCCAGAAAATATAACTTTTCCGTCATTAGGCTTGATAAGGCCAACGATCATAAAAAAAGTTGTAGTTTTACCAGCACCATTTGGGCCGAGCAGGCCAACTATCTCGCCCTGCTGGACAGATATAGAGATACCATTGACAGCACGCTTTTTCCTATATATTTTGACAAGGCCATCGGTCTCGAGCGTAGTCCGGGTCTTTTCTTTTTTGATATGTTCTGCAATTTGTGCAATATTTGTATTCTTTTGAGCTTTATCCTTGATATCTTCCATTTTTTTATCCTGAGAGTTGTCCTGAAATTTGTTCTTTAATTATTACCTTATTGAAACCAACATCCGTTTCAAGTCCCTTGCCTTCGATTTTTTCTTTGCCTCTTTCGATTTTTACATGATCATCAGATGTAACCTTATCGGTTTGAGTATCCCATTTCAGTGATTCTGTTATGAGTTTTGTGCCTCTTTCGGTTTTAAGGCGCACATTACCGAAGACCTCGATTATTTTTTGGCCATCACTAACTGTTCCAGAATCCGCAACGAGTACTCCGTCTCCTTCGGGAGGCTCTCCATCGAAATCGACATTGATATTTTTTGCTATCATTTTTTTCCGGTTATTGTATTTGAAGATGTGTTCAGCCCAGAGGACGGCATTACGTTCACCCTTAATAGTAAAAAATATAGTCGATGAATCTAACTGTTGATCGGGTAGGTCTTTTGTTGATATTTCTTCTGTTGCCTTCTTCTCACCTTTGCATGCAAAACCGAGAACCAGCAAAAAAACCATGAGTATTTGTATTTTTCTTGCCACTATTTAGATTATATATTGATTTTTAATGCTTTTCAACCTTTTTCTCGTTTTTTCTTCCCAAAACGCCAATAGAGAGGCAGGTATTTGCAAAAAATCGATTTTTAGGCAGATTATAGTGGAAAAATCTTCGAATCTGGTATAAACCAGGAATTTTAAATGGATATAGCGGAAGTTTTATTTTGATTTTCCACAAAATCTCGCGCAGGGTTCTGTATGCTAATGATGGATACATCCATTCGCCATAAAAATCGAATGGTTCAAGGTCATGTTGCTTGAGTATTTTTTCAACTTGTGTTATAGAAAATTCAGTCTCCCAGCCGGCAAACCATGAATTAAAAGCAATTAAGATATGTTTAATCACAGTATAGATATGCCATCTTTGGGGAACATCGATAATAACAAAACCCTTCGGTTTTAATACCCGTTGATTTTCTTTGATTATTCCAAGAGGTTCTCTGAAATGTTCCAATAAACCCTGATGAAAGACTATATCAAATGAATTGTCAGCAAAAGGCAAGCCAAATGCATCCCCACAGACTGCAATCGCCTTCTGGTCTTTTTCCATGTTTTGCTTTTTGTATAGCATAAGTGCGCTTTCTGCATAGTCTAATACATATACTTCCGCACCTTTTTTGGCAAGTTCATAGCTATCACGGCCAGTTCCTGCACCGACTTCGAGAATTCGAAGGCCTTTTGGATCCACATGTTTTTCAATTGCCTTGATCACTCTATCGCCAACTGGATAAATATCCTTAAGGTCTTTAGTTTTCCAAAAATCTTCCCAATGTTTCTTATCGCTGGTTTTCATTTTCTAACTTTCATAGACCGGTGTGCCGATTATTATTATATCGCCACCGGATTGTTTTTGTTCTCTTATCTTTATGTCGATCGAGCTTTTGATATCTCTAATTCCAATATCTCCAATTGCCTCGATACCAGCGCCAATTATCTTTGGCGCAAACACTAAATATAGCCTATCAACTACTCTTTCGTCAAGGGCAGAAGTTATAATATCGCCTCCGCCTTCGATTAAAATCGAACTTAGTTTATTCTGATATGCTTTTTGGGCAAGTTCTAATATGGATACGCCATTTAGTTTTTCCGATAAATGCCATAACTCGATATCTTCTGGCACGTTACTATCCCGAAAGGGATTCTTGTGAAATGTTGCCACGATTGTACGTGCCTTTTTATCGTTGAATAGGGTATAGTCCGATTGTATTTTTCTCTTACCTACTATGACTATGCGAACAGGATTCCTTCCTTCGGCTCTTCGCACAGTGAGTCTTGGATTATCATTTCGTAATGTATTTGCGCCGATAGCGATGGCATCGTATCTGTTGCGGAGAGAATGAACAAAGTCTCGCGATTTGCTCGAAGATATCCATTTCGAATCTCCTGTTTTCGTTGCGATTCTGCCATCCAATGAAGATGCATATTTCACTGCAATAAAAGCTCTACAATGTTCCATGCAGGTTCTAAAATGCGAAAGTAGCCATCTGGCTTCATCGGCAAGCACATTATTGACAACTTCAATACCAGCTTTTTCGAGAATTTCCATGGATT
Organism: Candidatus Zixiibacteriota bacterium; assembly: GCA_046542255.1. GTDB lineage: Bacteria > UBP14 > UBA6098 > JBKHBT01 > JBKHBT01 > JBKHBT01. The sequence continues at coordinate 11,262 of JBKHBT010000009.1, read as the reverse complement.
TGCCGCCGACCAAAGGATTTGGGTCGTCTATTGCATAAACGACTCTTTTGAAATTATTTTCGATTATGGCTTGTGTGCAAGGTGGTGTTTTTCCATAGTGGCAGCAAGGTTCCAGGGTTATAAATATCTCGGCACCTTTCAGGGAGTAACCTGCATCCTTTGCATTATTGATAGCAACAATCTCGGCATGTGGTTTGCCAGCTTTGCTGTGGTATCCTTCGCCGATTATTCTATCGTCTTTGACAATGACAGCACCGACAGCCGGATTTGGAGATGTTCGGCCCAGGCCTTTTTGAGCCAGTTTCAATGCTTTGGACATATATTTCTCATATCTATTCATAATCCGAGACATAAGAAAATACTAAGCTCTTATGAAAGCAATGAAATTTTATAGAAAATTTTGAATAATTAGCGAAAACAAAAGAAGGTGACAGGGCAGAATAATTTAACAGATTTACTCTTAGTTACCTTCGTATCTGTAAGTAGCAGTACCAATTTTTCGATATCTGTCAAAATTAAGGCCTTCTTCGACTACTTGCCCTTCGGCTGCAATTTGCATTACCATATCATCTTTCTTCTTCATCGGCACACCGTCAACACCATTTTGGACAAACCAGGAATTAGAGTGAGCACCTGTATCACGAATTTTATTTTTCCCGAAATAGGATATCCCTATCCAATAACCATCACCCATTCGCCAGGCTTCATAATCGTATTCTGAGCCAAAGACATCGTCTTCAGGTGTTGGCCATTTGTCGAGAAATTCGGGAACCAATCCTGGTGGTGGCTCTCCTGGAAATACATCTGGTGGATATCCGCCGTATTGTGCATAGAAAGCGCGTAGCGCTTTATTCATAGTGGCCATTTGGATTTCTACTTCACTGTATTTGGCCCTATCGGAAGATTCGCGATAAACAGGTATCGCAAGTTGTGCCAAAATACCAACAATAAGAACTACAATTAGTAGTTCGATTAGTGTAAATCCTGAATTTTTTGCTAACATTTTCATTCAAACTCCCGAACTTTGCCGTCTTCATAAATATAAATTCTTCCATCATTATCGATTCCAAGTTCTATGCCAGAAAGGCCTCCATCGATTTCATCTTCAGAGAAATTAAAAGGTGAATCTTTTGTTTTTGGAAAAGCGAATACAATCGCACCGTCTGTGTTTACATAGTAAAATCTTGTGACTCCAATGCTTTGGTCATCGAAACCGATATTGAAAAGCTTTTTGGAGTTTTTCTTGTCTAAACTTGGGTCACCAGAATCGATGCCAAAATACAAAGGTGTCCCATCGGATGTTATTGGTTCACCATTTGCGACATAATATGTATATGACATTTCCCACATCTTCTTAAGAATAGTTACCGGCTCTCTGATTTTGGCGCGTTTTGTCATATTTGAATATCGCATCAGTCCAATACCCGCTAAAATACCAAGCAAGACAATAACAACCATAATCTCGACCAATGTAAATCCGAACTTGCTTTTCATTTTATTCCTTCGCATAGTTTTACACTAATAGATAGAGCAAATATCATGCCAAGCCAATTTCCAGTATTTCTGGCTATTTGAATCTCATTTTTTATCATTAGATATGCAAAATAAGAAAAATTTTGCATATTGCAATGTTAAGATTCGTACAATGATATTCAAAGTAATGGTTTAATTACACCATTAGCAAATAATGCTGCCATAAGAACCAGCGATACTGTTGAAATCAGCTTAATTAGTATATTCATTGCCGGGCCAGCAGTATCCTTGAATGGATCGCCGACTGTATCTCCAACAACCGTAGCTTTATGCGTTTCAGAACCTTTGCCACATAAACCGCCGCTTTCAACGTATTTTTTGGCATTATCCCATGCACCACCACTATTTGCCATAAACAATGCAAGCATAACGCCAGAGATTGTAACACCGGCAAGTAATCCGCCGAGAGCTTCTTTACCTAACAAAAATCCTATTATTATCGGGACTACAATAGCGATCATTCCGGGAAGAATCATTTCTTTTAATGCAGCTTTCGTAGATATATCGATACAGCTCTTTACGTCTGGTTTGCTTTTGCCTTCGAGCAACCCCTTTATTTCTTTGAATTGGCGCCTAACTTCTTCAACCATTTTATTTGCTGCTTTGCCAACAGAATTCATCGTAAGTGCAGATATGAAATAGGGAATAGCTCCACCAATAAGCAGGCCAATTACAACATTTGGAGATATAAGATCTATTACATCGATTCCCGCAGCCTGCGAATATGCCGAAAAAAGAGCCAGAGCGGTTAAAGCTGCACTACCAATTGCAAAACCTTTGCCTATTGCAGCAGTAGTATTTCCGATGGTATCAAGATTATCTGTGATTTTGCGGACTTTCTGGCCAAGGCCGGCCATTTCAGCTATTCCGCCTGCATTATCGGCAATTGGCCCATAAGCATCGACACTCATGGTAACTCCAACAGTAGCGAGCATACCCACAGCAGCGATACCAATGCCATAAAGCCCGGCAAACATATAAGAGAGATAAGTCGCTAAAGCGATAGTCAAAACAGGCGTCAAAACACTTTCCATACCAACGGCAAGGCCGGTAATAATATTTGTAGCTGCCCCAGTTTTCGAAGCATTGGCTATTCTTATTGTGGGTTTTCCAGATGTATAGTATTCGGCAAATAAGCCGATTAATATACCGCTAAAATTACCAATCAATATAGAGTAGAAAACGCCATTAGGAAGGTTCAACATTTTGCTTGCAATATAGGCCAAAATAAAGAATATAAAATTAGCAGTATATGTTGAATAATTAAGAGCTTTTTGGGCATTTTTCTTTTCAAAAAGTTTGATAGAACCGATGCCAACCACAGATGCAATTAGGCCAGCAGAAGCAGCAACGATTGGATAAATCATATGTTCATATCTCATGCCAACAATATCTTTAACAATGCTCGAGCTTGAAGCTGTGATAGACGCAGTTGCGGCTATCGAAATTGTAGCAATCATGGAACCGATATAGCTTTCAAAAATATCCGCACCCATACCGGCAACATCTCCAACATTATCACCGACATTATCTGCAATAACAGCAGGATTTCTCGGGTCATCTTCAGGAATTCCTGCCTCGACTTTTCCGACTAAGTCGGCGCCAACATCGGCTGTCTTGGTATATATTCCACCACCGATTCTTGCAAATAAGGCAATTGAGCTGGCACCCATAGCAAATCCGCTGATTATTCCTGCAGTCTCCGAAACGGCACTTTGATCAAAGAAAATCAAGAACAAAATGCTAAGGCCCAGTAAACCAAGAGACGCAACCGCAAGACCCATAACAGACCCACCGAGGAAAGCTACATGAAGCGCCATTGTCGAACCGCCAGTATGAGCTGCCCATGTGGTTCGGCCATTTGCGCGTGTGGCTGAATGCATTCCAAGATAGCCGGCAAGCATCGATGAAGCAGCACCAACTACAAATGCGATAGCTGTATAGAGTCCAATTCGGGAGCCCAGGCCAAGCCAAAGTACAAAAAACAAAACAATTATAAATACTGTTAAGGCAGAATACTCCCTTCTCAAAAATACCATTGCACCATTTCTGATCATCAAAGTTAATTCTTTGATACGTTCATTACCGGTTGGTTTTCGGGAAATTCGCCAGTAAACTACTAATGCGAAAAAAATTCCTAAAATTGCGATTAAGACCGAGCCAATAATGAAATTACTTTGTTCCATTTGGACCCCTAACTTTATTTTGATTTTTTTGTTTGCTTCTTTCTTCTATATCTTTCGAGCTTTCAAGCTTTCGATTATATTTGCTCATCGCAGGATTCAAACCTTCTGCGAAAATAGAAATTGCAGCTTCTTTGCATCGAGTGATGAAATTATCGAGTTGTTTTTTTTCTTCTGAGGAGAATTCTCCCAATACAAAATCGATTGTATCTTCTTTTTCAACAGGGCCGATTCCCATTCGAAATCGTGGAATTCTTTCTGTACCAAGGGTGCTGATAATTGAAGCCATGCCATTGTGCCCACCATCAGACCCAGATTTGCGAATACGGATCATTCCAAAATCAAGAGCGAAATCATCATAAGCTATGAGCAAATTGCCGGGTTTAAGATCAGAAAATTCAAGAAAATCTCGAACCCCATATCCGCTATGATTCATATAAGTAATCAACTTAACAATATAAAATGTTCTGCCTCTTAACTGGAATTTGCCGTAAACAAATTTTCCTCTTCCGGGTTTGGCTTTGATACGCAATTTTTCTGCAAGAACATCGATCAATAAATGGCCGATATTATGCCTTGTATTTAGATATTTTTCGCCTGGATTTCCTAAACCGATTATTGCTACTGGTCTCATATTCTCTTTTGTACTATTTCTTATCAAAAAACTTCAATTAATAAAAAATATTAACCAAATTAACAAAGCACAAGTGATTATTTGGTTTAGTAACAAATACTGGCAATAAAATCAATTTTTCGGTCTATCGCTGACTATATTCATTTTTTAGTATTATTTCATATAGATCAAGCGGCTGCAATCCGAAGATGTTTCGGTATTGACTTTGAGGAAATATATACCACTCGGCATCAAATTTCCTGCGGCGTCTTTACCATACCATTTGTAGATATGATTACCTCTATCCAAATGACCATCATGCAAAATCTGAATCTGATTGCCAATTAGATCGTAGATAGTAACTTTAGCATTGGAGCTTTTCGCGACCTTTAATGAAATATGAGCCGCAGAATTAAATGGGTTAGGAGCTATATATTCGATTAGTTTGTCTGGAAGCGCAATTTCTACATTTTCTTTGACTGCATCTATCGAAACCAATCGGATTTGAGCCATTTGGGCTGGCAGGAGATCCAGTTCGCTCACAGAATGCATATCGACATAATCGGATTCTCCAGGCTCTACACCAGGATAATGAGCCGCCATTTCGAGAGAAATAGATGGATGATCTGGAAGTGTTGCTGTATTCCAACTGACTACTGCAGACAAACCAGTAGCACGCACAAAAATCTCCCAGGTGAGTGTATCTGGCTCTGGCACATGCTTTTTGAAATCGATTGTGAGAAAATTTACCAGACTGTCATCAGATTGGAATGCAGTAAATACCCCTGATGGTGGAGCAGGTGGAGAAGCTTGATCCATTGGATCATGACCATTTTCAGCATGGCCTGAAGTTCCGAATTTAAGTTCATCGAAAACAAAATCATCATCAGGAACACTTACTATAAGGTCTTCATAGAGCCATTGCCCAAAAGATAGAGAAGAAATTAAAAGAATAATTGCTAAGATATAGTATTTCATTTTTACTCCTTTTTACTTTACATCGGCTTTTTTCATATTTACTTGAAGTCATTTAACGCAAACTTCTAAATTAAAATTTAATAAAATATAGCTAATACGCAAAGTAAAATATATTCATAATATGCTATAATTCAGCAAAAAACTATTTAATAATCGTGAATGGTTTGATTAAATTGATATTATTATCGATAGATACAGAAAGCAAATATAATCCACTCGATTGAACATCAGACGAAATTTCGACAATTAGTTTGTCCGAATTTAGCTGCGAGGGTTTAGAAATAGTGAACTGATCATCTACAATTTGGCCAGTGATATCATAAACCGATATCTTACGTATTTTTTGTTTATCTGCGCTAATCTCTGCAACAACCGATGAATTACCGGGATTTGGATATATTGCAGATATCTTCAGACTATTTGGCCTAGAAAGATTTGATTCCGCTATAGCATTAGTATCTGCCCAGAACCAATAGGAAAAAGGTTCGCTCATATTTGGCTCGCCCCAGTCGATATTATCGTAAATCGGGGCAATTTCTATTTCTAATATTTCCCGGTGTTCATAGACTCTTTCTGCTGTGAATGTCAAAGTCGAATCTGTAAGCTCGATATTTGGGGAATCAATATTATATAGCTCGCCATCTGCAATGATATTGATTGTTGAATAATTAATACCGGATACAGGGTCTTCTATCCAAAAAGTAACCTGGGGGATAGTATCGACATGATTCCCATGTTCGGGAAAGGTTCTTGTTATCCTTGGCGGCTCAGTATCGATGATTATTGTGTCCGAAAGCGGTAGGCCATCTGCAACACACCCCGCGATATCGGCAATTTCATTGAAATTTACTACAATAGTGTCTCCGCTTTCGTAATCTCTGGCATCATCATGAAGATATAATGTATCATCACTAAAACTCCACCAGGGAGTGAAATAAGTAATGACTTCGCCATTAATGGAGCTTCTTAGCGATGATAGATCGATTTCTTCATCATCTTGAACAAGATATGGTATAGCCATAATGGAATCGAAATCGAAGCTTGTGTATTTATGATCGAAAACCTCTTCGACAGTAGGTGGAATACCCGTTGGATTAGGAATTTCAAGTGTAAAACTATCTCGAATTTCATAACTTATAGAGCTCGATGACAATGTTAGATAAAAAACAAGAGGCTCATCTGGAAAATCGTATAGTGAATCTAACTGGCACATCCATGCAGTAGAACGGGTTTCTCCATAAGGAATCTCAGGCAAGTCATGACAGGCATCTGGCCAATGGCCTTCTGCGAATATAAGCTCGATTCCTTCGGGATTCTCTAAGCATATATTAACATCATCGGCAAAAGAAGGTATATGTTGATTATGTGCCAAAATTGTTACTTCAAATGGATTTGGCCTAATTTCGGTACAATTTGTCCTAAGTTCACTGGGAGCCAGTGTGATGAGGATAAGAGAATCATCAGATGGATTTGCTTTGCCCAATCCTAAATAAGTATTGAATTCCACATCCTTACCCGGATTGACATATTGCTGATTCCATCGGATTACGATTCCGGTATCATAGTATTCATCACCAAGATATCTTGCTGTATCAGGATCCCAGTAGGTTCTTTGCAAAAAAGGCTGATTGCCATAAGTAAATATATTTGGAGCTGTAGCATCCAGTCCTCGAAGATAGCCTGAAGCCACTAGTTGATCGGTTCCGGCACCGGGGCTTTCTTCAAAAGCTTGCCAATAATAAGGCACTGTATTATCTGAATAGTACATCCCAACATCGCTATAAAAACCACCCGCCGCAATCGGCGCACGGTCATTATCATTGATAATGATATCTTGATTCATCAGGAAACCGATGCGGTGTCTTATGGTATCGTTATTATAAACAATGTACTGTGTCTTGCATTGGCCAAGGCCATCGATGAGAACAGGCTCTAATATCTGTTGAATCTGTATCGACCCGTCTGTTTCTTCGATAGGAATTTCCCAATTCGCATAAAGAAAATTATGAAGAAGGCCGGCATCGAGCAAGTATTCATCATCTAGTAATGTATAGTCTCCACCTGAAGGATAGCCACTCGAATATAGCTCATCATCGATCAAAATATTAAAATGTGATATACGGCCACGCCTCCATGGACTGTGGAAATCAAAGGTAATGGGCCGGCCTCTAAGGCCATCATGCCAGACAGTATCGCCGATACCAAAAATACCGGTCTCGGTATCCATTTGGATAATTATTCCATTGGAACCGTCAGTCCAAACACCATCGGCGAAAACTGCAAAGTACGCCAATAACAAAATGTAATATACTCGCATTTTCATACTATTATCAATTTAGTGAAAATTTGGCTTTGGTCAAGCATTTTGCAGGAAATTAATAAGAAAAATAGTTCTTTGGCTTGCATTTTAATTTATATTATAATAAATTTTTAAAAGGCAAATATCAAATAAAGGAGCTATAATGAAACTCATGGGAAAATTACCCTTGTTTATCACCATTTTTTTTATCACGATGGTTCCTCTTTTGGGTTTCAGTTGGCTTGTTGATAGTATTCTAAATGGTGAAAATGTTACCTGGTTTAGTTTTGGATTTGCTATATTTTTGTCGATACTTATTGGACTGGTACTCGCTTTCTATAAGGCCTTTACTCTTTATGAATTCAAAACGCAAATCCATCTGGAAGACAATAGCCGGAAATTCAGGCGGCGCTCGGATTCTGCTATGAGGTCTATGTATTATAGAAGGACTCAACTGATGGGCAATATATGGATATATAATCCAAGCCGTAAAAATGGTTTTCCGAGATTTCCTATAAGAATAAAAATTGTCGATGGCAGATATGCAAAAATTTGCGGCCCAAAGAAATGGGTTGATAAATATATCAAAGCCCTTGGTATGACCGGCCATGTGAAGCTATTTTAATATGAAATCATTTTGTTTTTCGTTGATATTATTTCCAAATCCCTTATATTACCCAAAATTATTACTGGAATTATTATGAAAAATAAGATCAAAACAGTTTTTATTTGGGGCAATGTAAATAAAAAATCGCTCAGGGAAGTATTTACCAAACTTCTGAAGATCTTTGAAAAGCACGATATAAAGTTTTTTCTTAATAAAGAACTAGCTGATTTTTATGAATATCCGGCCGGAAAGACAATCGATGTAAAAAATAATCCCAACCTGGATTATATATCCCAGGTCGATATTGCAGTTATTTTAGGTGGTGATGGAACTGTGATCCATGCCGCCAGAACGCTTCTACCATGGGAAATACCTATCCTTGGTATAAATCTTGGACACCTTGGCTTTCTAACCGAACTCGACCCTCTTGAAATCGATGATGCAGTGCCAGCTATTTTAGAAGGCAAATACCAAATCGAAGAGCGAATGATGTTGAAGGCTTTTTGCGAGGATATCATGCTTTTAGCTATGAATGAATTTGTACTTTCAAAAGGCAAATCACCAAGATTTGTTAGACTCAATATCGAAGTGAACGGTGAGCATGTATCTGAAATCTATGCCGATGGGATCGTAGTATCGACGCCTACCGGCTCTACGGCATATTCGATGTCCCTTGGTGGGAGTATATTGGCGCCGGGCCTAAAGGGGATTTTGCTAACCGCAATGGCTCCACATATGCTTACATTTCGGCCATTTGTCGTAAGCAGCAATGACATAATACGAATTTATTTCGAGAGCCTATCAAAAAGGGGCATATTGCATCTCAGCGGAGACGGACAAAATACAGAGAATCTCGTGAAAAAGGGAACGGTTCTAATTAAAAGATGCGATAAGAAAACCCAGCTTGTCAAATACCATGATAGGTCTTTCTATAGCCTGCTGCAGGAAAAATTTGGATGGGGCAATATCCCCGGTGTCATGAAATATGCTACCACAGACGAGAGTAAATTTTTAAAAAATAATATTAAAAAAAAGGGGAATGATGAATCTTGATAAGATTTTCAAAGCCTATGATATTAGAGGTGTTTATCCAAAACAAATTGACCGTGATATGGCATACCTTATTGGGGGTGGATTGGTTAAATATTTGAATGCTGAATCGATTGCAGTAGGGCGCGATATGCGTGTTTCTGGCGAAGACCTTTTCGAAGGCCTGGCAGAAGGTATTACAGATGCCGGTGCTATGGTTGTAAATATAGGAATGGTTAGTACCGATGCATTGTACTATACAGTCGGCAATTTTGGATTTACTGGCGGTGTCATGATTACAGCATCGCATAATCCATCGGAATATAATGGATTTAAGATTTGTAAAGAGGAAGCAAGGCCGTTGTCGGGCAAAGATGGCCTTCCCGAAATCAGAAAAGCCGTCGAAGCCGGCTCTTTTGAAAAGGCCGATAAAAAAGGAGCGATTGTCCAGAAGGATATTCTCGATGATTTCTCAGAATTCTTGATGAGCTTTGTCGATGTCGAGAAATTCAAGCCTTTCAAGGTTGCTATCGATGCCGGAAATGGCATGGCTGGTGAAATTGTTCCGAGAGTTTTTGATAAATTGCCTTTTGAGGTCGAGAAACTATACTTCGATCTGGACGGCTCATTCCCGAATCATCCAGCAAATCCCATCGAGCCAGACAATACAGCCAAAATTCGCGAAATGGTCGAGAAAAATCGAGATATAGATTTCGGCGCCGCTTTCGATGGTGATGCCGACCGCATGTTCATGATCGATGATAAAGGCAATCTTGTCGATTCTTCCATGGTGGCAGCGATTGCATCAGCAATACTCCTAAAGAAAAATCCCGGCGAAAAGATAATACATAATATAATATGTTCGAAAACAGTTGCTGAAACAATCCGCAAACATGGCGGTGAGCCTATCATGACTCCAGTTGGCCATGCTATCATAAAGCCTATTATGCGTGAGAATAATGCGATTTTCGGCGCCGAGCATTCCGGGCATTTCTATTTCCGCGATTTTTGGTTCGCTGATTCAGGTATTCTGGCATTTCTCATAGTAGCCGAAATGCTTTCCGAAACAGAGAAAAAACTATCCCAGCTTATCGATGAGATCGATAATTACAAAAGAAGCGGCGAGATAAATTCTCGTGTAGATGACAGAAAGGCCACTTTAGAGAAGGTCGCCAAATATTATCAGGAAAAATACAATGTCGAGCCAGTCCTTATGGATGGTGTAACATTCGATTTGGGCGATTGGTGGTTCAATATCCGTCCATCCAATACCGAGCCCCTCATCCGCCTGAATCTGGAGGCGAAGACCGAGCAAATGGTAAAAGAAAAGGTCGATGAAGCACTTTCGGTTATTCGAGGTAAGTGATTCTTTCTACTTGTGCTCTTTCAATTAAACTCTGTTTGAGATGTTCATCTTTGGGCATCTTCTATCAAAGATGGTAAAATCGTTTTCGACGAAACATCTTTTTATTGCAATAAAGAAAGGTGTTTTACATCTTCACTTTGTATTTCTCATAATCCAAAATGAAAAAGCCTGTGCTTTATCCCATGTAAATTGAATCGGGAGCAATCTTCGTTTCTGCTGCCAGCTCCTGACTAGTTTTTAAAAAATGAAACTCCAATCAAAAAACTCTTGCTGGTCGAGTTTTATATTGGTATATTTATATAAAATTTTCTATTCGACAATATAACCTATGGGAGAAATCATGAAAAAAGCATTGCTATATTTGTTACTTTCTGTAGTTGTTTTTGCAGAAATACCTGCAACACTTAGCTATCAAGGCAAAATAACAGATACAGATGGAACTGGCCTAAATGGCACATATCCCGTAACATTCAGGATTTACGATGTCGAAACTGGTGGAACAGAGCTTTGGAGCGAATCACATGGTTCGATTTTGATAAGTAAAGGCCTGTTTTCGGTCACTCTTGGCAATATAACACCACTTGATTTAGGCTTTGATGAGCAATATTGGCTCGAAATCAATATCGATGGTGATGATATGTCGCCACGCCAGCC
>JBKHBT010000057.1:0-21294 GCA_046542255.1 Candidatus Zixiibacteriota bacterium | reverse complement strand
TGTAGCGAGGCCATTGGGACGAGTGCTCTGTAGCGAGGCCATTGGGACGAGTGCTCTGTAGTGAGGGCATTGGGACGAGTGCTTTGTAGCGAGGCCATTGGGACGAGTGCTCTGTAGTGAGGGCATTGGGACGAGTGCTTTGTAGCGAGGGCAATAGTCTTGTTTATCTACTTATTGAATTTCACTATTTAGGTTAAATTCAGTAAAACTATAAATTGCTTAATATCATGCAAATAGAAAAGTTTACATCCCGATAAAACAGAAACGAGGTATATAAATACGGATAATCTTTTATAAGTCTTCATAATATTGAGTTTTTCCTTGATTAATTTGGATTACATATTTTTATTTTAGTAAAATTGATTAAAGGACGAAGGAGGTCCAATGAAGAAGATAGCATTAATTGCTCTTCTCGGTTTGTTCTTAATTTTACTATCGGGATGTAATCCCAAAGAGATTACATCAGCCAAGGTCTATATTCAGCAGAAGAATTTTGAAGATGCTCTTGTTCAATTGCAACAGGCCTCGGAGAAATATCCGGGTAATGCCAATGCTCATTATTTATTGGGACAGGTTTACGCTGAATTAGATTCATTCGAACAAATGAATGAAGCATTCGACAAAACGCTCGCTGTCGATTCATCCTATGCGGAAGAAATCAAAGACTGGCGACAATCCACAGCAGCCGATGCTTTTAATAGAGGCGTCAAATATAGCAAAAGAGAACAGTGGGAAGATGCTTTAGAATGGTATGAACTATCAACAAAGATAAATCCAGATAATAGCAATTTCTGGAAAAACCTAGGTTATACATATACCAAACTTGACCAACCCGACAAAGCAATCGAAACATATAAAAAAGCACTCGAACACGATCCCACTGATTTACCTATTGCTCTGGAGACTGCCAGGTTTTACCTGAGCACCGAAAAGCCAGAAAATGCCCGAAAAGCAATCGAAGTATTAGAAAACATCCAGGAACATTATCCCGACTCTGCTCATGTTTATATTCAACTTGGAGAGGCCTATTCTGTGGCCGAGCAACAGGATAAAGCCATTGCAACACTGGAAAAAGCCCAACAACTCGACCCGGATAATGCGCTACTTGCATTTAGGCTCGGCGCAGAATTCTACGATATTGAAAACTACGATAAAGCCGCAGATAATTTCGGCAAATATATCGAAGAAAATGAACAAGACACTTCCGGATACTTCAATCTTATGATCGCCCTTTCGAATGCTAAGCGATTCGAAGATGGTATTAAAATCGGTAAAATCATGACGGAGAAATTTCCGGGATTCCCAGCAGGCTGGGAAAGGTACGCTGTGATGCTTGCGCAGGGCGGAAAAAGCAAAGAAGATAAAGTTTTAGGAGTTATTGCATTATCTATTGCTGAAGGCCTAAAGGCAATCGAAGAGGGCGATGCCCAGAAAGCCATAGATGTATTGAAAGATGTTAAAACATCATCCATCAAAGACCGCTTGCCCAAAATAATAGAGCAGGCAAAAGGAGATGAGGCAGTCAAGCAAAAGGTTCTTGATTCGCTGTAAGTACAGTATTTATTTAAATATATCTTGAGTATTAAAGGACGCTTTTGACGGCGTCCTTTTTTATTATCTCATCATCTGGGAATCTTGAGTTTTTTTCAGCCGATCTCCTCGACACTTCGGCCAGGCTCAGTGCATCGCTCTGCTTTTAAACCGGTGATTTCGACTCCGCTCTGTATAGTGATTTATACTCCGCTCAATCACCGGCTTAAAGGCAAAGCATTTGTGGGCTGAAGGTATTTTTTATACTGTAAAAAGTTATACATTGTACGACTAGCATCATCTTAGATCATCCTGGGGGTGCGGCCATAACGCTTACATAAGGCTACTATCTATTGTACATAAACAAAACGTTTTTCCGCATTGAAATCTCCCGCCGCGAATTTGCATACATAAACTCCAGGATCGATTCTATAGCCATTATCGCCGAAACCTGTCCATTCGATATTAAATTGACCGGGAAGATAGTTCACATCGAACATCTCTTTTACGATATTGTCATCTTTGTCGTGGACAGTGAGTTTTGCCTGCGTCTCTTCTGGGATACCAAATTCGATTTGTGTGATAAATTCGCTACTTGGCTCTGCCGCAAGCACATCGAAATAGAAAGAATCCGGTGCATTATCGCCGGTATAGCCTTCTGCGAAGCATTCATAGATAGGTATATCTTCCTTCCGGACTGGCCTAAGGTATTCTTTAACCACATATCCAGTCGAAGGAGGTGTATCTATAAAAGATGTGTCGGCATACCATATTTCTCGCCTTCCGGTAAATGGATTATCATAGAAAATTCTAATATGCAATATATCATCATTCATAAAGCCGAGCTTTTCCTTGCGGCCCTTTTTGAAATAGCTATCCATCGATGTTATCAAAATACCCCAATCATAGCCTTCTTTGGGATTTGGATAATAGTTAAAATTATAGTCTTGATCGCCCGGATAGAAATAGTCTGAGACAATGCCCTGATCGACCTCTGTTATCCATGTCTGGAAATTGATACCATCATCGCGCCATGCACAAACGCCCCAGCCGGGCTTTTCCCACCATCCAATACTTCTTCCATATGGAACATGGCCATCTGATGCTTTAATCTGAACGGCAATACCCAGTTGCCATGTATTCTGCTGAGCCATAATCAATGAAGTTCCTAAAAACAACAAAATTATAATTTTTTTTCTAAACATTGATCGTTCCTATCCTTTCGGCTTTTTCATTACATCGATATATAATTTCTGTAAGATTTCAATATCATACTAATTTTTAGGATAATCTTTTTCTACTTTTCTTTGTTATTAATCGCAGCCTTCGAAAACTGGGCCATAATATTTTTCAATCGGCACCATATTAGCATTAATATAAACAGAGCCAGTGCCTTCTCCTGGTGCTTCTGTGAAAACAGTATCGAGTCCCCATATGAAAATTTCATTGCCTTTTTCGAATCGGAATCTCATATGAAGTGTGTCATTAGCCTGTACTCTCATTTGCGATCTTCGACCTACTGTTTTGAATACATCAAGTGATGAGACATAATAGCCCATCTCATCATAATATCCATGTCCCCAGTCAACATCTCCGGGGAAGAAAGTATCAGACACATGATAATTCGGCTCCGGCTTGCTTACCCAGACGGCAAACCACATGCCATTATGTTTCCAATTGCAGAAACCGCCATTTTGATTTCTATCATCATTTCCATCTTTCTCTGGTAGATTGCTTTCCCCAGAAGGAATTCCATCTGGATAGCGTAATCTGACAGACAGTGCATGAGTCCAGCCATAAATCAAAGAAATCGTTAACAGAATCAGTAATATTTTTCTCATAATCTGCTTGCTCATAGAAGTAATATAGTTAAAAGCTGAAAAATGCCAAAAGAAAACCCCGGCAAAACCGGGGTTTTCAGAAATTATGTGAGATATCTTCTATTATTTCAGAAGAATCATTCTCTGTTTTGCTTCGAAGTCACCGGATTTGAGTTTGTAGAAATATGAACCGGTGGAAACTTCAGAGCCACCATCATCGGTGCCATCCCAGGCGACTGAATAGAATCCAGCTCTCTGATACTCATTTACTAATGTAGTAATCTTTCTGCCTTCGATATCGTAAACATCAAGGCTTACATCGCCATCTTCAGGAATGCCATATTCGATAGAAGTTTTAGCATTGAATGGATTTGGCGTATTCTGTGCGAGATCGAATTCTCTTGGAGTATTTACGGTGTTCGGGCCGGGCTCATCCACAGCTGTCGGTGGCCAACACGGCTCAACCGTTGGTCCCATATAATCTGCAGCAGCCTGCATTTCACGGGTTATATAGAATTCTCCACTTCCACCACCTGGTGATTCTGCAAAAACAGTATCTAATGACCAAAAATAATCAGTAGTACCATCATTGAACCAGAATCTATAATGCAATGTATCGCCAGCATCAACTTCTAATGGCCCTGTCCTTCCGACAGTTTTATAGGAATTGAAGGCAGAAAAATAATATCCATAAGCAAACTGATGATCATAACTAATATCGCCAGCAAAGAAAGTATCTGAAACTTGGTAAGAGGGGGTTACCTTGGATAACCAGGTTGCAAACCACATTCCAGATTGCACCCAACTACACCAACCTCCGCTTTCGGTTCGGTCCACATTGGCGTGTGGTGTGGGCATATTATCGTCACCCGACGGCGCTGAGCCTTCACCATAGGTTAATCCTATTGTAACTGAGTGAGTCCATTTATTGTCAACGGCATCTTCTTCTTTAGCAAACGCCGCTGATACCAATAATAGGGCCATTAATATAATAATTATTTTCTTCATTGTTTTATTCCTCCTAATTTTATTAAAATTCTGGCCAAACATCAGCAGTGCTGGCATTAACCATTACAGCCATTGGCTGGCCAGGTAGTGCTGCATTATCAAGTACCCAACCCGGTCCTGTAACATACCTTGCAACCGTAACTGCAGTTTGTGTGCTTGGATCCCAAGTCTTTATTGAAGTCGTAATCATACCAAAGCGGTCTGTAATATCCCGACCAAGATCTTTGAAATAGACATCTCTTCCAAGTTCTTCTTTTTTCTCATATGTATATCTCATAGGTACCATCATCCAGTTCTCTGCAAGACCGTCCCAACCGTCTGGTGGAAAGATAAATGGAATAGATGAAGCACCGGGTTCTGCAATATATCCTGGTGTATTTGCATGGAATACCTCATCTGCTACTGATCCATTGACAGTTATGCCATATACGAAACCTACTTCAATTGTCACATCACCAATTGGGATCCATGATGAACCCATTTTACGGGCTACAGTAACCCAAGACTGTGTACCTGCGTCATGCTTTTTGAGTTCAGTGGCTGATGGTATGGAACCTGCTAAATCAGTACCATCACTGTATGCATTGTGTTGGACAGGATAAGAGATAATATTGAAATTACCTGCATCAGCAAAACCCAGGGCCTGGTCATATTCGGCAACACAGTTTGATGGATATGGTGAAGAAGTAACTTCTTCAGTTGTCTCATTACTGTCAACAGCGGTAACTACATAATAATAGTTGACATCAGGATCTCCGATACCTTTCGAACCCCATGTTGACCATAGGCCAAAAGTAAAGTAATCGAAGAAAAAGTTATCCGTTGTCATTCTATTTGAAGGATCGTGCGATAGCAGCATTGTAGCTGAATCCAGGTCAGATACTCTGTACATCGGCCAATCTGGACGACGCCACATATCGAACCAATCACCAGGCACGCCTGGTGTTGTCGGAATCACGTCTGTTTTAAGGATAACCTCTTCTGCGCCTTCAGTATAATCGACATCAACAATTTCAAGATTTTCAGGTGGTGGTGGGCCATCTGGCTGCCTTAAAATAACGTGAATGTAAATATTTACGGCACTTTCCATAGAGTGCGCGGGATCATCTGGTGTATCATCTCCGCCATCGGATAGAACTTCTGAACCGCCATCGGTTGATGTTCCGGTAATCGGATCGGCAGGTGTGCCGTCATCGATACCAAATACAAGGCCTGTTATGGCGAGTAAGAAGGTCAATAAAACTAGCTTTTTCAGCATCTAACTACCCCCTTGTTGATTGAGGATTCTTTTGTTGTTTTCATTGTAATAATACTCTTTCCTACATTATATGTCAAGTCTTTTATTCAGGCAATAATACCTTTTTTGACTTCCTTATCTATAAAATAACTAATTAAAAACCTTATCGCAATCAAAATTATATATAACTTCCTTTTTTCTCTTGAGTGTTTTACTCCATACACTAAATAATAACAAAATTATCTGAAATTTCAAGATAAATCTTGGCTTTTTTGTAGATTTATTTGCTAATTTTAACTTTTGTTTGACTTTCAATTTTATAATAGACCTTATTTCAATAACTTATAGGGGTTATCAATTTACATGTAAAATTATATCGGCATTGTTCGAAGAGTTTAAAGAGATTTTTTTATTATTTATCTTGAAATTGAGCCGATTATGTATAAAATATTAGTTAGATATCGGGGAGAAGATAAGATCTAAAGATAGAGGAGCTACTGATGAGCAAAAATGCTATCCTAAAAGCCATTGTATTATTGTTATGTATAAATATTTATGCCTATACATATATCGAAACACAATCCACAGTTGAAGAAGATACTCTTATTACAAAAATTGCAAGCGCTAATGGATTTTTCAGTATGGGATTACCAGACGGTACACCTTTCATGAACGGTTTCCATGAACCATATTTATTCAGCGGTTCCTTCCTATCAGTTTTCATAGACGGAGCAATATATAGAAATATCTATTATGTACTACCAATATCTGATGCAATCAATTTTAATGATTACAGGGAAGAAACATATTACGATACAGAAATAGAAGCTACAATAACAAGCTGGTCTGTTCCATTCGATGCCGGAAGCATAGATATTTACCAGATTATTCAAGAAAGTGTTATAGATGATGAACC
This sequence comes from Candidatus Zixiibacteriota bacterium, assembly GCA_046542255.1. GTDB lineage: Bacteria > UBP14 > UBA6098 > JBKHBT01 > JBKHBT01 > JBKHBT01. The sequence continues at coordinate 14,783 of JBKHBT010000057.1, read as the reverse complement.
TATGGCCTATATCAAATATAAAGTCGAAAATAATACAACAAGTGAACATAGTATTGCTATCAGAATTGCATATGATATACAATTGGGAGAAAACGATGCGCCAATAATTAGTGCCGATGGCATGGTAAAAGAATATGGGCAAATTTATCAGGAAGATGAAATTCCGGAAATGTGGCAGGCATATTCCGAATCCCCTTATCATGAAGAAGAACAGTATATTATTCGTGGATTAGAGGGAGATTATCCGCCCGACCTTTTTGGATTCGGTGAAGGTGGCAATCGTTATGGGGAATATGAAAATCTGATATATCCTATTTACAATACCGATGCCACACCTACTCCATGGCTACTGAATCCATACTACGATACCGCTGTATTATATCAATGGGTTCCACGCATTGTGAGATCCTCTGATAACACTTATTTCGATATGTACATTGGAATGGGTAAAGATTTCGATCCTGCGCCTATGGATTTTGATATCATTTACGATGATGCTACTGAAGCTGAGATTTACGGTTGCAGTATGGAAAGTATAATCCATTTGAATGCAAATTTTATACCGAAAGGCCCTTATCTTTCTGCACATAATCTTAAATGTAAGATGTATTTCAATGATTCGAGTGAACTTATAGCAATAGAATCGAACCATAATCTGCCAGAAGTCGCCAGAGATGACACTGTATCGATGGATTTTGCATTCAGGATTCCAGATGCCTATAGTAGCGAAGGCCGAATCATCGATACGCTAATATTTATTGCCTATTCCGATGAATGTATTCATCGCGGCAGAATAGATACCACTTTTTTAAGAGTACCATATACGATGGCGCATTTCGATGAAACACCTCCATATTTCGAATTGTCAACAAGTCTGGAATCTACAATATGTGAAGAAAATTCGCTCAAATTCTATCTCGAAGATACCGATTCTAGAGTAAATTACCATTCGGCCAGGATCTCCATAAATGATCAGGTTTTCGAGCCTTCTGATGGTATTTTCTCTTTCCGGTCGGACAGCATTTATATTCCTATTCGAAGGTATATGGTTTCGGTTTCTGGTGATACGATTATTCCTTATGGCGAAACCGAAGTTTGTATCGAATTTCTCGAAGATAATCATAGCTGTGCAATATCAGCTCCCGTCTGTTATGAAATGAATGTCGATCTTCAACCGCCCATTATTACAGACATTTCTCCCGAGTCTTCAGATGAGCTTCGCGTTCTCTGCGATACAATAAAAATCAATATGGAAGATGAGGTATCCGGAATCGATCCATCGAGTATAGAAATGAGTATTAATGGTGATTTAATCGATTCAGAACTATATTCCTATGAAGCTGGGCTTTTGAGCATTGGCCATTGGTTCGAAGGTGCGCCAGATAGCATAGAACTGTGTATCGAATCCCTCGCCGATGATACCGAGTGTGGAAATTCGATAATCGAACCTGTTTGTTTTGACTATTCTGTTTTTCATGAAAATCAGGAGGTCGAAATCATCCATCCGGAAGAAGATATGGTACATGTCGGAGAATACATCGATTCATTCGTATTCGATATTCGAGGCGGATATGGTGTTGTAGCTGAATCACTCTCTATCATTTATGATGGCTGTGAACTCCCTATGGATGAAATCGATGTATCCTATATTTCCGCAACCGATTCATGGAGATTAACTTTCTATGATATAGGACCCTTCGAAGATGGAACAAATGAGATCATTTTCAATTATATATATGACACAATCGGCTATAGCAATTCTGAACCTATCGAAAAAGAAATCGAAATTCATGTATGCAATGAGCTATTAATAGAGCCCGATATACCAGAAACTCCCCTGATTCACGGTGATGAAATAATTGTTTCTGTCTCAAGCTCAGATACTTTCGTTGATATGGGATCGATCGATGTCATAGTAAACGGCTATAGCGAGATACTCGATTATGATATATCGGGCTCTTATTCTGAATATGAAATAACCATCATGGTTCCAGAGACCACGATTGCTGGGGAATATGGTGGCGATATCGAAATCTGTATAGCCGGCCTTGCCGACTTTTGGGGCTGTATTACCGAAGAGTATTGCTTCACTGCCGATTTATTACCAGAACAGATTTTCGAACTTCCTGCGCAGGATAGCCCGAAACCGATCAATATTTTCCCAAATCCCGTTTCGAAATATGTCAATATAGATCTATCAGGCTCTTCGCAGGCAATATGGGCAGGAATATATGATATTTCCGGAAGGCTTGTGATAGAAAATGCAGTGAGAATTGGCCAGGAACATCTTCGATTCGATATTTCGAATGAAAAGCCCGGAGTTTACCAACTTATCGTTAAAAAGCAGGATTCTATCGAAGTATCAAAAATAGCCATTGTAAAATGAAAAAAGGCGAGAAATCAACTCTCGCCCTTCTCAAATAAAACTGTTTTCCAAAAATCTATGCCATGCTTGCCCTGGTGCTGGAAGAAGAATAATTCGTATATTCATTATAAAGCTTGATTCTGTAAAGCGTAATTGGAAGTATTATAATAATAGTCAATATTACACCGACTAAGGATGATACAGCGATAGAAAAACCAATATACATAATAAATGCACCCCAGAGCTTGGGATGACGCATAAGTTTATAAATACCTTTGCCATCGGGATGCCCTTCTTCGGGATTATCGCGAATATCATAGGTTTTAGTAACTATCCATGCAAGTACGCGTAGGATGTAGCCTATTCCAAGAATCGCTGCGCCTGCCCATCTTACGGTAGGCGAAAGAAGGAATTGATTAATCGCAAGATCACCAGAAAAAACAACAATCGCTATCACGACAAAAAATGCTAGAAGCGAAAGAAGATACATTTTCATTCTCATAATAATTTCACCTTTTCGATTTCTTCGGAATTTGTAGCGCCAATGAGCTGGGCCTTTCGCCATATCCTTTTGACGAGTCCCCGAAGTACTTTTCCGGAACCGGCTTCAATAAAAGTCTCGACACCATATTTTTTCATATTCTCAATAATATCGATCCACAAAACCGGACTGGTTAGTTGCTTTACTAGGTTTTTGCGAATTTCATCCGGGTTTTTTAAAATATCACCTGTAACATTTGCAAAGAATGCCTTTTTAGGAGCTTTAAATTCTAAGCTTACGAGAAAATCTGCCATTTCATTGGCAGCATCCTGCATAAGCGGACTGTGGAAAGCACCAGAAACCGGCAATCTTATAGCTCGCTTTGCGCCTCTCGCCTTTAATATCTCCCCCGCTCTATCGACTATCGAGGGTTGGCCGGATATTATGAATTGTCCCGGTGCATTGATATTTGCAACGGTAATTATTGCATCTTTGGAAAGCATCTCAACGACTTCTTCGACATCTTCGAGTTTTGCGCCAATTGGAGCCAACATGCCGCCATCTTTTGCCTGCGACATCAGTTTGCCGCGAAGTGTTACCGCTTTTATCCCATCTTCAAACGAAATAATATCCAAAGCGCTAAGTGCTGAATATTCGCCCAGGCTATGGCCTGCTGCCGCATCGAAAGATGCCTTGTGGCCAAGTATCTCCATGATAGCCCAGGAATGCGTAAAAAGACATGGCTGCGTATATTCTGTCTGAGAAAGCGTCTTTTGATCGGCATCGAAAGATATTCCTGCGATATCGATACCGCTTATCTCATTTGCTTTTCGATATACTTCACGTGCTTCTTTATAATTATCATATAGGTCTTTGCCCATGCCGGGATACTGACTACCCTGTCCGGGAAATAGATATGCCGTTTTCATAGCCTACCTTTCATTTTCTACCAATTCAAAAGGACACTGCCCCATGTAAAACCGCCACCAAAAGCGACCAGTAGAATTTTGTCCCCTCGCTTAAATTTGCCTTCCTGATATGCATCGACCATAGCTATCGGTACTGATGAAGATGAAGTATTGCCGTATTTATGTATTGTTTTGATAACCCTTTCAGAAGGTTGCTTGAGCTTCTTGGTAAGGGAATCAATAATTCTAATATTTGCCTGATGAGGTACAACCCAGTCGATATCTTCTGGTTTCAAACCAGCCATTTTCATTGCTTCTTTCGAGATTTTTGCCATTTTGCTAACAGCATGTTTGAAAACTTCTCTTCCTGCCATCTGTATAGTATGAAGATTCTTTTCGACCGTTTCGTGGCTTGGCGGATTTCTCGAACCGCCGGCCGGTTGCAAAAGTAGATGCCCTAGATGGCCATCTGCAGAGATGGCAGAGCTAAGGATCTTGCTTTGGTCACCCTCATCTGAAACACTAACTATTGCTGCGCCGGCACCATCGCCAAAAAGTACACATGTGCTTCTATCTTCCCAATTGGTAATTTTTGTTAGAAGCTCGACACCTATAACCAGCACATTCTTATAAAGGCCTGATTCTATAAAGGCTCTGGCAGTATGAACGCCATATAAAAAGCCTGCACAAGCAGCCTCGAAATCAAAACAGGGGATATTTTTTATACCCAGATTTTTTTGAACAATACTGGCTGTGCTGGGGAACATATAGTCTGGAGTTACTGTACCAATTATTATAAGGTCAAGCTCTTCGGCTTCGATACCTGCGTCTTCGAGAGCGTTTTTGGCAGCGATCGTAGAAAGGTCGGAGCTTGCCTGGTCTTCAGTTACGATATGTCTTTCTTTGATACCCGACCTTGTCGTAATCCATTCATCGGATGTATCGACTATTTTTTCGAGATCAGCATTTGTTAATATCTTATCCGGGACACATGCCCCAATTCCTTTAATCTTTGCATTAGGCATCAGGTTTCTCCATTTCAAGCTTTTCGTGAATAGCTTTTTCCAGGTTTCCAAGCGCCATTTTTTGAGCTAAAAGAATGGCATTTTTGATTGCTTTAGGTGTCGAGCGTCCATGTCCGATTATTACATTGCCTCTAACACCCATTAGTGGCGCACCGCCATATTCGCGATAATCATAATCACGCATCATACCGACAATTGTCGGCAATAGCATAAATCCACCGAAAACCAACCTGAATGAAAGCGCTTTGCCTTTCATAAAGGCTTTCTTAAGATGCTTGAAAGTCGATTCGGCAAACTTAAGCAAGGTGTTGCCAATAAAGCCATCACAAACAATAATATCGGCTTTGCCACTAATAATATCGCGGCTTTCGATATTTCCAATAAAATTCAAATCGGTATTTGATAGCATTTTATATGTCTTTTTTACGACAGCATTGCCCTTGCCAGGTTCTTCACCAATCGATAGAAGGGCTACCTTGGGATTTTTTCTCAAAAGAACTTTTTCGGCATAAACCGAGCCCATGATAGCAAATTGGTATAGATGTTCTGGCTTGCAATCGACGCTGGCTCCTACATCTAGTACCAGAGCGGGTTTTTTAAGCTCGGTCGGGAAAGGTGTCATAAGAGCGGGGCGCAAAATCCCCCCTATTCTGCCAAGTCCTATGAGCGATGATGCTACAACAGCACCAGTATTTCCCATGCTAACAAAACCATCTGCCTTTTTTTTCCACACCAGCTCGAGGCCTTTAGTTATAGAATTATCGGAATTTCGAATTGCTTTTGTAGCCTTATCGCCCATCCCAACGACTTCATCGGCATGAACAATTTCAATTTCGGGCGGCAAAAATCTTTTACCGATAACTTCCTTAATCTTCGGCCTCTGCCCTACGAGCTTTATCTTTAGGTCTTCGGCTTCTGAAATTGCTTCGATAGCTCCATCGATATTGTTTTTTGGGCCACCATCTCCGCCCATGGCATCGAGCACAATAACAACGGGCCGCTTACGATTTTCCAGTTCCTGATCCCACTGCTGGGCAACTTTTTTTGTATAATAGGTCAATCGACCGATGATCGCCCCCTATTATGCCTTTGAAGTAATAGTTAAGACTTCGCGGCCATTATAGAATCCACATTCCATACAGATTCTATGTGGAAGCTTTGGGCTTCCGCAATTTGGGCATTCCATAACCTGTTTCAGCGGTTTTTTGTAGTGAGTTCGTCTTTTCTTACCGCGTGTACGGGAATGTCGTCTTTTTGGTACTGCCATTAGATTCCCCTTTCATATATTTAATCTTCTTTTTCACATTCACATGGCCCAATATTTAGGTTTGCGCCACAGTCCGGGCAAAGCCCAAGGCAATCTTCGCTGCATGTGGGATAATCTTCTACATTCATGATAATCTCTTGCCTAATTGCAGGCGATAAGTCTAAATGTGTGCCAGCGAAGCCCTTGTGAGAGCCACGACATGCGCCACCAGTATTAAATCCTTCTTCATATTCGGCATCGCTAAATGAATCGTAAATTGTACCGGTCGAATTAACCTGGCCGGATATCGTAAATTCGATAGTCTCGGTTCGAGAAAACTCTACAAGACATTTAATGCATCTAGTAACAATCGGCACATGTAGCTCGACATCTATTGAATAGTTCATGCCGATGCGCTTTAGTTTCACTTCTGCTTCGATCTTGCCTTCAAAACTTGTATCATCGGCCTTTTCGAGATCAAAATGCGATGCGTCAAAAGACTCTCTGATGAAAAACCCCTCATCGGGTATTCCTTTGATGTCTATGGCAAAAGGTTTAATATTTCCTCCTGTAATCTCCTCGACCGTATTCCAATCGATTTTATTACACTTCTTAACAAAGATGCCGATATCTCCCAGCATCTTTCATAACAAGTTTGTAAAATAAAGCATTTTATCTATTTGACAAAGCAATTTTTATATTATTCCAAATAATTTTCTATAGGAAAAAAAAATCTATTTTATTCTCTTTTTTCAAAACTATTAAAACATAATCTTAAATGAAAATATCCGCATCTATTGTTAAAAGAAAATTTAGCTTGAAATTTCAAAATTTTATTCATAACTTGTAGAATGAGATGGGCTTAATACATTTAATATTAAACCGATAAACAAAAAATAATTGTAATATTTCAAGCGAGGATAAAATGAAAAAGATAAAAATCAGAGACCTGACACTCCGCGATGGACAGCAATCCCAGCTTGCCACGCGCATGAACCAGGACCAAATCGATAGGGTTCTGCCCTACTATCGTGATGCTAATTTCTATGCTATGGAAGTCTGGGGCGGTGCCGTACCGGATTCTACTATGCGTTATCTCGGCGAAGACCCATGGGAAAGACTACGCAAAATCAAAGAAGGCATTGGCGATGCATCTAAACTTACGGCACTTTCTCGTGGCAGAAACCTATTCGGATATAATCCATATCCCGATCATGCAATAGAGGGCTTCAATAGAAATTCTATCGAAACTGGCGTAGATATCATGAGGATTTTTGATGCTCTGAATGATATCGAAAATATGAAGTACACAATTAAGGTAGTGCAGGAAAATGGCGGCGAAACCGATTGCGCCATCTGCTTCACAACCGACCCGCAGATTACCCTTGCTGATAGAATCAAGGGGTTTTTCTCCGGCAAAAAATTCCCGAAGGCCGTTTTTGATATCGATTATTTTGTTGATAAGGCGAAAGAGCTGGAAGCTTTGGGGGCAGATATAATTACGATAAAGGATATGGCAGGCCTTATTCATCCATCTGTGGCAGCACCACTGTATCAGAAATTAAAGAAAACGATAAAGGTACCTATCGATCACCATTCTCATTGTACACCTGGATATGGGCTTGCATCTGCCTTGATGGCTATCATTAATGGTGCCGATATTGTCGACACAGTCATTTTGAATTTTTCTGGAGGCCCTGCTGGCCCATCATTTGAGCTAATACAGATTTTCTGCGACAAACTTGGCATCGAAACCGATGTAAATCTGGAAGCCGTTGCCAAAATCAATAAGGAACTTTATCATATTCGCAAAGAACTTCATGAATATGACAAGATGAAAATTATCCCGAAGCAATTCGATATCTCGAAAGACAAATTGCCGAATGAAATCGATATGTTATTCGATCAGGCTATTTTAGCTGCCGAGCAGAATAAGCACAGCCGACTTCTTCAATTTACACATGCTATAAATGACTTTTTCCATTTTCCGAAACCGGATGCTCATGTAAAAGAAGCACAGATTCCGGGTGGTATGTATTCAAATATGTTGGCGCAACTGGATGCTGCTGGTAAAGGTCATCTGCTCTCAGATGTGCTCGATGAGGTTCCGATAGTCAGGGTTGCAGCAGGAGTACCGCCACTTGTTACGCCGACCAGCCAGATTGTCGGTGTTCAAGCGGTTAATAATGTAATAGATGCTGTTAAGGGCAATGAGCGCTATTCTTCTTTGACATCGCAATTTGTTCAACTTGTAGAGGGCGGTTATGGTACAACTCCGGTGCCAATCGACCCGGATTTCCGAGAAAAGATCACTGGCAACCGTGAAGAAAAACCATATGATACATCCAAACATGAGTGGCAGGAAAATCCTGAATTGCCCGAATTTGGCGAAGGTGTCAAGCTGGCTATGACAGAAAAGGAAGAGCTGCTTCTCGAGCTTTTCCCTGCAGTTGCCAAAGGCTTCCTTCGCGAAAGGCGCGAAAAAGAATATCAAGAAACGACCGAAAAGCAAAGTGCCAGGATATTCGAAAAAGAAAAAAAGCGTTTCTCCGAGCTGCTCAGCGGCATTACCGGTGATTATCAATCATTGCCGGATGAAGAAGAGATTATTCTATAATCCATGAGTTCGTAGATGTTCGCCCCTATATTTTGTGGCAATTTTAGAGAAGCTTGAACCATTGAAGGCGATAACTGCTCGGAAGGCTAAAAAGAAAAAACTAATCTCTCAAAAAGAACATAAATATTAAATACTATCTTTCATAATAGCTGCTGAAAGCATTATGGCGATTTTATATCTTTAAGCTCATTTGGGAATGGCTCGAAGAAGCTCTGTTGCTCAAGATATTCTACTTCGAAGCGGATAATCCAGGAGTTCATAAGGGTTTGTATGGTGGAAAGTGGTATTTTCTTTTCGCGGTAGTTTTCAAGAGATATCTCGAAATATTCCTTTTCTCGCGATGAAAGCTTTTCTGACACATAGCCGAAAGCATGTTGTAATACATTGATAACCGGGCCAATTTTATACGGCTTTGATAATCCTTCATACAAAACGTTAGCATAATCAGTAATTATATCATCGAAAGGCAATTTATCATGATTGGCCGCAATCTTGCCGAGGACTCTCATTTTTTCCTGATTGTATGCCAAAAGTAGCAATTTATTTCTTGCCTGGAAATCGACCAGCTTTGCCATCTCACCTGATTCTTCGACCTGATGAAAATCTGCGAGCGTAAAGAGCTTGGTAAAAAAATGTTCTCGAATATGAATATCATTTAATCTGCCTTCATCTTCGATGGCCAGAAATGGAAATCGATCTATTATCATTTGCCCGAAAATGCCGGCAGTGTGGCCTGCAACCGGAGATTTTCCATGGCTTTTGTAAATCTTGACAGCATTAATACCGCAGGTCGGAGAACGATTTTTGAGTACAAAACCATCCGCATCCGGCAACATATCAAGGAAATTTTCGCAATATTCGGCCATTTTCTCTGTAATGTCTTCTCCGGTCTCGGATTGCACAAGCCGGACCTCGTCCTCTGGCTTTATCAGCCGAATTGGCTTTCTGGGAACGCCCAAGCCAATGTCTTTTTCAGGACAAACCGTGATAACATGGACATATTCTCGCAGCTTCTGGGCCTCCGGTGATTTAATCATCACACCATTCCATCGGCATGCTTCGAAACCAAGACATCTGCTAAATAGAACCGTTGGTTTTGTAAATTCTCTTTTCATTACAATATAATATAAAAGATTCTCTGAGATTTACAAGTTTTTAAATTCACATATTTACCTAATTGCTTTTCAAATAAGTCAATGCGTTGTTCCGCATTGTCATACTTCCTTGCTAAAACATATGGAAATCCATTTCATTATATAAACTGTGCAAACTACAAATTATGTATATCTTGATTTAGAAGAGAAAATGTGCTGTTACGGGGTTTTCATTTTTCTAAAAAAAATCAACGCGGAGCGTTATTAGGGATTCATTCCACGCAGAGCGCTGGAATGAGGTGGATAGACTGCAGAGCATTTTGAACTAACCAAATTGAATAGCAATCCCTATCCTCGTTCCATCGCTCCGCGTGGAACGCATGGGGACCAACGCTCTGCGTTGATTACAAAGCGGTAAAGCTGTTAGATTATACATATTACATTTACGGCTTTACAGGAGATAATATTCTTTTTTATTGACAAATCGATATTATCACTTTAATTATAGTTACATTCAAAAGGAGATACTGTGTCCAAAATTATCTATGAAGAAAATATCTATACACGGCTTTTGGTTATTATTTTCGGTATATTTATAGCCATTTTTATATCGATACTCATCGCCAGGTTTTTTCTTGGTGTAAATATTGATTTTATGGTAGTTTTGGTTGTTTATGCCTTTATGATTCTCCTGGCTTTTGCCGTTGTTCCCATTAGGCTATATACGAGAATCGATAATAATGGAATATATATCAAATATGGCCGTTATGAAGAAATAATCGGTTTCAATGAGATTACCTCTGTATCTTTAGATAAAAGATATATGTCAACCTATTCTAACATCGGCTCTGGCTATGGGATCGATAGAGACAAGACATATCTTACTTTCATGCCAATCTGGTATGGCCGGATTTCGGTAAAAACAAAGCAAAATGATTTTGATGAACTCGTTTTTGTTAGTAAAAATAGCAGAAAAGTCATATCCTTGATCGAAAATGGCATTAAGAATAACAAAAGGGATAATAGTCAATAAATCTGTAAAGCATAAGCACTATTCTTATTACCTAAATAATAAAATTATCTATCTAAATAAATCATAAGAAAAGATTTGCACTATTCTACCCCATTTGCATAAATTGGTATTTTGAAAATGATTAAGGAGATATTATGAGCAATAAATTGCGAACAGAAAAAGACCTTCTCGGCGACATAGCAATAGATGATAGTGGTCTTTGGGGCGCTCATACGCAAAGAGCAATAGAAAATTTCCCTATCGATGCCCATAGATTTCATAAGGATTTTATTCGAGCTTATGCGATGGTCAAACGCGCAGCTGCTATGGCAAATCTTGAAAACAAAGCGATTTCTGAAGGAATTGCAAATGCGATAATCCAGAGCTGTGAAGAAATCGAATCTGGCAAATATCACGACCAAATTGTTGTAAATCCTCTTTCTGGTGGAGCAGGCACCTCTATCAATATGAATTTCAATGAAGTGATTGCAAATCTTGCAAATATGAAACTCGGCAAGAAAGTCGGCGATTATGACCCTGTTCATCCTTTGAATACTGTCAATCTCCATCAATCGACTAATGACACCTTCCCTACTGCCACTCGTATTGCGGCACTTTGGATGCTGGAGCGTCTCGAAGGCTATCTCACAACTCTTCAGGCTCGCCTTCAGGACAAAGAACATGAATTTGCAGATATCGTAACAGTTGCAAGGACTCAACTCCAGGATGCAGTACCTGTTACTATGGGCCAGATATTTTCGACATGGGGCGAGTCCACATCTCGTGACAGGTGGCGCATCTTCAAATGTATCGAAAGGCTCAAAATAGTTAATATCGGCGGCACAGCAGTCGGAACAGGAATAGGCGCAACTCGTAAATATATCTTCAAGGTAATCGAAATTCTACGAAGATTTTCCGGCCTTCCACTAACAAGGGCAGACAATCCTGTCGAAGCAACATCTAATCAGGACGCTATCGTGGAGGTTTCCGGGATTCTTTCTGCTTTGGCAACAAATCTAATGAAAATATCCAGCGACTTGCGTTATATGTCATCGCCACCGGTTGGCGAATTAGAGCTTCCAGCAATGCAGGCAGGTTCATCGATTATGCCGGGCAAGGTAAATCCTGTTATTCCCGAATATGTGTCGCAAATGGCGCTTAAAGCGATTTCTCATAATAATACACTTTCACATGCGATCGGAATGGGTAATCTTCAGCTCTCGCAGTTTTTTCCTCTTGCAGGATGGTGCCTGCTCGATCAGCTCGATGGCCTTAGCGGAGCTGTAAAAATGCTCTATTCCAAATGCATCATAGATGTAGATGTAAATGAAACAAGATGCCAGCAAAATCTCGAAAATTCAATTGCATTTGCTTCTGCTATGGTACCCGTAATCGGCTATGAGAATGTGGAAAAGGCAGTGAAGCTTTCGAAAACCACAGGTATGCCGATTCGCGAGGCTCTTCTCGATTTTGGTGCTACCGAAGATCAAATTGAGAAAACTCTTTCGCCAGCTAATCTGATAAAATTGGGGATATAGAAAGAGTAAAATATTCAAACTTAAGGCCCGGAAAAATCCAAAATCCGACAAGGCTTTGAACCGAGCACTTTGACTTTTAGTTTCTTTTATAATATATCTCTCAGCATCTCATAAAAAAAAGAGCATCCAAATCATCGCTAAATAAAAATTATCCTTTCCAAGTCTCCATAATTAACATAAATTACATAATTATGAAAGGATTTATCGATTTAAATAGTCCCAAGCTACATGCAGTATTATATGCTTTGCTTCTTATATTCACACCTTTTATTATGCTCCAGAATTATTTGCAAAGGTCAATAAGCGAGCTATCTCATTGGAAGGTAAATCTTTTAGGCATCGATATCCCTGTGGTTTTTGGAGTTTTCGCGCTTTTGTGTATTGTATTTGCAATTCTTTACATCAGAAAGCTAACTTTTTATCGTATAGTTAGTCTTCTGGTGGTATTTATTATGATTGTTCTGGGACAGAATATTTCCGATTTTTATTCGAGCAATGATTTCTATGATTTGCAGAATAACTGGCATTACATTGCATATGGATTATTTTCATTTTTTTTCTATCGTGCTTATGATAGGCCTTTGAAGAATAATGGTAAATTTATTTTCACAACCTATCTAGTTGCTATTGGCCTTTCCAGCTTCGATGAGACTTTCCAGTATTTTTTGTCTTCAAGGGTTTTCGATCTCAGCGATATCGCTAAGGATGGCTGGGGAATTATCATGGGGCTTGTAGCCATTTTCTTTTTCTATGACCAGGGGAAAAATATAACAAAAGATGGATGGAAAATCACACGGAAAAGTTTCAGGCATTATCTTAAGAGCGGATTGTCGCTTCTTGTATTTTTTGCGATTTTCAATTTTATCTTTCTAATAATTAGCTCGATGCATACCGCATTTCATTTTGTCCCTTTTGTAATCTTGAGTTCGATAATTACATCGGTTGTATTGGTTTTATTGATTCATTTCTCGCAAATCAAGTTCTTCAGGATTATTCTGCTTTGCCTTATTGCCCTTATGATTATTTCGACAGGTATTTCATATTTGGGTAATAGTGATGAGAATCTTAAATTTCTAAATCAAAATTTAGTAATGTATAAAGGCATCCCTTTGTGTTATTTTGATATTCTTATATCTCCGGATGACGGCTTTCGATTTGTCGACAAAAAGAAATTCTTCACTGTACAGGACCGGAAAGCTCTATTGCGCCAGCAGGCAGATATTTTGATTGTATCTTCCGGTACGAGCGGAAAAGGTGGTCAGGGAATAAGCGATGCGCCTGTCAAATTCGGTTATAATCCATTTCTCGATGATTGTACGCAGATAATTGTAAAGAAAACACCAGAAGCATGTAAATTATATAATAGATTAAAAGATACAGGCAAAAAGGTTGCAATAGTTATTCATAATTCGAGGTAAAATGAAGAAAATAATCACATATTTTTTACTTATAACCTGGCTATTTCTGATTTTTGTAGGAATAATGACACTTATCAATCCCGATTGGTTGGAATTTCTTAATAAAAAAGAGAAAACCGATGTTTCGAGAAACCTTTCAGAAACAGCAAATTATAAAAAAGATAATGCCCACTTTGATGAAGCAATTTCATTATACCAATATGCAATCGAAATTGATTCCACAAATGGAAATGCCTATTTGGGGCTTGGCGAAGCTTTACTATCTCAAAATAAGCTGCAAAAAGCAGAAAAAAATCTCAAAAAGAGTATAAAGCATGACCCTTTTCTTGTACATAAGGCTTATGAAAATTTGGCCTTTATTTATATAGAAAATCGCCAGTTCAAAGAGGCCAAAGATGCTTTTAAAAAGGCTATTGAAACCTCGACTAATCCATCCAGCGGCCTTTTCTATCTGGGGAATCTATATCTTGATATTGGCGAAAGTGATTCTGCTTTATACTATATTGAAAAAAGCAAAGATAAATATTTTGATCTAAAGACGCATTATATTGCCAGCCTTAGATATGCCAAAAGATTCAATAAATATGATAATCCTTCCGAAGTTCCATTAATCGAAGATATTCTGTCGAAAGAGATCACCATAGATGATTTATCCAAATATGATTTAAAAACGCATAGTAATTATCTCCATAATAATGAGGTTGCTTTTGCGATTTTCCATCTTTTGGGGATTGCCCATGCTCGTTCTGGGAATAACAATTTGGCGTGCAATAATCTCAATATGGCATTAAGGATATCACCACAAAATCGCAATATTCTGAATGTGATTGAGCAAATTGGGTGTAATTAGGTATTCTTTTCATGTTAATCTACCTAACCAAAATGGGCAACCGCAAGCGTTGCCCCTACACAATCCAAATCATACCAAAAGATATTATACCAAATCGTAGTGCTACCCCTTGCGGGTACCCGAAAAACCGTGATGTAAATTATTCATACGATAAAAAAAGGGGCAACCGCAAGGGTTGCCCCTACACAATCCAAATCATACCAAAAGATATTATACCAAATCGTAGTGC
>JBKHBT010000156.1:0-4087 GCA_046542255.1 Candidatus Zixiibacteriota bacterium | reverse complement strand
GCTTGTCTATATAAAAATCAGTGAGTTACGATGTTTTTCAGGGGGGACTACATATGCTCTACAATGATGATGTTAGAACCGCTATTTCTATGTTTTAATTGGGCTATAAACACTTATTATGACAAAAATTTATCAATTTTTTCCAAAATTAACTTCAACTATAATGGAAACTCTTAGAACTTTGTTTTTATAAATTTGATACCTTGATGACAAATAAAATCCCTATTTGCTGTCGGGTATTTGCTTTCCAATTTTGGATAAATCTTTTATATTATTATTATGAATATTTATAAGGAGAGAATATGCGAAAATTATTATTAATTTTACTATTATTTGTTCTTTTTATTGTTTCCTGTGGCAAGTATAAATCGCGTGAATATTTGGCTGATGAAGGATATGAGCTTACTCAAAAAGATTTTCTAAAAAGCATCCAAAGCTCCGATTCTGCTGCTGTGTATCATTTTCTACAAGTAGGGATGGATGCTAATGCAAAGACCCAGGATGGACGCTCCGCTCTTCTTATCGCTTCATCGAAGAATGATTATAGCATAGCAAAAATGCTTCTGGATAAAAATGCCAATCCCGATTACGCTCCACAAAGCGGAATGACCGCCCTGATGTTTGCAACTAATCGTGGTAATAAGAAAATGATACAGCTTCTACTCAAACACGGAGCCAATCCCAACAAAAAAGAACTCAGCGACAGGACAGCGCTCCATTTTGCTACTTTGCGAGGCTATCTGGATTCTGTTATATTGCTTCTGGAGAATGACGCGAACCCTAATGCAAAAGACAAACATGGCATGACACCTATCATTAGAGCAGCGATGAAAGACTATGTCGATATTGCAGAGGAGCTGCTTAAACATGGCGCCGACCCCACAATTCGAGATAAATTCCGTCGCGATGCTTTCTTTTTCGCCAAGAAAAATCCCAATAGCGACCTGGCAATGATAATGGAAAAATATCAAGATTCCAAAAAGGAAAAAGTAGAAAAAGATGAAAAGACTGTATTTTAGTTTATTAATAATAGCCACCCTAACAATTTTCGCATCTTCGTGGACACCGCCGGAGATACTGGCACCAGATCATCCAAGGATTTTGTTTACCGCATCAGATTCTGCCGATGTGCATGATAGGTTATCTGTTTCGCCGTGGAGTTCGTATTATTCATCTATCTGGTCGAGAGCGAATGCCACATCTGGCAATGGTTCAGAAACCGAAGATATGAATCGCGCCAAAATCGCAATGAGCGCGGGATTTGTGCTATATTTCAATGTCAAGCCATCCGGTGATACTTTGACAATTGCAGAAAGAGATGCACTGTCATCAAAAGCAATCGATTATCTTAATAATGTACTCGGTTTTACCGGAAGTCTTCTCTCAAATGGCGATTATCATTATCCATCCGAGAGGCTTATTATGTACTCGGTCGCCTACGACCTTTTAGAAGGCGCTGATTACGATGCACCCGAAAGCGCATTGTCCAATCTGGCAGACGAAATTTATGACAATGCAACTTATTCATTATTGGGCATAGAAGTCGATAATACTGTTTTATTTGCTAATCATAAGCTGCTTGTCGCAGGCGGTTTGGGTATTGCTGCAGTCGCTATGCCGGAAAATGGCCAGTCTCAAGAATGGATAGACTATGCAATGACCAAAATGAATCATGTTACGTTCACAGAAGAAACCGACCCAACCACGATTTCTGGCTTTGCAGAAGGCCCGCATTATCTGAAATATTCACTCGAACACATGGATATGTGGTTTTTGGGAATGAAACACTTCATCGGCGATGCTACTTATGAATACGAAGACCCTTGCGGAGGCGATGAAACCGCCTCGATTAGGTGCCCGTGGTATGACCTTCGCTGGGACAAGATTTACCTATGGATATCCTCCATTCGCTTACCAGATGGCACCGTACCGCCATTGGATGATTCATTTCGGCATGAAGGCTTTTGCATGTGTGCGCCTTTTGCAGAACGAAATCCTGATTTTTATTGGAATACAGCAGTCGGTGGCTCGAGATTATTTATCCATCCAATGATGGTGGCAGTCGGTGCCGATACGGCCGGCCCGATGCCGCCTGGTTTGACATCCCTGCCCGATGCAGGCAATCTTATTTTCCGCTCATCATTCGATAATGGGGGTATCTATTTTCATTATCTCGGTGAGCATGGGATAGCCAATTCCACTATTCATAATCAATCCGATGCTTCGAGTTTTATGCTTCATGCCTATGGCGAAGACCTTGCGATCGATCCGGGATATATACAATATAGCGAGCGTGGGCGCGTAAATGCTGTGGAGCATCATAATACTATTTTGGTAAATGGCGGCGGCCCGGGAACATCGACAGTGGTAGATTCCTATATTGATAAGGCATTCGAATTGAATGGGCTTTACTATGGCGAAGTTTCCACAGCATATTCCAGCGCAGATATTAATCGCAGGTCCTGTCTTCTGGGCGAACGGTTTATTTGCCTTATCGATGACCTGAGCCGCGGCAGCTCGGCAGAATTTACTTTCCAATGTCATGGCTGGGGACTCGAGTCGGAAGGCAATTTCATATCCGATGCTCATGGCGGACTCTGGACAGAGGGCGAACCGGCTTATCTTCGTGCGGTAGTAGATGCTCCCGGCGGAATCGATGAGTTCCGCTATGAAAACTCTACCCATGAAGTCAGCTATCTCGATTGGACAGACCATACAGTCCTTCGTGCCGATAAATCGGGAACCGATACGAGAATTATCGCTGTATTATATCCCTTTTCCAATGAAACAGGCCATGATTTGCGCTATAATGTACATTCGATATCCGGTCAGGCCACGATTCGTTTTGGTGCCGAGGGCCAGGAAGGTATTATGATGGCAGCAATTTCGACTACCGAGCTTGCTGGCGGTGGCGATGCCTTGTTACCTTCATGCCAGGGCTTTGGCGAAAGCGCTATCTTCCTCGCCGATTCTGTTACGGGAATGCTAAGAAATATCTATAGCACCGATACCGACTCCGCTATGTATGATGGTGATTTGATTTTCAAATCATCATCGCGGAGAGACATTGCTCTCTACTATGAAAGCGAAACAATTGTCCGTGGATATTTGAATGATTTTGCCACAACTATAAGCATTCCTGCAGCTTTCGAACCAACATTTGTCGAAGGCGCTGTTTCATATGATTGGGATGGCGAATTTGTGAATATCCAGGTCGCAGATTACAGTCATTTCTGGATCGATTTTACGCCCCTTTCAGTTTTCGAAGAGCAGAAAGAAACAAAAGGCCATACCTTAACGATCTTCCCAAATCCTGGCTCTAGGAAATTCACTATCGAAATGGAAAACATCATCTCTTATGAGGTCTATGATATCACCGGGAAATTGGTTGATAATTCAAATAGGCTTAGGAAATCGAATATCATATCATGGGAACCATCGAGTGGAATCGAATGTGGAGTTTATTTGGTCAAGGCCTTTAGAGCCAGTGGAGAGTATCAAAGCAGTAAAATCTATATTAAATGAAAGACCCATGAGTCAAATCGAGCCATGGGTATTTATTTGATCATTAGCCTGAAGTTCCACAGCCATTTCAACAGCAATCCCAATTAACAGAAGGGATTGCGTTTTTTTAGGGGTTCACTTGTCATGACTACTTTTCTTGACAATTGCTTCCTTGCGCCTTCTCTACTTCGACAGGCTCAGCACAACGCACTTCGACAGGCTCAGCACAACGCCTAGGGGAAGGCTGGGATGGGGCCTGAAACGGCGAATAATGAGGGTTTTAGAAAATTTTCGCTTGCTTCTATCATCCCCAATCTTTCAAAGAACCAAACTCAAGTTATTCAAATTTTGGTAATTGTTAATTACTTTTTGAGACCATCATGATAATAATAATGAAGTGCAAATCAAGTATAACTCTTGTGATATAATTACTTATAGCGAATTTGTGCGTGGAACTTCAGTTTAAACTATTATGACAGGCAAAAATTATTTAAGAACATCTAGCTAATTTCAAAAAAGGAGACGTCTATGGGAAAACAAAAACACAAGTCAACTAAGAAAACTGCTACTTTCGAAAAGATGA
>JBKHBT010000056.1:0-21464 GCA_046542255.1 Candidatus Zixiibacteriota bacterium | reverse complement strand
GAATAGATGCTGCGCCAATAAGATGATCTCGTGAGCTAAAGCTCTTGGATGGTACTGCTGGTTGTGGAATCATTCCCCGTTTTTCGAGTGTCCTTAAAACGAAAGGAAGCTCAAAAATTGAAGAACCTTTTTCATAACCCAATCCCGAAAGAAGAAGAGCGATTTTATTCATATTGCCTACTGTACTATCGAAATAACCTTTTTGCCAAATCTATTTTTTGAGAATTTGACATGGCCATCGACTTTGGCAAAAAGAGTATAATCAGAACCAAGGGCAGTACCTACTCCTGCATGGAAAGTGGTTCCGCGTTGTCTTACTATGATATTTCCCGCTGTTACTTTCTGGCCAGCGAATTTTTTGACGCCAAGACGTTTACCTATTGTGTCTCGGCCGTTTCTCGCTGTTCCGCCTGTTTTTTTATGCGACATCGGTTTCTCCTATAATTCTTAAATTATTTAACTTTTCTAACTCCATCCACAAACTTACTAATATATAATCGATTTAGTCAAGGTCAAGTATTTTCAATATATCGACAAAGTTTTTCTAATTTTTAATTATTCACGGTTCTCTTCTATTATTTGTAATATGCTATCGACTACGCTAAGTTTGGTTTTTGTAGCTTCTTTTGTTAATTCATTTTCAAGTGAAATTAGAAACTCTTCCCTTGCTTCTTTGAATCGATGAAGCTGTGATAGAACTATTCCCTTATTATAGTGCAGGATAGGATTGTTGCTACCAAGGTCTTCGGCTATTTCATATCTATGCAAAGCCGAATCTGGTTTGCCGGTTCCCATATAATAGTTGCCGAGTTGGATTTGTGCCTTAGTAAATGTAGAATCGTAATTTACGGATCTTTGCAGGTGATAATACATTCGCTTATAATCTTCATTCTGGCCGCTAAAGACAGATAAGTTAAAATGTGATAGCGCAACAAGATATTTATCATCACGTGAAAATCCCCAACGGCTCTGTATTGAAGAGCCGAAATCATAGCTTTCTATAAAGCCCTTTCCAAAGCTATCTATTATTTCGAGATAAATGTCTGCTGATTTATTTATCTGGTTTGTAATGCGATATCCATTGGCCAATGCATACATAATCCTGATATCGCCCGGGTATTCTTCATGTCCTTTTTGTGCATAATACAAACTGCTATCTGGCATATCGAAATAATTATAAGTCATTGCAAGGTTGTAATATGCATCCCGTAGGTCGCTTTTTTGCTCGATTGCTTTTTTGCCATACTCTATCGCTTCTTCTTTATTATTCTGAAGACGATTTATAAGACCAAGATTCGAATATGCTTTGGCCTTTTCACCATCTATTTCAATTTCTTTGAAGAAATACTCTTTAGCCTTATTGAAATTTTTCTTTTTATATTCAATCAGGCCCAGATTAAGGTATGATCCATCTTTCAGAGAATCTGCATGAAGCGATTTTTCGAAAGCGGATTTTGCTTCATCGAGGTTTTCTTTTATCAGATAGCTATTTCCGAGAGTAAAATAGAAACTTCCTCGATTGCTACCTTTAGCGCCAATAAAATCGATAGATAAAAATAACACTAAAACCAAAAGCACGAAAATTCGCTCCGGTTTCTTAATGAAAATTTTTATATCATCGATGATCCGATATAAGCCAAAAGAAGCAATCGGAATCAAAGCAGCATAAATAGGAAGACGGAACCTGGTATTAACAAAAAATACAGCAATCAATAGGCCGTAAAGAATCGCAAAACCGAAAGGCACTATTATTTTGGGATTCTTCTTGATATAGAATATTCCCGTAAATATCGCTATTGCAAATAAAATTCCGGAAATATTTGGTATCCATAAAATTGGCGAATATCGCCTGAAAAAAGAAATATCGCCATTATTCCCAAGAAATACGCCATCGAAAGCAAGATATAATTTTTTTATATATAATGTAATAGCATCGCCAAACTGATTCTTCCAAAAAGAAAGACCTTTTTCTATATAAAAAACTGAAACATCTCGAGAATCGATATGTTTTTTTCCAAACTCTGCCCTTGCCAATCTAACTGCGTCTTTGTATTGCCAGTCATCGCCAAGTTCCGGTATGGCAGCAGAAATTCCATCGGATTCTTCATTATTGCCAATATAAAAATTGACACCCCCCTGAGATGCTATCAAAGTGAAGGAGCCATTTGCGATATTAGATACGGTAATCGGCAAAATCGGAATTATAAATCCCATTAGAATCAAAACAGCTGCTCTTATGTGCTTTTTTAAAAGCAAAAAAAACAAATAGATGATAAAAATCGGCAGGATAGTCGGCCTTGTGATTGCAAATAATCCAGCGAAAAAGCCTGCCAAAAATATATGACTTTTGCGTCTTTTGTCCTTCCATAACAAAATCAAATAAAATATGATCATTCCGAAAGGTACCAAAAGAATGTCCAAAAGCAATCTTGACTCGAAATATATCAATACAGGGTTAATGGCAATAAGAAGAGCCGCAATAAGACCCACTTTAGCATTTTGACCGATTTTTTTCCCAAGCTTGAAAGCCATAAAAATAGAGAGTATTCCGGCAAGCATACCCGGCAATCTCGCAGCAATTTCACTTTCGCCAAAAATGGCATATAATACTGATAGAATATAGGGATAGAGTGGTGCGCGGAAGAATACGCCCCTGGGAATAATCTGTCCTTCAGCAATATTCATCGCCCATATCTGGTGATACAGCTCATCCGGCGAAGTGATAGTAGAGAGTGGTGAATTCAAGAAGAAAGCGATGTTGGCTATCCTAAGTAGAATACCGGTTGCCAGGATGATTATTAGATATTTATGGTACTTTTGCAAGCGCATATTAATTGTTAAATATACAAAGAAATATGAAATTTCAAAGCTATGCTTTTAAAAATATACAAAAAAAACAAAAAAAATGACAAATATGCTTGACATAAGCCTATAAAGTTTTATAATACTAGATTGAACGAGGCAAGTAAATTGTCTCTTAATTGTAATAATTGATAAAGGAAGAGTGAATGAGCAGCAGAAAAAAGGGGAGCAAATTCCGAAATACAAATCGATCACTAGACTTATACCTAAAAGAGATCGGTGAAACTCCTCTGATCACTGCCGAACGCGAGGTAGTGCTTGCCAAAAAAATTCGAGATGGCGATCAATCGGCTCTCGAAGAACTTACTAAAGCCAACCTTAGATTTGTCGTCAGCGTTGCCAAACAATATCAAAATCAGGGTCTGTCATTAGCGGATCTGATCAATGAGGGCAATATCGGGCTAATCAAGGCAGCAAAGCGTTTTGATGAAAAACGCGGTTTTAAGTTCATTTCTTATGCAGTATGGTGGATACGCCAGTCGATTTTGCAGGCTTTGGCCGAGCAATCGAGAATCGTCCGCCTGCCACTTAATAGAGTGGGAACTTTGCATAAGATCGGTAAAGCACATCGCCGTATAGAGCAGGAGCAAGGTCATCCGCCAACCCCGAGCGAGCTTGCAAAAGAGCTGGACATGACTAAAGCTGAAGTAGAGGAAACCCTTCGTATGTCAACTTCACATCTTTCTCTCGATGCTCCTTTCACCGATGGTGATTCCAATTCGCTAAAGGATGTTTTGGAGGATAATACTCAAATTTCACCTGATACCAGACTATTCCATGACTGCTTAAAAGATGAAGTAGAAAGAGTCCTTTCTACACTTTCAGAACGTGAAGCAGAAGTTATATCGCTTTATTTTGGAATCAACAGAGATAATGCACTTACTCTCGAAGAAATCGGCGACCGATTCAATCTAACAAGAGAAAGAGTCAGGCAGATTAAAGAAAAAGCGATAAAGAGACTCAAGCATTCATCACGAAGCAGGACATTAGAGGCTTATGTAACATAAGCTCGATAAGAATGAGTCTATAAAATAATAGTTCGACTGACATAGCGAAGTTAATATAAACCGGCATCGAAAGATGTCGGTTTTTTTGTATAGTGGTGTTCTTGACAGACCAGATTTTACCCAGCAATCAGCATTAATCTCCGTAATTTGCTTACTCAAGATTTTTCTTATCTGTCTAAGTAAAATATATTATATTATTATTAGTTTGAAATAAATTTTTGTCAGTATGGTATATGGAAAAGGTCAAGTTCTCAAATATAAATAAAGTGTTAAAATCTATGGTGCTTTTAGTTTCAATATTCTATACTTGTTACTTGTTATATTTTTTCATTATGCGCCTGCCCTATCCTTTCGAGCTTGAGTGGATGGAAGGCGATAGCCTAAATACTGTCTGGCGGATTTTACAGAACAAAAAAATCTACATCGAACCCGTTCTGGAATACATACCCAATATTTACACTCCATTTTATTTTCATCTGTCGGAATTTGTGACTAAAATATTTGGATTCAATATTCTGGTTTTGCGCTTTATTTCAGTCATAAGTTCGATTTTGCTTTTTTTTTTAGTGTATTTGTTTATTAATAGAGAGACTGGCAGTTTTTTCTTTTCTCTTGTTGGTATCGGCCTTATGAGTACGACTTTCAATATCACAAGCGGTTGGTATGACCTGGCGAGAGTCGATAATTTATTTGTATTTCTTCTCTTTTTATCTGTTTATCTAATTAGAAACCTGAGGTCTAATCTTAGAATTATACTATCAGCTTTGATTCTTTATCTGGCATTTTATACTAAACAAACATCGCTTTTCATATTTTTCTCTATGACTATCTTTGTATTGTCCAGATCTCCGAGAAAAGCTCTCTATTATGGGCTTGCCTTTCTTTTGCCGACAGTAATAACTTTTTTAGTATTGAATCATAATACCGATGGTTGGTTTTACTACTATTGCTTCGAACTTCCCAGCCAGCATGCTTTGATAAAAAAATACATTCACTATTTTTGGACAAATGAAATCTTCTTGAAATTTGGCATTCCCTTTATCATATCGATAATATACTTCATCTATTATTGTCATCAAAAGACCAAATTACTGCCGTCAAAGGAATTGTCTTCATATCTAGGATTTCTGAGAAATGATAAAATCACCTATCATATATTCGTCTTTGTTTCGATGCTTCTTATATCATGGACAATGAGAATCCATAGCGGAAGTGCAATAAACACTCTCATACCAGCCTATGCCGCAATTTGTATATATGCTTCTATTGGCTTTTTCACATTATTCAAAAACGGAAAACCTATTCACAAAACAGTTCTATATTTTCTTTTGCTTATTCAATTCGTATTGCTCTTTTATCTTCCGGGAAGATACGTTCCTGGCTCTGAGGATAAGCCGGCTGGATATGAATTCATATCTCAGTTAAGCTCTATAAACGGTGATATCTATATATATAATCATCCCTATTACTATCATTTAGCAGGGAAAAGGCCATATTTTTCTATTATTTCTTTGTGGGATATTGCAAGAGGGGATGACAATGCCATTTCCGATAATGCCAGAGCGATTTTCCACGATGCATTAGAAGACCAAAAATGGAAAGCTATATTAATCGACTATTTCGGCTATAGCAAAGCCCTCGAAAAGGAATACAAAATTTTAATCCAAAATTATGCCCCAGGTAAAACGGTTCTAAATGACCCGAAAGAACTGGAAAATCTCAGCGGTTTTTATGCAAAGCCCAGGATTCTTCTTTTTCCCGAAATTCATTATAAAAATACAATCACGGAGCATTGATGCTGTTTTTTTTATATAAAAAGTTCCGCTAAATTCCACAAATATTTGAATTAGAAAAATTCTTTTCAATCTTTTTCAATTAGAATTTACTTGACTTTTCTTTGCAAAAGCCTAATTTTCTAACAACAACTTTTAAAAGAACCAACATCGAAGGAGGAATTATGCGTAAGGTAACATTTATAGTTATCTTGGTGGTTGTAGCGGGCTTTTTCTTTGCCGGCTGTGAAAATCAGGCCGCCATGGAAAAAATGCAGGAATTGCAAAAAGAAAATGTCGAGCTAAAAGAAAAACTCGAAGAATCAGAAGCCAAAGTCAAAGAACTCGAATCCAAGCTTGAAGAAATGAAAGGCGAAGGCGAAGAGGGCGAAGGCGAAAAGACAGAAGGCAAAGTAGAAGAAAAAGAAGAGGCAAAAGAAGAGAAAAAGGCTCCAGCCCAAAAAACCGATAAGAAAAAGAAACCTAAAAAGACTCTGTAAAGGAGAGAAGTATGAAAAAGCTCCTATATTCACTTTTAATTATTTTTGTATTATTTGCTTTTTTAGGCTGTGATGAGGATCCTGAAGAAGATATTGTTGCTCCATCGAATCTTATGCTTGAGTCTGCCGGAGATGGCACATCATTACTTCTGACATGGACAGAATCTACAACAGAAGATGTGTCCTATCGTATTACTTTCAATGGTGCCACGGTGACAGAGGACCTAACAACTAATACATACACCCATAATGCACCTGAAGAGCTTGGAGAATACTCTGTGGTTGCTTATACTGAAGATCAGGTTAGTGACCCTACAACTGCAAGCAGTGCCACCTATAGTGGCTCTACTTCAGATTATGTATGGAAATTCACATCTTCAGGCCAGAGCGGCTATGGTTGGTATGCTGATGGAACTGGTGAACACTACAGTTTCACAACCGAAAATTTTGAGTATATCGATGTTTATCTCGATAATGATCTCGATATTGTCAGCCCGGACGTTGAAAACGGTTCTGCAAACACCACTTACCTGGTTAATAGCGGAGATTATGATATAGATGCAGCTCCAAGTGATCCAGCATCCTATTCGAATAATGCAGCAGCCGGCTTGAACGATGTTTTTGTTGCTATGATTCCAGCAACCGGCGGAAATTATTATCTAAAAGCCCAGATTACTTCATTAGATGAAGGCGATGGTAAAATTCAGTTCTCATACGATTTCCAGACCATTCAGGGATTCCGTCTACTCGACTAAGAAGTCAAGCAGTTCAAAAATTAAAAAAGCTCGGTTCCTACCGAGCTTTTTTAATTCCTCGATCCAGCATTAAGTTTTTTTACAAGCTTAAACAAAAAATTCCTTTAACTCCAGTTGCGAAGCTCTGCTTCACAATTCTACTTTTTGGAAGCTCCGCTTCCAATAATGGCTAAGTGCCTAAACACAATCGAAGCAGAGCTTTGTAATGAGATTAAATGAAAATTGTAATAGCTGTCATAAGAATGAATATCAATCGCTTTTCTCGTTTGTTGTCTTTATCTATATAAAACTATCAGTTAAGATTAAATCTTAGAAATCAAGACTTAAAATGCTATTTTTCAGTAAGTTTGAATAATTTTACTTGACTTTGCGCAAAGCATCAATATATTATTTTATGAATTATAGATGGCATTTTGTCATTGAAGCCAATAATTCGCAACTTTCGGCATTGAAATCTATAATCGAGCCTATGGCATTGGGAGCTTTGCTATGAGAATACGATTTGCATTAATTTTACTATTATTTATCGCTTTTGCAAGAGCAGAGAAAAAGCCTGTTATTGCCGAAAAGACTCATCTATATGATAAACCCGATGTTGACTCAAAGAAAATAGATGCACTCGGCCGTGGCGATTCTGTGATATTTATTACAAGCGAAGGCGATTGGTCCAAAGTTGTGCATGGTACCGATTATGGATGGATTATTAGCGTAGCACTCGGAAGATCTGCTCAAGATATAAGAAAGCAGCAAGCCGAAAATGCACCTAAAAGAACGTATCTGCCCCCTACGCCTCCTGAAGATAAAAGCACAGAAAATATTGATGAACTATTTGAAAGTGCATCTCCAGCAGGCACTTATACAGAGCACAGGACAGGAGAAAAATATATCGTAGGCGCAGGATTTGAAAGCGAAACACCTTATAGAAAAAATCCACACCAACAAGAAGTTATTAATACAAAATATCGCCCTTATCAGCAGGAAACAAATTCTATTACTGCCAATGTCCCCAAAAGATATCAATCCAATGACAATAATCAAGCGCCAACAGATGCCTTATTCGAAAATGCCGATACTTCTGGTGATTATGATACAAACAGTCAAAGCCAGGATAATACATTTTCTCCCGAAGATAAAACATCGCCATATTCACACAATAAAACACGTTTCGGCTATCAGGGCGACATGGATAATCAACAAAACCAGGCAAAATTGGGATATGAAGGCCAAAAGCCAGCTAAAACAGCATCCAAAGAGAAGATTGTCAATGTTAATGTTCCCATGTCTCAGCGCGAGGCAAAGACATCTATTCATTCCGCGACTGAACAAAAACCTCTTCCAACTGATAATATTTCCTATGACCCCGATATGTTCACAGGAACCGGAATCGGCTATCCGGAACTAAATGCAATGACTGGAAAAATGGTTCGCGATTTATTGGCCTGTCCTATCGTTAGCAATAAAGCCTTCCCGCCGAGAGTAATAATCGATGCTAGCGATTTCAAGAATGAGTCTTCTCAGGAGATTAATCTCAATATTGTTACAGATGATCTTAGAACACAACTTGTACGAGCATCTGCTGGAAGGATTTTATTTGTTGCTCGAGAATATGTCCAAAGTATTGAAAAAGAAAGAGATATACATAAGGCCGGACTAACCAGCGATGGCTATTATTCATCCAAAAATCCTGCAGGCGCAGATTTTAAACTCGCAGGTCGAATTGTGTCGCAAAATATTATCGACCCAGAATCACTTCATAAGTCAAATTATTTCCTGTTTACATTCGAGATGATAGATTTAAATAATGGTTTCATTGTTTGGAGCAATAATTATAAAATCCTCAAAGAAGGAATAGATTCCCTTATCTATAAATGATATCAAAACTTAGAAATATAAAGCCCCGATTAATAGTATTTATTCTTTTTCTTATAATGATTTTTGAATTCGGATGCGCCAGCCGTGCATCGGTTGGATACAATAATCCCAATAAAAAGCAGCCACTTAATCAAGTGGTTTTTCTGGACAATGAACTTAGTGCAAGAATCGCCGTGGATGATATTGGAAGCAATAGAACCGCAACAAATACTCTCGAAGTATGGACACAGCTCCGAAATCTTAGCCGCCATAAAGATTATCGGCTTTCTGTCAGGACACATTTTTATGATGCTTCAGGCAGGGAGCTTGAAGTTACTGAATGGCAGTTCCTTTATCTAACAGAGTTAGGGGTAGAAACCTATCGCACACAGTCGATACAAAAGGACATCGATTCGTATTATATCGAGGTTAAAGAAGTTGAGCAAAGAGAATATACCCAGAAAAAAAGAAAGATTAAGCCAAAACAAAAAGAAAAACCTTCAAAAGATGATACAAATTTTGCAAGTTCAGCTCCTAATCCGTCCTCAATAGGTATGGGAGTTGGTATTTCATATTCTGGCGTTGGTGCAAAGTTTCAATATAATACATCTTTAGGAAATGTCGGAATTGCTTATCACCTTGGTGCCGGATATGATATTAGCACACAAGGATATTCGGCAAATCAGGGCCTAAAGACATATATTTATAAAAATCTATACTTCGATGCCATTATTTGGTTAACGGTTATCGATGGCAAAAATCATGGCGGCCCGGGAGTAGTAGCAGGGTATGACTTTCAACTTGGGCAATCTTTCGGTTTTAACCTTGGGGTCGGTTTTTATTCGGAGTTTAAAGATGATGAAGGAAGTGACATGGTTTTTGATATAGGATTTTTTTTTAATTTTTAAGGAAAAAAATGAAAAAGCTATTATTCACAATTTTACTTATGATACTGGGTTTTTCATGCTGGAAAGAAACACCCCCCGGAAATACAGCTCCACCGCGCGATATGCAAATATACCAGGACCGTCTGCCCCAGCCTGCAGACAATTTCAGGCATCGTGGGAATTATTATGAAAGCAATGATCGAAGCACTACAAAAAGCAGCACTTCTAATTACCAGAATCTGGGATGCAATATCCTAAAACATATCAAAACAGGGATTTTCTATAATAGTGATTTAAATACTCGAATATCATCATGGCATATAGAGGATAAAAATGTGCTCGAATTTACTACGAAGGGCAATAATGAAATCACCAAAAAAGTCTATACTGAAAGATATATCCCATATACTAATCAAGTCGAAGATATCGATGAGATTCTATCTGCTACTATTGAAGAGCGTATAATGCATATTTTGCTCCAGTCTGAGGCGCGAATAATCGACAAAGCTCTTGCCCTTCGTCAGACAGCCAATGAGCTTGAACTAACCGACCTTCGCGAGGCCGAGATAAGTGCCTTAAGAGAAAAAATCGACCTTTTGATAGAAGTCAATTTTATACCTTCGCAGGCATCAGAAGATGGCTATGAAGTTCGAATCAAGGCAATGCGCACAAAAGATGGCGCTGTTCTCTCATACAGGACAACAACAGATATAGATCAATATACAAGAGTACATTATGCCTTCAAACCAATCGATACCGGATATGATGAAATTCCGATTGCACTGGAAGACCTTACAGAGATATTGATGCATGATGTAATACGTGATATTTGTATGAATTGGTAATTAACAAATTTCATCTCTACCTTAAATTTCTATTTGACATTTTGCCTTTCAAGTATAAATTACTAATCCTTTGATATCTGATGATAATGCCGGGATGGCGGAACCAGGTAGACGCAAGGGACTTAAAATCCCTCGGTGCTTGCACCGTGCCGGTTCGATTCCGGCTCCCGGCATTTTATAAATATTCCGGCTCTTATTGGCCTATTGGGCGCGATTTTCTCTGGAGCTGCCTATACTTTGATTCGTGCTATGTCGGAAAAAGAACCAGCGAATAAGATAGTTTTCCATTTCTCAATGGTATCGCTTCTTGCAACAACTCCGCTTTTGCTTTTCCAATTCGAAAATCCTGATTTAATGGAAATGATAGGCCTTATCGGAACTGGCATTTTCGCCACTATCGGCCAAATTGCACTCACAAAAAGCTATCACTATACAAAGGCAACAGAGGTCGCTCTTTACAAATACGCACATATAATATTTGCTGTTATTACAGGCTATATTTTCTTCAAGGAAATGCCAGATATTCTTAGCTTTATGGGCGGAGTCATTATCATAATTGCTGCTGTTTACCAGAGAAATAAAATGCTGAAGAGCAGAGGAATCAAAAAATAGTATTCTCATTGACTATTTTGTTTATTTTTTTTATTATGAAGGTAGATGTGAAGTGTAAATTATATTTTGCCTTAGGAGTTAATGATGAAATCCAAATTTATCCTGTTGTCATTTTTATGCGCACTAATATTAGCAGATTATTCTCTTGTGAATATAGCTTTTCACTATGAAAAAGAATTAGCCGGTAAGGGCTTCGATATAGTCGAAGCAGACCCCCGGTTTGGTATAAAGGCCGTAGCAAATTTTAATGACATCGAAAGGCTCAATAATCTTGGAATTAAATATGATATCGAGATCGATGATATGGAAAAATTCTATCAAGAAAGGCTCGAAAGCCAAAGCCACCTCTACCCTACTTTGGATATGGGCGGATATCGTACTGTGGAAGAGACTTATGAATTTCTGGACTCGCTTTATGCTGTATCCGAAGGCCTGATGACAGAAAAAGTATCTATCGGTACTACACATAATGGCAATGATATCTGGATTGTCAAAATTTCGGACAATGCTTCGGTTGATGAAGACGAACCCGAGATCTATCTCGATGCATTGATTCATGCACGTGAAGTAATCACCCATGAAATACTGATTTATTATATGCGATGGCTGATAGATGGATATGGAACCGATCCAGTTGCTACCTATATTGTCGATAATAGGGAAATCTATTTTGTGCCGGTTGTTAATCCTGATGGAGTCATGAGAAATCAATCCACTGACCCACATGGTGGTGGAATGTGGCGCAAAAACCGCAGAAACAATGGCGATGGTACATGGGGCGTAGATTTGAATCGCAATTTTGGCTATGAATGGGCCTATGATGATGCCGGTTCATCTCCATCAACAAGTTCTGAAACCTATCGTGGGCCATCTGCTTTTTCCGAGCCAGAAACTCAGGCATATAGGAATCTGGCAAATGACCATGAATTCGTAACGCATCTTAACTTCCATTCATATAGCGGAATGTATCTTCATCCCTGGGGCTACAATAGCTCTGTAACCAATCCTGATGAAGACATCTATACCGAGCTTGGCGCACAAATGGGCAAATACAATGGCTACCCTTATGGCGATGACCTTCTTTATGATGCCAATGGTGGTACATTCGACTGGATGTATGGCGAACAGGAAACCAAGCCAAAGATATTCTCCTTTGTACCTGAAGTTGGCCTCTCATCCGATGGTTTCTGGCCGAGTCTGGATAGGAAAATGCCTCTTGTTTTATCTCAGCAATGGCCATGTATCTATATGTCCCTCGCAGCTGGAAGCGCACCTCTTTTCGAAAATTTCGTCCTTTCAGATACTACTGGTGATGGAAGCGGCTTTGCGGACCCTAATGAAGATATCAGAATACATATTAGCATTAAAAATGCCGGAATTGCTGATGCTGTTGATATTTATTCTAAATGCAATCCGGTTTATGGAATCTCAGAAGTCATCCAGGACAGCATTTTTATAGGCGATATCGAGTCTTTCGATATTGCTAATAGCGAGATGGGCTTCATGATTCGAGTCGATAGCTCCATGATGCTCGATGAAAATTGCCAGCTCGAAGTTATCACTATGGACCCCAATGGTTATTACAATAGCGACACAATCGAGTTTACAGTGGGAACTCCCTTTGTTATTGCAGAATATGATTTCGAAACAAGCACTGGCTTCGCAGCATCAAATGACTGGGAAAGAGGCATACCTTCACATGGAGTTAGTTCGGCCTATAATGGTGAAATGCTCTTGGCTACGAAGCTTTCCAGAGACTATAGCAATAATACGCTTTCCAGCATAACAACTGATACCTATACCCTTCCAGATGAGCTTGAAATTGCGAGATTTTCTTTCTGGCACTGGTATTCAACAGAAGCAGAACCAGATGTACTTTATGATGGAGGCAATATTAAGATCTCTTTAGATGGCGGCGAATTTGCAATAATCGAGCCTGATGGAGGTTATGATGGTGTATTTGTTGATCATAGCGACCTTGCTGGCGAAAGTTGCTTTGCCGGAAGTTCCAATGGCTGGAAAAAATGCATTATCGATTTGACGGCCTTTATTGGCCATGATATTCAATTTCAATTGGATTTCTGCTCAGACCCTTATGTAGCTGCTCCTGGTTGGTACATCGATGATATGATGGTTTATGGATACCTGCCAACAGCTATTGCAGAAAACTATCAGGATAAACCCGATGCGCTTGAAATCACAATCTATCCTAATCCTTTTAATTCCAGTATTAATATCACAGGAGAAGATATCGAGACCATAACAGTTTACGATATTACTGGCAATCTTATTGAGCGAATCGATCCTGCGGCCGGCAAGTGGTCGCCTTCGAAAAATCTCGATTCTGGAATGTATTTTATTAGAGTTTCTTCCGATAATGAGACTGCATCCAAAAAGGTTTTGTATTTGAAATAGACTCTTTGGAATCAGTAAGAAGCGAAACAAAATTCGGGATAATAAGAGATGTATCCAAAAGCCCGAGTATTAAAATATAAATGTATTAATTCTGTAAATTAGAGATATTATTGCTTGAATACCAAATCTATGAAGTACCTATGGCCTTTGAATGCAAGCCTGGGCAGCTCATCATAAGAAAACCAGCCGATATCGATAGCATCATCTGCGGCAATGGGAGAACCTTCATACTCATCTATAAAATAACCCATAAGAAGCACATTCATATATCGACCGTCTTTTTGCGAATATAGGCCCAAAAGTTCGTATGTATTTGCATCTAAAGCGGTTTCTTCTTTTAATTCTCGGATAGCACAGTCTTCGGGAGATTCATCGACTTCCATGAAGCCACCTGGCAGGCACCACATCCCTTTTTTGGGTTCTGCGCCTCTTTTTACAAGAAGAACCTTATTGTCCTTGAGAACGACAACAGCAGAAGCAGGTACCGGATTAATATAAGTTATCATTTTACATTGATCACAAATCAAGCGATCTTTGCCCTCGATAAATCTATCAACCAACAAACCGCCACAGAAACGGCAAAATATTGTTTTATCAGATAGTGTCATATAATCTCCAGAATCTATTATTCTTCTTGTCTAAATAGGAAAACGACCTCATCATAAGTCTTTGAATTTTTTAGTGCTTCGCGAAAATCTTCAAATTCGAATAGGCTTGCGATTTTTGCACACATTTTAAGATGCAAAGAATCATCATATGTAGGAGAAACCATGCCAATTATAATCGAAACCGGCTCTCCATCGAAAGATTCATAAGGGATTGGGATATCTGGAATCAAAATAGCCATACCAAAGCCACGGACTACATCGGTTCTCACATGAGGAAAAGCGATGCCATTTTGCAAGCCAGTTGACATCCGCTTCTCACGGTTGCTCATTAGCTTACCAAGCTTGGATTTATTCCGCACTACGCCAGTAGTATCAAGCATATCGACCAATTGGTCGATAACCATAGTCTTAATAAGCATCACCGGAACTTCGCTTTCTGTCTCTTCGGCTTCTTGCAAAATCGCTTCTATTTCGTCTCTGTGTGTCAGCTCATGAGAAACATTCTCTTCATTTAAGAAGCGGTAGATTTTTGCTGGTTTTGCCAGTTCTCTTTCCTCCTGATCATTTCGCTTGCCGGCAGGAGCCTTATGCCCAGCCTTTTTAGCCTTCTAATATTCTTATCGAGAATTCTGATATTTGCTTCATCGATGTATATGCCAATAATAACACCTGTTTCACTCAATCTCGACATCAAAGCAAAATCAAATAACTCCGATGAGCCTGCTCCATTTTCTTCCTTAGTAATATCTATAATATAATCGACAGGAGCAAATAAAAAACCTTCATTTCGGATTATTTTTTCATTCTTAGGATATTTGCCAACTAAATCATTAATATAAAATATGGAATCCACGTAAGAATCTTCTATTGTTATAGCAAAAATATTAGACTTTCGCTTTACATTTTTATGTATTAGATTAACGGCCCCAACGGCATCTGGAAAATCTCGAAAGGCTCTTTCCATCGTTCTTTTTATATCATTTTCATTTATCGATGAATTATTTCTTTTATGGTTCGTTTTTAGTGATATTGAGATAAATTTTTCAGTATTTTTTTCTTTCAAAGCATGGTAAATTTCATATGAATATTCTTCTTCTGGCATAATAGCTGCTGTGAATGGGTCTTTAATATCCAAAAGATCAGAAATACTTTTCACTGGATATTTGCCAAATCCGCCAATTATCAAAGAAACATATCCTATCTCAGGCTTTATGTCCTGTCTCCTTCTTATTGTTATAATATGTGTTACAAACCCATTTTCACCGGCTTTTACGAGAATTTTTCTACCCGCAATAATCTCTAATCCATCGATTACTTCATAATTACGTCTTCGAAAAGCAAAATGGACAATCTGGTTCACATGTGCCATTGGAAAGACATCCGGCACATTCATAAAGATTCTTTTTTGCATAATCCCCGGCAGTCCGGACTCATCCTGAGTATTTCTAATCCTTATTTGATTTTCTGGAACCCCTAAAAGAAACCTACAATCGGCAATACAACTGTCTAATCGCTCTTCGAGATTCGGTGAGGATGAAGCATCATTATCATCAAAACTCGAGATATCCGATTTAGCAAGCCCATCGATTTCAAAATTAGTATTACTGGAAGTGGAACTGTCTCTAATTAGCAAAAAAACTGTTCCCACAATTAATAAAACGCCCAGAATAACCGATGCAATCTTGTAAAATAGCCTTCTATCTTTGTATGGTTTTACTTTTCGATAATTTGGATCGTAATCAACCATCACCCGGCTCCGTTATAAAATAGAAACCTTCATTTTCATCACGCCTAAAATAATACTGACGTAGCATATTAGCAAGTACTTCAAGTTCTTTCTCATATAATGACTTACTGCTATCTAAAACTGCATTTACAGTATAATAAATTTTTTCTTTCGAAATCGATTTCAAGGAATCATTACCGGCTTCAAAAGATAAGTGCAATACAGCAGAGCCAACAGGAATCTCATCAAATGCAAATTCGCTTTTATGTATAATGCTCGCATAGCTTTTCAGAGTTCTTCGCATTAAAATACTATCTGTAGTATGCGCAATTTTTTCATTTTCCGATACAATGTATATTGAATCAAATTCAGTAAATGATAATATCTGCTCCTCTGATTCAGTTTTTTTATTCGAAGATATGGCTTTGTCCTCATTGAATATCCCAACAAAACCCTGATAGATAAAATACAGTGCCACGAGCACGCCGACTATTCGAGATATTATCCTGACTGGCTTATATATGCTAAATCCAGAGAAAATCGCCAGCGGTATAAACCAAAGGGCTGATCCAAAAAAGAATCCGCCGAAAAGCATCATGCCGCCAAAAGGCCCACCGCTTTCGAAAGCCGTACTCAATGCAAGAGCAAAAGGCGGGCAAAGATTAATGCCTGTCAATAATCCTAGAATGGCCGGATTCTGGAAAGCCTTTCGAATCCCTTTTGCTGAACAGACCTGCTTCAGTGGTGGCCTGATAGAATTATAGATTAGAAAACTGCCGAGTAAAATATACGATATGCTAGCGATTAGAGTCCTGTACTCTTCAGTAATCACCGATCCCAAAATCCCTGCCAAAATACCGAAAAGCAAATATCCACCAAGGCGGCCGCTTAAAAAATAGAATGCTTGAAGAAAACCTTTTCTGAGATTTCTCTTGTCCCGAAGAACATAAGGAAGAAAAACAGGGCCACATGTAATTAGGCACGTAGAACCGATCGATAATCCGAGAAAAAAGCCTTTAAATAATAAATCGAACATTAAACTCCTTTAAAACATCAATTAACTAATATACAAAACATTGTGCGCAAAAGCCCGTAGAAATTTGAAATTAATTAAATATTAGTATTTGCAAATAAATTGAAATTCAATAAATTGTAATTGTGATGAAAAAAGCTTTAGAAGCAAAATATAAAGGCCTTGTCCTTTTTGTATCTGATATAGAAAAATCAAAAGAGTTTTATCAGAGAATTTTCGGCCTTGAAGTTTTAATGGATTTTGGTGAATCTGTTGAATTCGACAATGGCCTTATGCTATGGGAAAAAGAATTTGCACATAATTTTATATTTGGAAGTAAATGTCATACAAAAGATTCAGCGCAAGAGCTTGAAATGTATTTTGAAACTCCGGATATCGAATCCGATTTTGAGATACTTCAAAAAAGCAATATCGATTTCGCACACCCTATCCGACAAGAGCCATGGGGACAAAGAACAATAAGAATCTATGACCCGGATATGCATCTTATCGAGATTGCAGAACCCATGGAAGTTGTTGCACTTCGCCTTCACCGAGAAGGACTAAAACTGGATGAAGTAATAGAGAAAACCCAATTGCCAAAAGATTTAGTTGAAAATATTATCGAGCTGGGAGATATGATATATCTTAAATGGGAACAAATAAAACCCGATGAAAGAGGATAAAATGAAAAAATGTTTTTTATTAGCCGCAATAATTATTGTAATAAGCATAGCATTCAGTTATGAATCGTATCTGGATATACCCTATTATCCAGAAGGAGAAGCACCGCAGATAGATAAGAATAAATTAGATATCTTCACACCGAGTTCTCCAACGTGCGGCACTCCGACCGTTTTCTTTGTCCATGGCGGAACCTGGATGTATGGCGACCGACGAGATTATAGAATGCTTGGCCAAATTCTTGCTGACGAAGAAGAACTTATCACTGTGATTATATCTTACCGCCTCTCCGATTCCCTACATCCAGAAGTAACACATCCCGACCATATCGAAGATGTTGCACAGGCTTTCCATTGGACCTATGAAAATATCGGTGAATATGGCGGAACAGCCGATAAGATTTTTGTTATGGGCCATTCGGCAGGCGCACATCTATCGACGCTTCTTGGTACAAATACCAGCTACCTCGAAGCAACCGGCAGTGCCGAAAGTCAGATACAGGGCATCATTTCATTTTCATTAGGGGTTTACGATATGCCGGGTCTTTGGCATGAACTCGGTTCATGGGCGCCGATGATTTGGCCTTATTTACCTTTTGGAGAGATATTTACAGATGATACATTAAATTGGTACGATGCTTCACCAAAATATCATAGACATGAAGGAATGCCGCCTTTTGTTTTCTTTGTCGCACAGGAAGATATGGAACATATTATTGGTGGGGATATTGGGGATATGGGACTTGTAATTTTGGATGGCGAAGTGGATGACGTTTATAATGATTTCAATGAATATCACGATACAGACACTTTCTGGCTGGAGGGTGACCATACGAGCAGTTTTGAAAACTTCGCCTATGATCAAGAGTCGAGAGCCCGTATTTTGGCGATGGATTTTATTGGCGATGTACTCGAAGATATAGTTGAAAAGCCCAAAAACCAGCCGACTGAACTTGATTTCAAAGTTTCTCCCAATCCTTTCAATTCAGCTTGTAGAATCGACAATAGTCAAGGCGATGCTCTTATTATTCGCGACTTAAATGGCCGTATCATAAAAAGATTAGCAGAAAACGATAATTTATGGATCCCCGAAGCTGGCTTGTCCTCAGGCATATATCTCCTTGAAAACCCGGAAAACGGACGAAGCCAAAAAATTGTCTATCAAAAATAATTCGATAGATAAGAATTCTTGACGAGCGAGCTTTTTTAACTTAAATTCTTTTATTAATGGGATTTATATGCATAATCTTTGCATAATAAAAATTCCATGATGGAGGAATACATGCTATCTGGAAATATTATACTTCTACTCTATAGGGCTGCAAATATGAAAAGGTGGAATGACCACATCCGTCCACCTGGGTTCACCGAACTTGAAAAGCAGGCCCAAAAGATGACTATTGCCTATACTATGGGTCATCTGGAAGAACAGCAGATCGATTGGATATACCTTATTAAGCGAGGGTTTTATGAATTCTTACAGCGTGTTATTGTTACCGATATAAATCCGCGAATCTATAATAGGATAAAATCAGAAAATCCTGTGCAGCTTCGGAATTTCGTTATAGAAAGGCTGGTTGAGGAGAATGTTGATAAGAGAATCATAGATGAAATGCAAGATACCTTATATCCTGATACTATAACTGAATCGGAAAGCTTTGTAAAAAAACTGCTGGAGGCGGCATCGGTTCTTGCCACATGGTGGGAATTCAAGATAATCTATGATTTTAATAGGCAATTATCTGGTATCGACAAGACACTCGAAAAAATCGAGATGAGGCTGGAAGACCACTATAGCCTTATCGGGGTTCAAAAGATTTTGCTCAAAAAGAAATCATATCGCTTTATAGATATCTGCGGACAGCTTCGTCATCAGATCCGTTGGGCGCAGACCAATCGTGTGCCAGAGACGACGGTTTTGGGCCATAGTATAATTGTAGCATATATGGCATACCTCGGAACAAGAGACTTCACCGATAATCCTAATCAGGTTTATAATAATTTCTTCTGTGGGCTTTTCCATGATCTTCCAGAGGTTATGACAGGTGATGTGATATCACCTGTGAAAAACAGAATAGAGGGTTTATCTGATGTTTTACGAGAAATCGAAATATCGGATATTCAAGAACATATATTACCTCTATTGCCCAAATCTCTTGCTCGGGATTTGAGATTCTTTCTCATCGATGATGGTGACGAGTTCACAAATAAAGTTCGACAGCAAAGTTCTGAAAAAGATGATGATATGTTAGATGGCCAATTCCTCGAGCTTTGCGATAAATTCGCAGCTTATATAGAAGCCAAATTATCTATATATTATGGGCTTCGTTCTATCGAACTCGAGCAGGGAATCAAGAGAATGAGCGACAAATATAGAGAGCGAGAATATAACCTTTTTGCTTTTGACAAACTATTCGATGAAATAGATAAAAAACTTTCTATAGACAAGGAGCTATAATGAATGAAAACGTCAAAAATAGAGAAATAACCGAAGTATTGGATGACATTCGCCAAGAAATGGGCGATACCTTTTTGGGGAAATATATAATCCACGATTTCGCAGGTGATTTCGAAGTGATTAAGCTCGAGGATCCTTCTGAAATAGCAGAATATATAGACCATACCCTACTCGATCCTGCTGCCGATGCCACTCAAATCCGTGAATTCTGCCGGGGAGCTTTGGAATTTAAATTCGCATCAATCTGTGTTAATCCTAATAATGTAAAAGCAGCTTTTGATATCGTTGCTTCTTCGGGTATGGAAGTATGCTCGGTTGTTGGTTTTCCGCTTGGAGCACATCATGCGGTTATTAAGGCACATGAAGCAGAACTTGCAATCTATGACGGAGCATCAGAAATCGATATGGTGATCGATATTGGGGCATTAAAAAGTCGGCATTTTTCTATTGTCTATCATGATATCTACGAGGTCGCAACGGTTTGCGAGAATCAATCAGCAACTCTTAAGGTAATAATCGAGACATGTAAATTAAACAAGCATGAGAAAATAGCTGCCTGTCTTCTGAGCCTCGCTGCGGGAGCTGATTATGTCAAGACATCCACCGGAATGGGTGGCGGTGGAGCAACCGAAGAAGATATTACTCTGATGAGACAGGTTGTCGGACCAAAGCTTGGCGTCAAAGCATCTGGCGGAATCCGAAATCTTGAATCTGCTATGGCAATGTTAAAAGCCGGCGCAACAAGAATTGGTGCCGGAGCTGGCGATAATATTGCTAAAGAAGGACAAATTTAATGCTCTTTATAATGATTATGAAAACTGGAAGAAAATTTATAAGATAACAGGACGCTCAATCGATTGACCAAGCGAAAATGTTACAGAAAGCTTTGTTTTGTAATATCTTAATCAAGTAGATAACGACAAGAATAATCAATTAAATATCTACTAAGAAATAGATAGGGAATGAAATGCTATCTTGTGATACATGCAAAAATTTAAGAGTTGATGGCAAATTGTATGTCCGCAACAATGATGGACGTATGATTTGTCAAGCATTTCCTGATGGTATACCAGACGATATATTACAAGGGGCTTTACATCGAGAAGTCAGAGATGATCAAAACAATGACATTGTTTATAAATCGAACTTAAATTCTGATTAGCGATAATTTCATATCAAAACCTAAAACCGCAAAGCAAACGCTGAGTGGTTTTTTTTATAAACTAAAGTTCTTCACCCTAAAACAAAGAAACCCCATACGGCTCTTGGCGTTGGGGTGATTTTCGTTTTTGAGTTTACTGTCAAATTTTTATTTTTTTGGCTTACTGGACAAAAAGTGGTTGCTAAAATCGGGGTTAAGTCCCTATATTATAAGATATTAACTAGCCTTTTTTATGATAGGAAATAAAAATG
The DNA here is from genome assembly GCA_046542255.1 of Candidatus Zixiibacteriota bacterium. Classification (GTDB taxonomy): domain Bacteria; phylum UBP14; class UBA6098; order JBKHBT01; family JBKHBT01; genus JBKHBT01. The sequence continues at coordinate 58 of JBKHBT010000056.1, read as the reverse complement.
CATAAAAAACGCTGCCCAAAATGCAATTCTTATCACACAAAAAAACGGAAAACGCAAG
>JBKHBT010000155.1:0-4139 GCA_046542255.1 Candidatus Zixiibacteriota bacterium | reverse complement strand
AGAAAAGCCCAAGCGCTTTCAGGATAATGCAGAAAGCTGAAAATAAATTGTCAAAACAAAAGGCGAGCTATCATATTGCTCAATCTTGAAAAGCGCCGCTCTCCCAACTGAGCTATAGCCCCCATATATAAAAACAATTGCCAAAGCCGAAATATCAGCTAGACTGAATATATATCTAATCCAAAATTTGGCAAGAAAAATATTCGATGGCTAAATCAAGCCCAATGCTTTCCCGCATTTTTCCAGCTTCTCCAATGCGAAATCCAATTGCTCAATAGAATGAGTCGCCATGAAACTTATCCTAATCAAAGAGCGATTTGGTGTCGTGGCCGGCGGTACAACAGGATTAACGAAAACACCCTCGTCTTGAAGCATCTTGCAAAGCTTGAAAACATCCATCATTCCACCAACAATTATCGGTATAATCGGTGTCTTAGTAACACCGATATCATAACCCATTTCCTTAAGGCCGTCTCTCATATGCTCGGTATTCTTCCAGAGCTTCTCTCTCCGCTCGGGCTCTTCTTTTATGATTCGCAATGCCTCGCGAACAGCGCCAATTGCCGCCGGAGTTGGTGATGCTGAAAAAATTAAAGCTCTCGAATGATGCCGAAGGTAATCGATTACATCCTCATCACCCGCAATAAAACCACCAAGAGCAGCAAGCGATTTGCTAAATGTGGACATAATCAGATCAACATCGTCCTGAAGTCCATAATGATGAGCTGTGCCTTCGCCATTTGGGCCTAATACTCCCAATGAATGAGCATCATCGACCATAATCTGAGCATTATACTTTTTCGCCAATCTAACTACTTCGGGAAGAGGCGCAATATCGCCTTCCATCGAAAATACTCCATCGAAAACAATCAATTTATTAGCATCCAGAGGCACTGATTCTAGCTGCTCCTTGAGATCTTCTATGTCATTATGCTTGAATTTCTGGCACTTGCCAAAAGCCAACCTCTGGCCTTCGACAATCGATGCATGATTCTCGCGATCGGAAAATAGATAGTCTTTGCGGCCGACTAATGTAGATAAGACACCTTGATTGACCTGAAAACCGGTAGAATAAAGCAATGCTGATTCCTTGCCAAGGAATTCTGCAATCTCATCTTCGAGCTGCCTGTGAATATCCAAAGTTCCATTTAGAAATCTTGAGCCAGCACAACCGGTGCCATACTTCTTGACTGCCTCGATAGACTTTTGCTTTACGCGTGGGTCCGATGTAAGGCCCATATAGCTATTTGAACCGAGCATGAGAACACGATTACCATCGATCTCTACCCATGTATCCTGCTCTGAGCTGATCTCGCGAAAATAGGGGTATAACCCCAGCTTGCGAACCTGGTCAGCATCAGTAAACTCATAACACTTATCAAAAATGGACATTTATTTCCTTTCGGTGAAAGAATACTAATTCGAATTTAATTTATTATTTGGTAGTCATAAAAGCAAGTAAAAATGATTTATAACTCATTAATAGTCGATGCTATATTTGAATCTTCGATGAGGCCAGAACCACAAAGTGGGATATTCCTTAATATACTCTTCGATCTTGTCTGTATATGCCTGTGTTACAAGCTCTACATCTTTTTTGTGATTTCCTGTCAATTCGGGCATTTTGAGATAGCTTGTTTCGAGTCTGTGAGTGTAATTATCATCATTTCTAATACATATACCAGTTATTATCGGTACGCCGGTTTTCATTGCAAATGCCGCTGGCCCACCAGGGGTAAGCACCTTTTTGCCACACATTTCAACTTCGATTCCGGCTCTTCCGCCATCCTGGTCGGAAAGCATAGCGACCATGTGGCCCTTGCGAAGTGCCTTCATAACACCGCGAGCTGCAACGCCCATACTGATAATTCCAATTCCCAGGCTTCGACGTTCTTCATTCATCATTTCATTGACCTTGCTATTACTTTGAATACCAACGAGAAAGTCGATAGGCAATTCATGTGCAACCATGGATGCGCCAAGAAGCTCCCAGCTTCCAAGATGGCCTGTAACCAAAATAGCGCCCTGGCCTTTTTCTTTGAGGTCGAAAAGCTCCTGCGCGCCATCCATATCGACCAATTGCTTAAGGCAACACTTGCTAAAAGGCGATATGAGTGCAAATTCCGTCATTGATTTTCCGAAATTTACATAAGACTTCCAAAGAATCTTATCGCGCTCAGAAGCGGTATATTTATCGCCAAAAAAGATTTCAAAATTCTTGCGGGCAATATTCTTTCGAATACCGATTCTCCAGAAAAATCCGGTGATAGCCCCACCAAGCCATAATGCCCATTTATAAGGTATGTTACGAACGATTATTAATATGAATTTTAGTAGTTGAAATTCTATGTAATATCTTAAGTTTTTCATAGTCTCCATTTCATCCCAGAACAAACAACCGTAAAATATAATAGAAAAAAGCAATCTTGTCGATTACATTTTCATATTAGCTATCATCGAAGTCGATATATTCGATTTTTTCTTCCTGAATCTCATCCAATTTCTTTTTATATATGTATCTTCGAATCAATTTCACGCTTCCGCCCACGAGAAATAGGAATAGAATAAAATACCAGAGCATTTGCGTATTTGTCAGCAAACGAATATATCCATAATTATCCTGTATATGCTTTCTGAAATCAGCATCGAATATATAGACCGGGATGGAAGTAGCCTTTTCGAAGCCTTTATCGAAATCATGGTATCTTTGTGTTTCATTCAAGATGTCGTAAAAGATACCTTCGCCATACTCTTCTCTGAGATAGAGCATTGCTTGATAAGCGAGGGCATACATATTCTGCGCCTCGAACCTTTGCGTCCGATACAGGCTTTCCATCTTTGAAAGCGGTGGAATTCCCGCCAGAGAAAAATGCGCCATCTTGAATTCATCCCGCATCGACCAGCTTCGGCTGGCATATTCTGCCATTCCCTCATCAAACCATCTTGGGAGATGCGTTCCGGCCTTCTGGTGAATAATAATATGTGTGATTTCATGTGCAAGAACTCGATTAGGACGATGGCCTGCCCGTTTCATTATGATAGTCCTTTTGCTTGGTATAGCAAAAGCGACTCCCCATTCTGGCGTACGATTTTCAAAATGAGACCATAGCTCTTTATCGTCATCGGGCGCATAGACCTTGATATCACCGATTTCATCAGGCGGTATATCTACCTTCTCGCATATACTATAATACATATCATTAGCTAGCTTCGCATCGATAAACCTCGAAGCATGGGGTTTTACGATGACCTTTGCAAATAGTGAAGCACTAATAAGAAATGTGAAAATCAAATATCGCATTTGTTTAATTTAACCATATGACAAGTTTTGTCAAGACAATGAAGCACTACGCAAACCTGATCGTAAAAAAACAAAATAATGATTGAAAATTTGCATTTTACATTTATATTTCATGTGAATATGTAGTAAAGGGAGTGGAAATAAAAAAAGGAAGACTACATAGCCACCATATTATTCTCCTGATTTTTATTGTATTGCTATCTTTGGGATTTTTGTTGCCGAATAAGCTGTGGAGCTATTCTGCTCTGGCAACTTATCCGCTCTGGTTTCAGGTAATTTGCTTCTTGCTTATGGCATCGCTGGCAAGCCATGATGTTTTGGGCCTGGTTTCAAAGCCGATTGAAAAACTTGCAGATTTCCTATACGATGGAAATCGCTTTTTGAGCATGTTGATTATGTTTATTGTTTTTTTGATTCTCCATTTATGGATATTCAACCATACTTTTTATATCGGTGATTCTGTGCAGATAGTCGATAAGGCAGAAAATCTGAGACTGTATAGTAATCCTTTCGATAATAGGTTTCTCACACTTTATTTTTACCATTATCTCTCTAAACTCGAATTGGCATCGACAATAAAACTGATCGAAGCATTCCATATCTTCTGTGGCGCTATTTTTGCCGTTTTTTCATTTATAATATCTAAGCAGCTTGGCAAAAGCAATCTGCAGAAGCTAATTGCATTTTCGGTCATTGCCTTTTCAGCACAGATGCTTGTTTTCAATCATATTGAATTCTATAGTATCGGTTTTCTATTTCATTTTGTCGTCTTCATTTTCTTGACCCAAAAAAGCCGAAAGCCCAATAATGATAATAGCTACAGGCGAGGAAGCCATCT
>JBKHBT010000055.1:0-21757 GCA_046542255.1 Candidatus Zixiibacteriota bacterium | reverse complement strand
ATACCTGATCGACCGCATTAGAAACCTGCTGCAAAGCTCCATCAAGATTGTCGATTGCTCGATTAATATTTTGCTTCAGCTCATCGAGCTGTCCTTTATAATCGCCTTCGACTCTTTTGGATAGGTCTTTATCAGCAGCAAATTTGAGAACTTCTGCGCCTTCCTGAATCGGTTTGACGATATTATCGAGCATCTCATTAACGCCTTCGAGAAGTTCTCGATAGTCGCCTTCGGATTTGCCCATTTTAGCGCGTTCATCGAGATTTCCTTCTGCTGCTTCTCTTATTAGCCTGGCGACTTCATTAAGTGTTTCTTTCTGCATTGTCTGGTCTGTTAAGATTTCCATACCGCCATATGGTTTGCCACCTTCATCAAATAAGCCCGATGTAACTGCCTGAATTGGCAAAGGCTTGCCATCTCTTGTTTTAGCAGTAACTTCGCCCGGGACAATATCGCCGGATGCCATCGCTTTTTTAATGGTACATTCAGGCGTATTACAGACTTCTGTTTTACACATATCGGCACATGACATTTTTCCTACTACTTCATCCTTTGAATAGCCCAATGCCTTGAGGACGCTATCATTTGCAGATTGCACAACAAGATTTTCATCGGTAGTGAAGAAAGGTGCGCCTATGCTATCTAGCATATTTGCCATTTTATATTGCTCTTCTTTTATGCTATCGCGCATACCTATCATAGCATGGCTAAGATTATCCAGGTCACTTCTAGGTTTTATATCGACTTCGAGATCACCACTGCCAATAGCTACTGCGGCATCAGTAGTCTCTTTGAGATATCCAATAATATCTGAGAATCCTCTGCCAATATCGCCAATTTCATCCTTTTGCTCATTGACATGCTGAATTCTCTTTTTATCCATGCCTTCAAGTTCGGCATCGCCCAGAGCCAATCTTTTAGCACCTTCGGCCATAAAGTTCATGATACCGGCCATACCATTTGCGAAATAGATTGCGAATGCTGCGACCAGGCCAGCTATAATCAACCCAATAATGAGTATGTTTTTTTGCATGGCTTTAACAGGCGCCTGAACTTCGGCAAGGTCGATTTCGGCTATGCAAGCATACTTAACTCCGCCTGGAAGCTCCATTGGCGCATAAGATGAAAGTACCTTATTGCCATTGTAGTCTTCAATTACTTTTGTATCATGCTGGCCGGCGAGAGCTTCCCTCGATGCTTTGGTATCGACTCCATTTTGGGCTACTGTTCCAGCAAATGATGCCTCAATAGAATGTCCTTCTGGGTCGAGATAAGAATCGCTTCTCATTCTCTTATCGGGGCCAACGAGATATGTTTCGCCTGTTTCGCCCATTCCGGTTCTATCCTGCATCAAGCCATTTATCTTATCGACCGGAACCTGATATATCAAAACTCCGGCTAAATCACCTTCAGAATCATGAATAGGCGTTGACATGAAGGCTGCTGGCTCGTCTGATACATCATACCATTCAAAATCGATGAATGCAAAGCCATCTTTGCCTTTTTGATATGCCTTTGCAAGAGGCGAATCTGATAATTTGCCTCTTTCCAAATTCTCTCCAAAATCCGACTCTCTTGCAGCAGTATAGACAACATCGCCATCGTTACTTATAAGAAAAAGATCGTATAACTCATAAGTTTTAACATATCCAGCTAATTTTGTCCCATGATGATTGTCCCATTTTTCGAATTCAGTACTATTGGCTCCATACTGAGTAAATGCATTATCAAACCGAAGCATAGACTGTACCACCGCAGAATTCTTCGCATAGACATCGATATTTTGTTCGATTTCATGGAAGTAATCCTGAATGTTTCTCATCTTCAATGTCCTTGTAACTTCGAGCTTATCGAATGACTGATCCATCATAGCATTTTGTGAATTATTGATACTCACAAAAGCTACGATAAGCAGCGGCACAAGCCCGATAATCAGAAATAGCCCTAACATCTTGGGCTTAAATCTAATATTGTCTAGAAATGCCATATAACTCCCTCCTTGATTAGAAAATACCTGGCAAATTTCTTGTTAGAAACCTTTTCTCATTACTAATCAATTTGTCGGTATGAAATGAGTAATCCTTGAGTACTTTATTGGTTTTTGGAAAATCAGTAAAGTGTTTTCTTATTTCACTAAAGCTATGCTATTATAAATCCAAAACCAATTTGAAAGGCAGGTGCTAATCAAATTAAACATAAAAAAGCTCCATTTCAATTAACCTATAAAATGGAGCTTCAATCTTGATTTATTTAATCTGAATACATGCAATATTTCAGCAATATCCAGACTCTAGGAAACTATTTTTCCATCTGTTTCAGTGTCTTCTCGATAATCTCGAGAGCTTCATCGATTTGCTCTTCTGTGATAACCAATGGTGGTGCAAATCTGATAATATGCTCATGTGTTGGTTTGGCAAGTAATCCATTTTCTTTCATTTTCACACATACATCCCATGCTTCGACATCATTTTGCGGTTTGATGATGACAGCATTGAGAAGGCCTTTTCCACGGATTAATTTGATAAATGGAGATTTAATTTTCTTAAGGCCGTCACGGAATCTCTTGCCTAATGTAACCGCTCTTTCTGTCATATTTTCATCGCGAATCACCTCGAGAGCTGCCTTGCCAACAGCACAGGCCAGAGGATTTCCGCCATAGGTGCTTCCATGTTCGCCCGGTTTAATCAGCATCATAATATCTTTGGATGTCAATACAGCCGAAATCGGGAAGACGCCGCCAGAAAGAGCTTTGCCGAGAATTACCATATCGGCCTTAACACCATCGTGTTCCTGGCAGAGAAGTTTACCTGTGCGAGCGATACCTGTTTGGATTTCATCGGCAATCATGAGGATATTGTGTTTTTTGCATAGATCGTATGCCTTTTTGAGATATCCATCATCGGGTACATTGACACCGGCTTCGCCCTGAATTGGTTCGATAAGGAAGGCTGCGATTTTCTCGCCTTTTTCTTCGAATAGCTTCTCAAGTGCTGGAATATCATTATATGGTACATGCTCGAAGCCCGGAGTATATGGCCCAAAAGCTCTTCTACAAGTTGGATCTGTGCTAAAAGAAATAATCGTGATAGTTCTTCCATGGAAATTGCCTTCAGCAGTTACGATGATACCTTCATTTTCCGGGATTCCTTTTGTATCGTGTCCCCATCTTCTGGCGATTTTCATTGCAGTCTCGACACCTTCTGCACCGGTATTCATTGGAAGCATCATTTCATAGCCAAAAAATTCGGTAGTAAATTTCTCAAATTCACCGAGCCTATTATTGTAAAAAGCACGGCTTGTAAGCGTAAGTGTTTCAGCCTGCTCATTGAGTGCTTTTATAATATGTGGGTGGCAATGGCCCTGATTAACAGCACTATAAGCGGAAAGAAAATCCATATATTTCTTGCCTTCGGGATCCCAAACATTAACACCTTCACCCTTTGCAATAACTATTGGTAATGGGTGATAATTATGTGCACCATATTCATTTTCAAGGCGCATCGATTCTTTGGTGGATGTTTTTCCGTATTTAAGCATCAGACCTCCAGATATTTTTTGCAGAATGAAACAATAATGATTCATCCTTGCCTATTAGAGCGGGATCAGCCATTGCTGTCAAGACCGCACAACCTCCGTGAAAGAGGAAAGATTGTAAGGGAATAATGGTATTATGCATTGTGGATGTCAAGTGATTTATTTATATTAGAGACAAAACCTGATTAAAAATATTTTCTATATTAAGTAAAAAACCTTAATTTTCACTTATATTAATTGAAAAAAAAGAAAATTTTCATTATAATTATCTAAATGCTTGAGAATTTAAACACTGGAAACTAATCTTGGGGATAATTTTTATAAAAAAAAGTATCGTTTTTGCACTGGCTTTAATAATTACGTCTTCCTTATTCGGCCTGAATGTCGAAATTCTGGGGCATGGCCAAAGAACCGATGGCAGCCAACTCTGGGATATCTATTACAATATCAGCGATATTCCAACAGGCGATAGTATCCAAATAATCCCAAATCCCATCACGACAAGAGGCGAAACCTTGCACTGCGAAACATTCATCGAACCATCTGATACCGGAATTGTCGCCGGCCCGGGCGATTACCATATTATCTGGAATATTGGCGAGGATGTCCCGAATCGCGAGTTCTATTCGCAATGGATCAATATATTTATTACAGCTACTGTTCCGGGAATCGTGCCCGGCGAATGCAATGAAGTCAAAATGATCGCCGCCGGTGAATCCCACAGCGGCCTTGTGCTTTTCGATGGCACCTGCTGGAGCTGGGGAAGAAATTCTAATGGACAGGTCGGAAATGGCTCTACAATCGATGTATTGGAGCCGACTCAGGTTGTTGGATTTGGAGGCACTGGTTTTCTTAGCATGATCGATTACCTCGCATTAGGAGAAAAACACTCCGCGGCCGTAGATTTTGCAGGTAATGTCTTTAGCTGGGGAAGAAACCACCGCGGGCAACTCGGCAATTTGACAACAACAGAATCATGGACGCCGGTTATGAGCATGGATTCAACAGCCGCTTTGATAGATAATGGCAAGACAGTATCATGCGGCTTTGCTCATACGATTTCAGCCAATCTCGATTCTTCAGGCCGTTCATGGGGCTATAATTTTAGTGGCCAGCTTGGAATTGGAAGCTGGGGCGGAAGCGGCGGCGAATATAGCATCGGAATCGATAGAAATATCGGCTACCAGCCACTGCAGCCTTCAGGAGATCGATATCTCAGAAGAGTCTTAGATGTCGATGCTGGAAGCTTCCATTCGCTCTGGCTGACCTATCGAGGGCATGTTTTTGCTTCAGGAAGCAATTTCAATGGCCAGCTTGGCGATGGAAATATCGGCGGCGAATCCGATACATTCGATATCGGAATAGATAGAGCTATTCCCGTCCATGTATTGGCCCCGATGGGAAGCGATTTTTTGGATATTGCCATCCAGATAAGCGCGGGCCGCAACCATTCCTGCGCACTTGTCGATGGCGGCTATGTTATATGCTGGGGAAGAAATCATCGCGGGCAACTTGGCGATGGAGCACTCACCGATCAACCAATTCCTGGATATGTTGTTAGTCCATCTGGCGCTGGTTATCTCGATAGTATTAAGGCTATTTCTGCCGGAAAATATCACACGCTAGCACTTCACGAAGATGGTACAATCTGGGCATGGGGCGAAAATTCCTATGGAGAACTGGGCAATGCCGTCTCTGGCGGCTCTTCGGATGCTTATGACCCGGCAATAGACAGCAGAATTCCCGTACAAGTCCTTAATGAAATTGGAACTGCACCGCTGGACAATATCATAATGATAGCAGCAGGATTCTATCACAACCTGGCTCTCGAAGCCGATGGCACAGTCTGGGCATGGGGACGGAATGATCATGGACAGCTTGGAAATGGTACTACAACCGATAATCCTTTACCGGTGAGGGTAACTGAAATATGGTAAATTCACATAGATTGATTTTTTTGGGTATTTTCATTTTTGCAATTGCTGCCTTTGGGCAACAAATCCTTGTCGATGACCTTCCAATGTGTGGCCATCACGACCGGACAACATATCAAGCGCTATGGGACAGCTTGACGACTGCCGGAGCCACTATTGATTTCACGACCGATCTGGGAAGGTATCCTGTTCTCGATGAATACGAAGTGGTCATCATCATGCATCAGATTCATGGCTTTGTTTGTGCCTATAATGGTTTCACATATGAGCAAAGCGGGGATATAATCGAATTTGTCTGTCATGGCGGCAATCTTATCGTGATGCCTATTCAATTCGATGGAGTCGATAATCATAATATTTTGCTCAATGACCCTCGCTGGGAAACCGGCCTATATTATGGCGGTTCCGGAGGTGAAGTTATGACAACATCTATCGAGGATTATCCGCCATATACCGATGGCGTTGAATATCTCTTTTTTGAAATTTCGGCTATTTTATATGCAGAACCTCCGGCTCATCCATTCGTCTGGGACGAGGATGGCGAAAATGTTGTGGCTGCTGTCTCCTACCCTACTTCGACATTCTACTCCTGTAGCTGCGAGGCCGGCGGTAGGATACTTGCCCTGCCGGATAATCATACTTTCGAAGCCCCGGTAGTAGGCTATATCGAACCGATGGACCATAGGTTCATATTGAATGCCATGCTTGCAATGACGGGCCTCGGCGATACTTTAGACCCTTGCGCACCATTGCCGGGCGAACCGATTGCCGAAGTCGATACATGCCTTTATCCCGGCGATTTGTATTCTATCATTGGCGATAACCTATATTTGCCGATGAGGCTCTATATCGGGGGAGAATCGGTCTCGGGCATGTTTGCAGCCGATTCCTCTTCGGTTACATTCACGGTTCCGGATTTTCCACAGGGAGTCTATAATGTGGTCATAGAGACGGATGCACTTGCTTATGATATTGGAAGAATCGAGATTTATTGCGACCCTATCGAAATCGATGCAATCGGCGCCGGCTGCTATAATACTGGTGATACTGTCAAAGTATATGGCGAGAATTTTACCGATGCGGCTATTTTCCAGCTAATCTCGCCGGATTTTGCCGACACCATAGATGCATCAGAGTTTTGGGTTTACCCACCGGATTCTGGTGAATTTGTTGTACCTGCTACTATCGATACATTTTCTTATGATTATCATTATATCAGGGTTCTGAATGAAGATATCGGCAATTCTGTGAATTTCTATATTCAGATTCCATGTCCCTGCCCTTATCAATCGAATTTGTATAGCCGGGGAGTTGGCATTCCGCAGCCGGGCGATACTCGAAACCCTATTGTAGATGCAGAAGAACCGGATAGCTGTTATATATTAATCGCCGGGCCGGATGAGATTTTCTATTCAACCAATCCCGACTCTTTCATGGCGCATCCCGATTTCTGGCCGATGAGAAATCCCACTCATCCCATCGATATCGAATTTTCTTCGGATGGTGGTTCGAGCTGGACGACTATCGCATCGAATCTTCGAAATACCGGCAATTTCACCTGGACACCGCCGGATACCGGCCATGATTATAGATTCATCATCACTGCCACTGATTCATTCGGAAATAGCGGTGCTGATACAATAGATGTTTGCGTTGTAAACCTCGATGAACCGCCTCTTACTGGTATTCTTAGGGGCCTCGAAGAATGCGAACCGGATTCTTTTATCTTCATAATCCGCGATTCTGCAATAGTCGATATGGCAACGGTATCAGTTAGAATGGATACAACGATTTATACATATCCCGATGGAATGCATTGGCTAAATGACACAACCTTGATATTCGAAAGTCCGCCTCTTGCCGATTCTGCATATCATTGGGTTCATCTTTCCGAGATGGTTCGCACCGATGGTGGAATAAGATTAATACCTGATTCGACTCATGCAACTTCGTCTGTATTTCCGATAGACCTTACGCCGCCTGTGGTAGAGCCTATCGAGTCTGCTATGGATACGGTTTTGGATTCATTGCCATCTTCATTCACATTCATACTGACAGATTGGCTCGGTGTCGATAGCACGAGTATTTTCATAACGATAAATGGCGATACTTTCTATATCGATAATCCAAATCTGGTCTATGATGATATTTTCTTGACCGTGTACCATGATTTGCTCGGAGTCGATATCGATACGAATCATTTTAGCTATTGCATCCATGCCTGCGATGTCGATTTCCCGGAAGAATGCATCTCCTGTATGGATACATGTTTCGAATACCGCCTGACCGACCCTCCCGATGTCGAATATCTATCGCCGGATTCCACCGTTACGTCCTGCGCCCGCAAAGAAATCCGCTTCCTGCTCTATGACGATATCGCAATAAACTGGGCCACTGTCGAAATGACAGCCGGAGATGAAACAGCAATAGACTGGGCAGATTCTCGAATAGGCCGCTTAGGGGATACGCTGATTTTCACGCCGGATTCCGACTGGCCATCTTGCGAATCTGTCTATACGGCAATCACTTATGTCGAGGATTCGGATGGATTAATGCCGGGCTATCTTCCCGTGGAAGGGCGTTTTCTTATGGATCTCGAACCACCGACATTCCCGGCTACTTCACCGATGGGAAGAATTCTCGATCCTTCGCCTACTATTTCTGTAACTACTGATGATGTCTGCACCGGAGTCGATGCCGACTCTGTTTGGATACGATTGGAAGATCGATATTTTGCTCCTGATAGCCTGGGGTTTTCATACAGCGACCCTACTATGACATTGGATTTGGAGCTTGTGGGAATAATTCTCGAGCCTTTCGATACAGTCACTGTTTGTGCTGGAGCTGCGGATCTTGCCGAAGAATGCGGAGCCAATAGAGATTCTATCTGCTGGGATATCTACCTATATGAGCTGGAATGCACTTTGGATGTCTCGGCAATCGGCGATACGATTTGTTTCGGCGATACTGCCATGATAGAGGCGATTGTCGAGGGCGGGTTCGGAGCCGTTGACTATGAATGGTCGCCATCTGCCTCTCTATCTGATCCATCGATTGCAAGCCCAGAAGCATTTCCGGAGATTTCAACCTGGTATGCAGTAACGGCTGTCGATGATTCCGGCTGTGCTGACATTGGTTCCTGCTATGTTTATGTCAAACCACTTCCGGAACCTGTACTCCCCGAAACTTTGCTTTGTTTTGGCGATACTTATTCGCTAAGTCCGGGCGATGGTTTTGATACCTATGAATGGAATACCGGAGATTCGAGGGATTCTATCGAGATTGTGGCCGAGGAAGATTCTGCACTATATTGGGTAGATGTTAGTCTCGATGGCTGCACTGCTCGTGATTCTGTATGGATATATGCACGAGAATGCTGTACCCTTTATGTTTCCTCATCGGATACTATAATTTGCGAAGGCGATGCCGTTCAGCTTCGGCTCGAACTTGGCGGATTTGCCGGTGATGTAGAATATCTCTGGCAACCGGATATTTGGCTGGATAATTCCGAAGTGCAGAATCCTGTCGCTTCGCCGGAAAGCTCGATTACTTATACGGCTTATGTATCACATAGCGAAGATTGCCGGGACTCGGTCCATGTCTTTATCGAAGTAGTAGAATATCCTGAAGTCGATATAAGGGATACTTTGCTTTGCGAAGATAGCACACTTGTCCTTACTGCACCTTCTGGTTACGAAAGTTATCTATGGAGCAATGGCGACACCTTGCCAACTACAAGCATAATAGCCGACTTCGATAGCGAAATTCACTGGGTAGAGGTGGCCAATTGGAACTGTTCGGTTACCGATTCTTTCTTGATTACAACAGAGGATTGCTCGGAATGCAGCCTAAATATCATTGCCAGCCCGGACACTGTGATTTGCGAAGGCACTTTTGCAGAGATATTTGTCGATGCCGGCGCTTTCAATGATTCTGCAAGTTTTAGCTGGACACCGGTGAGTAGCCTGGATGATCCATATAGCAGGACACCGACTGCATCGCCCGATACAAGCACAAGATATCGCGTGATTGCTTCTATTAGAGAAAATTGCGCCGATACTGCCTATACGAATGTAATCGTTCATCCATATCCCGAGATTTCGATCGATGATCAGACAATTTGCCGCGATAGTGTGTCGGTACTTCATGCCGGAGAAGGCTATGAGACCTATCTCTGGAATACATCTGCCGAAACCGAGAGCATTGTGGTCGTTGCTGATTATGATAGCATGTTATATTGGGTCGATGTCAGCGTTTCTGGATGCATAAGCCGCGCTAGTTTCTGGGTCTATACCGAGGATTGTGAGATTTTCCAATGCGCTATTACAGTCGATGCATATGCCGATAATGATACGATTTGCTTCGATGATTCCACATTCCTTCACGCAGATGTCGAAGGTGGAGTTGGTGAAATAAGATATGAATGGTCACCGGATTGGATGATAGACAGCATAGGCATAGCAGACCCTATCGTCTATCCGCCATATAATTCGACATGGACGGTCAGAGTCGAAGATGATTCCGGCTGCGTTGCCTATGATACTGTACATGTAGCTGCAATATGGTGCGGGGATACATGCTTTGTCCATCCCAAGCCGATAACGCCGAATAATGACGGAATAAACGACCTCTGCAAATTCGAATATCCGGGAATGGCGCAGGATCTCGGTACTGTATATATTTATACACTGGATAATCAATTTGTACGCTCTTTGGTAAATGGCGATGTCGGAAGCCCGACTCAGGACGGCACAATATTATGGGACGGCAGAGATGAAAAGGGCGAAATGATGAAAAATGGGCCTTATTTATATATGATTAGAGTCGATGAAAAAACTGTATGCCGTGGCACTGTCTATATTGCACGGTAAAATTTTGGAGGTATTTAGTTAGTTAAAAGGAAATATTGAGCTTTGGTTAAGAAGGCCTTTATGCTTGACCAGATTTGCGAAATACATTATTATTTGCGATTGTTATTTCGAGAGAAGCAAATGGGGCTTTTCTCTAAAGATGGAATGAAAATTGCAGATAAAAAGGATAGTGCAAGCTATCCTAATAAACAAAGGAGAAGAAGGTTTGAACACCCGCACTCTTACAATTCTAAAACCCGATTGCATACGCAAAGGCGTTATCGGTGATGTTATTTCGCGAATTATGAATGCTCATTTTGAGATTATGGCCATGAAAATGGTCAAGATGGATGAGAAAATGGCAGGTGAATTCTATGCAATCCACAAAGACAAACCATTTTACGATGAATTGATCGAATTTATGACATCTGGAAGATGTATTCCTATGGTTCTTCAGAAAGAGAACTGTATCGAAGATTTCAGGACTCTCATCGGAAACTTCAATCCGGAGAAGGCCAACTATGGCACGATAAGATATATGTATGGCGCATCGCCTACAAAAAACATCGTCCACGGCTCGGATTCGATCGAAACAGCAAAGCGCGAGATATCTTTCTTCTTCACAGAAAAGAATCTCAAAGAAGCCGGCTGCTGTCCGGGAGAGCTAAACTAAGATTCTCGCAAATTGCCCCTGGGTTTGGTTCACTTGTTCAATATTTTAGGTATTGGATATGCTTGATAGAAATTATAACATAGCCCACCGGGCAGATACTCGCGAAAATCGAACAGGCAAATACTCCTTCATTTGCAGGTTATCGCTTTTATTTATATTCATAATAGGAATTAATCAAATTTATGCCCAGACCAATCACAGCGCAAGAGCGCAGGGTCTGGGCGGTGCTTTTACTGCCATTTCAGATGATCCGAATGCACTAAACTATAATCCTGCCGGGATTAGCCTATTCAGAGAAAACAGTGTTATTACGCATTTTACTTCGATGTATAATAACTATTGCCCGGATAAACTCGGCACCGGCGCAATTGGCTATATTCATCATTTCCCAGAGAAAATAGATTTGGGCATTAGCGGCGATATTCTCTATTCGGATATCTATACTCATGATAATTTCGGCATCAATGCTGCTCGGAGATTCAGCAAGATGGCGATTGGTATTCGTGCTAATCTTTTATACACATCATATAATGAAGACAACTTTGTTTACGGCCTCGATGATGACCCTAATGATCCATTTTTCCAAGATAATGGTTTCACAAGCATGACTTTTGGAATGGATGCAGGCTTCATGTATCTTCCGGATATCGACTGGAGCTTCGGGCTATATCTTCGAAATCTCGTACCGCCCGATAATGCGATAGATGCCGATGATGAAAGCAAGCATCCGCTCAAGGGCCGAGCTGGCGCAGCATATCATTGGAAGAATATGATATTTGCCCTGGATGCCGAAACCGACCTCGAAACCATTAATGATAATACCATAAATATCTATCTTGGCAGCGAAGCAAGATGGGAATCTATTGGTGATAATGGTAAAAACGGCGATATCATGGTCCGCGGCGGCGCAAATCTCGACCAGCTTTCAGTAGGTTTTGGATATCACAATCAAAATCTGTTTAATCTTGGATTCGATTATGCTTTTATCTATCCACTTTCCAGAGTCGGCCAGGAAGTCCCCGGTTCGCATAAATTCACCATGTCGGCCGGTTTTATGCCCAAACAACCTAAAAATAAAGAAACCCTCGCCGAGGAATCAATTAGTCGGCCGGAAATCCCCGACAGCATGAAAGAAAAGCCGCAAAAGCCAAAGGTAGAACTCACGGTTTCGCCGGAGGAACTCTATATCGCCGAAGTCAGGCAAATACATGAAGAAGAGCCATTGATACCGGTAGTATTTTTCTCGGCTGGTTCGGATGCTGTCGATAGCAGATTCAATAACTTACTCTATACAATTGGCTCGCGCCTGGCAAATAATCCCGATGTTAAGCTGAATATCTATGGATACTATGATCCGCGCTCGGAGACCAATGAAGGAAATCTCGCACTCGAGCGCGCAGAAGCAATAAAAAGACGCTTCATCAAGCTTGTGCCTGAATGTGCAAGGAATCTCAAAGTTGTCAAGATGGGCTATGATATCGATCACGAAAGAGCAGGATTAGGACGAAATGCACCAACCGAGGAACAACAATATATGATAAATGAAGAAAATCGTCGGGGCGAGCTTCGAGTAGAAATCGAAAATGAAGCCGATTATATATTCTTTGTCGATGATGTCAAAGCCAGAGAATGTGCCAAAGAATACAATCCATTTCTGAAGAAAAATCCCGATGTCGATATAATCATAGAAGGCGGCGGAAGGCGTGAAGATTTCCAGCAAGGTTTCAAGTATCAGGAACTTCTGGTCGATATTATTCCCGATGAATACAGGGAAAGAGTCTATGTCAGCCTGAAAAAAAGCGGTGAAAATCGTGTGCGGCTTAATGCTCAGGGTATCCTATTTAGGCCGATGCAGGTCCGCAATTCTCTCGACCATAGCAATATAGCGGACCTTGCTAAAATCGAAATTAATCATGATGTACCCGCTGGATTTGAGAACTACTCAATCGATATTTTCAGTATCGAGGGGGGACATATACGAAATCTCGACAGGGGTGAAAATGTAGCGCCAAGAAAAATCGCATGGGATTGGATGGACAAGAATAATAAATTGGTGGATGTAAATAAAAAATATCTCGCCAAAATCACAGGTAAAGACAAAACCGGCCATGATATACGCGCCATCTCCGATGATACTCTTCAAATTTATGTTACAGAACGCGAAAGGATCGAATCGAAGCTACTTATTGTACAATTTGTCTATGATGAGGATGTCGAGCAGGCAATATATCTTGAAGACCGCCTGGAATATATCACCAGAAGATTGATAGAATTTGCCAAAATACCAGATAAAACCCTCGAAGTCAAAATCACAGGCCATACCGATATTCTGGGAACATATCGCAGAAATACAGAATTATCCAAGGAAAGAGCACTCGCCGAATACGATAATATTCTGAAATACCTTCAAGAGCTTCTGGATTTGGATAATCAAAATCAAATCGAGAATTGGCTGATAGAACATGACACAAATATCGACTGGGCAGGCTATGGCCCGGACATCCCATATACAATAATTCGCGAAAACGGCAATTCCGAGCGCGAAGAGGTCCTGGGCGATAATAATATGCCCGAAGGAAGGACAATTAACCGCCGGGTAGTCATCGAAATGATATTAGATACAAAAGATGTTCTCGAAGACGGCTATAAATACTAAAGCAACTATAAGCTATTTTGTTATTTCTTCTTAAATATCTTTTCCATTAGATAAAAATAATCTTTGTCGGTGCCGCGGAAAAAAGAAAGTGGCTAATATCAAATTATATTGGTCTTGCTTTATCTGTCATTTTTTTTAAATTGTTAATTGGAAGTACTTAAGTCAATGACATGGAAAGCAAAAGACTATGTTTTTTAAGAAGCTTGTTACTATTTTATTTATTGTTTTTACTATTTCCTTTTTGTATAGTCAACAATCTGCTATTCCTCAAAATTTAATCGATGCAAATAAATACTATCATAATGCCTGTGAACTGGCTGATTCTGGTGATACATCTGGTGCTCTAGCAGAATATTCAAAATGCCTTGCAATGAAACCTGATTTTGTCGATGCATATAATAATCGAGCAATTTTGTACTATAAAAAAGGCCGCTATGATGAAGCCAAAAAGGATTTGCAAAAAGCAATAATCTTTAAAGAGGATTTTGCTCAAGCTCATTGTATGCAGGGAATAATTAATCTAAAGCAGGGCAATATCGATGATGCAATGGCCGATTTCGATAATGCTATTACATATGATGACAATTTGCGTCTCGCATATTTTAATCGTGGACTTGTCAATTTTCTGTCTAATAAATTCCCTCGGGCTCTCGAAGATCTGGATATGGCAATAGCCCTTGATACGCTCAATAATGATGCGGTCGCCTATTATTACAGTGGCTATACCAAGGCAAGGCTTGCCGATGTAGAAGGCTCAGAAGCCGACCTATCGAAAGCTATCGAGCTCGATCCAAATTATGCGGATGCTTATTTCGTGCGCGGTTGGCTATATCTGGAATTGGATAAAATTAAAAAAGCCAAAAAAGACCTTCAAAAAGCTATACAAATTCAGCCCAATCATGAAAAGGCTATGAATATTTTGGAAAAAGCAAATAAAAAGGATTAGGAGCCAAATATGAAAAAGCTAATTATATTTTTTTTAATTCCACTGTTTAGTATTATGGCACAGACCTATAATGATACCCTCGATACAGTCGAAAGACTCATGGAAGCCGGTAAAAGCCAGGAAGCCGCTGAAATTCTAAATCGCGTTATTGAAAATGACCCAGAAAATCCTAGAGCATATTTTATAGCAGGTTGTATCTATTCCGATGCCAATGATCATGAAAACGCAATAAAGGCCTATGACAATGCAATTGCTCTGGATAGCAAAAATGCCGAATTTTACTATAATCGCTCTATTAGCTGCAATTATATGATGGATTTCGGGCAGGCCGAAAGCGACCTTACTAAAGCTATCGAGCATGATCCCAAAATGGCTACTGCCTACCATAATCGCGCGGTTACTCGTCAACTAATGGGGAAAATCGATGAAGCCGGCGAAGATATCGATAAGGCACTCAATTTAGATCCGGATAATCCCAAATACAGGGTATTCAAAGGAAAGCTTCTTGAACAAAATTCCAAAATCGATGAAGCCCTGGCACTATATGATGAGGTAATTGAAAATGGCGATGGATATGCTCCTGCATTCTATCAAAAAGCAAAATATCTTTTCCGTAATAGCGAATATGACGCTGCTTTGGAAAATGCGAATCAAGCTGTAAAAATTGCACCAAATTATCTGGATGCAATTTTGATGCGTGCAGTTATTCTGACAATCAAAGGTGAAAAAGACGAGGCCGAAAAATCAGCCAAGAAAGCCCTTGCCCTGGACCCGGATAATAAAGATGCCAAAGCGCTATTGAATATAGAAAATGAAAACAGCGAAGAATAATAAATTTAGAAAAATCTCTATGCAATTTGACAAATCTGTTAGGATTTATATCTCGATTCTGTTTTAACGGAATGTAAAATTTCCTGTTTTCATAATATTAAGCAACTTATGTTTTTTGAAACATTAACCTAAATGGTGATATTCAGTATCAAAATAAATAAGGCTACTCCCCTCGATACCGATGCCGGGACTACTGAAAAAAGTAGTTGACTGGCCTCGATACAAAGCTCTGCTTTGTATCGCAAGCTTCTCCGAAGCTCCGCTTCGATTCTTTCTAATGCCTGAAATAAAATAGCAGAGCTTCTCAACAAGGATAAAAGTTGAGATTGTTTACTTTACATAAATCTTAACACTAAATCTGAGGCACTAATCTATTTGATATAAAGGGCCTTAATATCTTTTGTAGTTTTATCGATATTGATTCTGATTAGATATACACCAGATTTAGTATTTCTGGCAGGTTGCCATGTATTAGAGCCTTCTGGCAGTTTCGTGATGAACTTACCATTGACATCGTAGATAACGATCTTCGCGATTTCGGGCGCATCTATCGTTATGGCAGAATTAAATGGATTCGGATAAGCTTTGATATCTAGTGCCAATGGTTTTATATTTTCATTAATGTTGGTGGTAGTGGTCCATTCGAATGCACCGATATCGTAACCAGTGCCTTCGGGCCTTGCGATATTGTCCAGATCATAATCGGGTGCAATGAGTATGAGATTATCGAAGATGGCTAACTCGACATTAGATGCACCATCATCGATGCCATCAGAGCCTTCCGCGAGCCTTTTAAATCCATCATGGAAACTCGGTGATGAATTGACATTGCCGCTGCCATAGAGCATTGTACCACCACTATTTGATATTCCGCTCGATGGATAAAGCCCATGATCCATATAAGCAACAGGCGTCGCTCCGAAATAGTCAGTAAGGTAAACTGCTGTTCCTTGATCGGCTGTATTGTCCCAGAAAAGATTATTAAGCATCGCGACTTCTGCAGCCGAATTGACATATATCGCGCCGCCATTTGTGGCACTATTTCCCACGAAGGTATTGTTTATAAACTCCACTTGCTCAAATTGGGTGTACAAAGCTCCGCCACCCCATGCCGAACAATCGATAAAGACATTATTGACCAATTTAATGCTTGAGCTTTGAGCGTTGACACCACCACCAAAACTGGAAGCTTCGCAAACGGCGAAAATGCAGTTTTGGATAAAAGGCCCGGTTCCGTATCCGGCATCGATTCCTCCGCCATTTCCATCATAATATCCATCATAGATAGTAAAACCATCGACTATAGTATTTCTGCCTTCATAATTATCGAAAATGAATGCGCGGCTGGATGATCCGCAATCGAGAGTACAGGATGGTGCACCTGACTGCGAACGAAGGTAAACCGGTTTACCATTGAAATCAAGATTCGTATTGCCAGCGCCGCTATATCTATCACTAGCTACAATTACTGTATCACCGCCAATGGCGACATTCAGTGCTGCCTGAATTGTACCATAATCTCCGGGAACATTGTATACCGAAAATGAAGGCTCGGTGATATCGACTATTGCATCTTCGACGGTATTATAATCGGGTGGTAATGTGGAAGGTAATGTGTACCAGCCATCATCTGTACCGCTCCATCCAAAATTGAGATGATATGTATCTGTGCCGTCATTGTAGCCATCGCAAACCACAGCATGGCCACGTACGCGCGTGCCACCATCATAATACGATATTGACATATTAGCCGGTTTGGATGCTATCATACTATTTGACAATGAGCTGAAGAAATCGGCATCGGCATATTCGATATCTCTTGCATATCCATATTGCCATTTACCCATAAAGGTCGCAGCATCGGCACTTGCAGAAGACCCACCAGCCGAGTAATCCATCTCGACAGAAACGCCTGTTGCAAAGCATAGCGCCGAGATTGTTGATGTATTGGGATGCGAACCGGAGGCATTATAGTTTATCGATGCGATAGTCGCTGTTGTAGCATCCACATGTATCCCGAGCGAATAGGTATCATAGCTTTCGTCTTCGGTAAAATAAATACCTGGCGGAAATTCAAAATAATTGATTATCTGCGCCATAGCAGTGGCAACGCATCCGGTTACGCAATGGGTTCCTGGATATCTTGGGTCTTCCGGGCAATTGTTATAGTATGGTTCATATTGATCCCAATTGGTATCGAGATGCGGGCCATAGACTGTCATTGTCGATGACATATCTTTGTTTTGGATTTTTTGCCAAAGAAGCTGATTCTTTGCTACTTCTGATTCTATGAAATTGTCCTGGCGGAGGCTATTATGATGCTCCTCGAGGCTCGTCTGAATAAAAAGCATCGGGACATTATCTTCTCGAATCTCGGTGTCGAGATTATTTTCAAAACTATAATATACGATGGGGTCATTGGTTGTATTTGCAGAAACAACAAAAACTCCCGTAGGTTTTAGGTGGAAAATGTAACCAATAGTTTCATCACGATTGCGATGGTATATTATTTTACTTGTGGATATTTGATACTGATTCTGCATGAGATTATTCTGCTCGAACAATTGGATATAGGTATTAAAAGCATCCTGCGCATTCTCTATACCTACCGTATTTGCAAAAATTACATTAATAAACAAAATCAAGACGATTACATAAAATTTCATAAAACTCCTTTCATGCTTTTATTTTTAATATATACATCATTATGTCTATTGTCAACTCAATCTGACTTTTTACTTAGATTTTGCGTCAACACAATATGATGCTTTTTAGGAACGATTATAAAGCATATTTTCTAAGCTGTATTGCGGATATGGTGATTGTGCTGTTTTTTTAATTGATTTTCGAAGGCTTATCGAAAAATGTACAACATATTGCTATTCACTAATTGTAGGATATAATTTCTTGAAGATACGGAAATGGCGAAAGAACACGATGTAAAACGCCATGTACATAAGATATCGCAACTCCATAATTTGTGATAGGAACGCTGCGAGTATCCGCTTCATCGATTCTGGCGCACATCATTTTCGGAGTCAGCATGCAGGCTCCGCAATGGATAATTAGCCTGTATTCCTCAAGATTCTCGGGATAGTTTTTGCCCTGGACCTTGTCGAAATGAAGCTCCTTGCCTGTGTATTGCCTTATCCATCTCGGAATCTTGATTCCGCCGATATCGTCTGCAACCGTGTGATGCGAGCAGGCTTCGGAAATCAGCACCTTATCGCCATCTTCGAGTTTATCGATAATAGCAGCGCCCTCGACAAATTTCCGAAGGTCGCCCTTCAATTTGGCAAAAATAATCGAGAATGTCGTCATCCTGATATCGGATGGCACATCGCCGACAACCTTGAGAACCACCTGACTATCGCATATCACAAGGTCAGGCTTGCGGCCTAATTGCCTTATCGTAGAAAAAAGTTCGCGCTCTTTGGAAACAATTGAGATAGCATCATGATCAAGGATATCGCGGATCGTCATCACCTGCGGAAGGATCAGCCGGCCTTTGGGAGCTTCCAGATCTATTGGAACCACCAATAAGACAAAATCGCCAGCATTTACAATATCGCCGATGATTGTAGGATTGGTTTCTCCCAGAGAACGTAATTTTTTGACCAATTCCCAACGCATGTCTTCGATGCCTTTATCGGTCTCTGCACTGACATAGAATGCATCGATAGGCGCTTTCCAGTCCGGTTTCTCATCGGTTTTATTGACTACTGTGATATATGGCAGTTCTTGTTTTTTTAGCTTTTTGAGAGCTTCTTCTTCAAATTCGCCCCACTGTCCTGCCTCGATTACAAGGATTCCGACATCGGCTTGTTTGACATGTTCGAGTGTCCTTTTGACTCGAAGTTCGCCCAAAGGCCCGATATCATCCAGTCCGGCAGTATCCAGGAAAACTACGGGGCCGAATGGTAGCAGTTCATATGGTTTCTTGACGGGATCGGTCGTAGTTCCCGGCACATCAGAAACAAGCGCAATAGGCTGCTTGGCAATTGCATTAAGAAGCGATGATTTGCCGACATTACGGCGTCCAAGAAGGATTACATGGGGCCTTATCGAAGATGGTGTTCTTTGCATTTTATCCTCAAATTTTAAATAACAGCGATTTTATGCGCCATAGCTGGCGCATTCTATACCACAAAATAATGATATTTATTGGGGTTGTCAATTATAAGGGTTTCCTCGATCAAGCTTCAAAATAATTTGTTAAGGAATGCGAGTGCTTTCACCTCATCCTCACCAAAACAGAATCCTCCAACGTCATGATCCAATAGGCATGGCAGGGATAAAGCGTATCGGCTTCGACATAGCCGGAACCAGGCACAAAATAATAAAATGGCGATATAAAATCATCACCATATATCGAATTTAGCGTATCGGCGGGGATTTTCTGTGCTGGAGTGCCTATCATATTCCATCCGCGATGAAGCACGATATCCAAAAAGCCCATGCGATATTTGCCATCGATTGTGACCGTGGTATCGCGCTCGGAAAGCACAAAAAGCCCCATCCCGGCCTCGATGCCATCCCACGGCCGGTCATACCAGCGAGATTCTGTAACGTATTGGTAGATATTGCGATAGTCGATACTCGGAAATAGCGTCATATAAGATACCGAAGAATCATAGGGATATGAGACCATATTCCAGCCCCGCTGGAGGTCTATGTCGTATTCATTGTTTATATTGCCGAGGGAGTCGGTTTTGGTTATTACAATTTGGCCTGTATAACGGGTTGTACCTACAGCTATGAAGCCCTTGTTAGTTGTTTCAATTATATTTTTTGAGCGATATAATTCTGGAAAACTTCGGACAAATTCACCTTCTCTTGTGTAAATTAGAATTTCTCTGTAAGATTCTCCAGCAAACCCCTTAATGGCAATACGACCATCATTGAGAAAAAAGGCATTGGAATCATAAATAGAATCAATGGACCAGATAACTTCGAAAGAAGAATTTAGAAGCGATACTGGTGTTCCGCAATGGCTTAATAAAAAAACACTATCCCTTTTCTGCACATTTACACATCTGTCTTCATTGAAGATCGTTCTTACTGTATCACCGTGAACATCATGAAAAACGATGAATACAGAATCTTCGAGAGCAGTTTTTAATGCAATAGTTATATGAAGAGAATCATTAAAAGATGCGTTTTTAAGAGCAACTGATTCACTTTCATAAACTATGTCTGTCCAAAGCTGCTCACCTAATGAATCTACTCGGACAATATATGCTTTCTTAGCAATATCCATAGTATCAGTACTAAGGAAATCACCAAAGCCGCTCATTAGAAAACCATTATCGTGGGCTTGGTTCATAAAGAAACATCTTTCATTTGTATTCATACTTCCATAGTGATTTTCCCATATCACATCTCCTGTACTATTTATTTTTACCATATAAAAATCATGACGATTATGAACTGTTTCTAAATATGTTCCGGCACAAGCATAGTTTCCGTCATCTGTTTTAACAATATCACAAGAAGCTGCAAAACCGTCTTCGGGGAATTCACGTTGCCATATAATCGAGCCGAAAGAATCAATTTTAAAAACAACCATCTTATACATAGACCTATCTCTTGTACTATAATAAGAGTTTACGATAAAGCCAGTGCTATCATTGCACTCAACAATAGAAGTAGCAAAGCTCAAATCATGCGAAGGATAAATTATAGAGAAAGAATAAGCAATTGTGATTGCCAGAAAAATTACTAATATCGCTTTTTTCATTTTTTCTCCTACTTAAAAGAACAGAAGGGCTCTATGAGCCCTTCTGCTAAGATACTTTATTTGATGTAAACAACCTTTTTACTCACAAAGCTAAAATCTGGCATTCTGGCTTTAATCAAATATATGCCAGGCTCGGTATTCTCATCTGGTTTCCAAGTTGAGTGGCCGTCAAGTGTCTCTATATGCCGACCTTCAATATTATACACCGAGTATTCAAGAGGTATATCGCCTGATAGATGCATTTCACTATAGAATGGATTTGGAAAAAGATTTATCTTATGAGTATTTGCCAGGATTCTCGCCTGTACAATTTGCTTTTTACCCAAAGCATCAGTAATTAGAGTATCATATCCAACATTGTCTTCATATTCATAATCAGTAACTGGACTAACATAATACCCAAGTCTCTTCGCAGGATGAGTATCATCTAATGAGAAGGTCCAAACTGTATAACTATAGTCTGAATTAATTGCGATATTAGATATAACATGCTTGAATTCACCTTCTTCGCCTGGGTCAGAAACATTGACACATAATCCATCCCAAGACTCCGCATTCGAGCTTGCATTGACGCAATTATAGAAATCCCGCGA